>CALMYO010000001.1 GCA_937873685.1 uncultured Paracoccaceae bacterium
TCGCATGATGGTCAGAAGGCTCTGTAAATAAATGCCTTGTTTCCGGACAGACTCTCAGGGGTGGAGACGCCAAGCTGTTGCGCTTCGACGACCCGGCGGAACTCGGACCGCACAGGCTCCGCCGCCTCGTTGGCGATCAGCCGCAAACCGTCATTGAGCGGCAGGCCGGACTTGATTGCGCGCACGATGACGTCGATGGCGTTGGGAAACTCGTTCAGGAATTTCGCGATGCGGCGCTTGCGCATGAAGCCGATGAACCAGCGCGGCAAGCCGAACGATGCAGCAAAGAACGCTGCCGGAATGAAAAGCAGGGGCGCCTGGAGAATGAAGAAGACGCCGGCGACGAGAACCCCCGAGACCATCGAGACCAGGTAGAATGTCTTGACGTCAAGCTTCAGCCCTGCCTGGGCGATCTGTCGCTTCAGCGGCGGGTTCTTCAGGTTCTTGTCGCGGTCCTTCTGCCGGTCGTCGAGATCCTTCAACGATTCCTGGACATTGCGCCGACGCTTCTGCATCTCGGCCGCCTTGTCACGGGTGGCCTTTACGGTCAGCGAATCGGTCGCCGCCAGCTTGACTTCCTTGATACGCCGGCTCGCGTTGCGCTCGCGTTCGATGCGGTCGAAAAGAATGACGTAGAGCAGCGCGGCGGTCGCGAAGCCCATTGAAAGCATGAACGCGATGGTGTTGAGGCTGATTCCGAACATGCCCTCGCTTCCCCGAACTGTCCCAAGGATTGGTTAATCCGTGGACGTCTCCATCGCGTCGAGCGCAGCCGCCAGACGCTGTTCCTCGCCGAAGTAGCGCGCCCGGTCCCAGAAGGCGGGCCGGCCGACGCCGGTTGAGGTATGCTTGCCGATGATCTTGCCCGACGCGTCCTCACCCGACATCGAGTAGGTCATGAGATCCTGGGTGATGATCACGTCGCCTTCCATGCCCACCACCTCGGTGATGTGCGTGATGCGGCGCGAACCGTCACGCAGGCGTGCGGCCTGGATGATGACATCGACCGAACCGACGATGATTTCGCGCACTGTCTTCTGCGGCAAGGTGAAGCCGCCCATGGCGATCATCGATTCGACGCGGTTGAGGCATTCGCGCGGGCTGTTGGAGTGGATGGTGCCCATCGAGCCGTCATGGCCGGTGTTCATCGCCTGCAACAGGTCGAACACCTCGGGTCCGCGCACTTCGCCGACAATAATCCGCTCTGGACGCATGCGCAGGCAGTTCTTGACCAGGTCGCGCATCGTGATCTCACCCTCGCCCTCGATGTTCGGCGGGCGGGTTTCGAGACGAACAACGTGCGGCTGTTGCAGCTGCAGTTCAGCCGAGTCCTCGCAGGTGATGACGCGCTCATCCTTGTCGATGTAGTTGGTCAGGCAGTTCAGCAGCGTTGTCTTGCCGGAACCGGTACCGCCCGAAATGATGATGTTGCAGCGCACGCGGCCGATGATCTGGAGAATCGTCGCGCCTTCGGGTGAAATGGCGCCGAACCGGACAAGCTGGTCGAGCGTCAGCTTGTCCTTCTTGAACTTGCGGATCGTCCGCGCCGTGCCGTCGATCGCGAGCGGCGGGGCGATGACGTTGACACGGCTGCCATCGGGAAGGCGCGCGTCGCAGATCGGCGAGGATTCATCGACACGCCGGCCGACCTGGCTGACGATGCGCTGGCAGATGTTCAACAGCTGTTGGTTGTCACGGAACCGGATGTCGGTTTCCTGCACCTTGCCGCTAACTTCGATATAGGTGCGGTTGGAACCGTTGACCATGATGTCTGCGATATCATCGCGTGCCAGCAACGGTTCGAGCGGGCCGTAACCCAGGACATCGTTACAGATGTCGTCGAGCAGTTCCTCCTGCTCGGCGATCGACATCGCGAAGTTCTTGATCGCGATGATGTCGTTGACGATGTCGCGGATTTCCTCGCGCGCGCTGTCGGAATCGAGCTTCGACAATTGCGACAGGTCAATCGTGTCGATCAGCGCCGAGAACACTTGGCTCTTGGTGTCGTAGTAGTTCTCGGTCTTGGACCTTCGCGGCGCCGGCGCGGCGGCCGGCGCAGGCGCTGCCGCCATCGCCACAGCCTTCTCCTGCGGCTTTGCCGCCACGGCCGCCGGCGCAGCCGTCACGACGCTTGTCGTCGCCTGCGGCGGCGGGGCGGCCGGCGCGGCTTCGAGCGCCGCTGCGCCAACCGGAGCGGAAGGGGTCGGACCAGATCCTCGCTTGCCAAACATCGCGTGCACTCGCTCCCGCTTACGGGTCCCTACTTCTTGATCTTCAGGCGGTTCAGGATGCCCGAAAGCCCCGCTTTCGCCTGCTTGCGGATTTCGCCTCGGCCGGTGACCGCGCGCGCCAATGCGGCGATCTGCTGCACCGACGGGCTCTTGGCGTTGGTCTCCGCCAGCATTCGCCCATTGTTGGCGGCATTACCGAACAATTCGGCGTCAAAGGGCAGGATCGCAGCGGGCTCGATCCCGAGCGGTTCGGCGAAATCGCGCGCCGAAATTTCTGGTCGCTTCGGCATCCCGACCATGTTGATCACCAGCCGCGGCGAGAAATCGTTCGGACGTGCGCGCCGCAACGAATCGACCAGGTTTTTCGTGTTGCGCAGATTGGCGAGGTCGGGACTGGCGACAATCACTATCTCGTCGGCGCGGGTCAGCGTGGTGCGGGTCCACCCATTCCAGACATGGGGAATGTCGAGCACAACGGCAGGCGCGCTGCGCTGTGCGACATCGACAAGCTGCGAAAAGGCTTCCGCCTCGAAATCGTAGACCTTGTCCAGCATCGACGGAGCGGCGAGCAGCGACAAATTGTCGGCGCAGGTCGCGAGCAGGCGATCCAGATAGACCTCGTCCATGCGCTCCGGCGAGAACACCGCCTCGGCCATACCCTGGGCGGGATCCTGGTCGAAATTGATGTTGGCCGTGCCGTAGGGCAGGTCCATGTCGGCGATGATGACCTCTGTCTTGAAGGTCGAAGCAATGGTCCAGCCAACATTGTGGGCGATCGTCGAGGAGCCGACGCCGCCCTTCGCGCCGATGAAGGCGATGGATCGGCCGAGCGGTTCCGCCGCCGGATCGACAAACAGGGTCGTCACCACCGCAAGGAAATCGGCGAGCGAAATCGGCGACACCATGTATTCGGAGACGCCGTTTTTGATCAGTTCGCGGTAAAGCCAGACGTCATTGTAGTGACCAATAACCACGACTTTGCTCGAAGGATCGCAAACCTCGGCGAGCATGGAAAGTTCGCCCATCAGCGCATGCGGTTCGGCGGTGGATTCCACCACGATCAGGTTCGGCGTCGGCGCGGATCGGTAGTACTCCGCCGCGCCGGCCACGCCGCCCATCTGGACCTTCAGATGCGCCTTGGCCATGCGGCGATCCTTGGCGACGCTCTCGATCGGGCGCGCCACCCCTTCCGTCTCGCAGAAGGCATGGATGGAAATGCGCGGCACCGGGCGCAGATCGTGCAAGTTCTCGATCTCGCGGTCGTCGGCCATCTCGGTGACCGGCATCGCTTCGGAATAGGCTGGGTTGCTCATCTTTTCCGTCCGTTCACGTCAATAGTCGACTTCGCCGGCGACCTGTTGCGGTCCGTTCTGGTATTCCTCGATGATCCGGCCGCGCTGGGTTGCGTCGATTTCGCCGCGCTTGCGCGGGCCGACCAGGTCGCCTGGATGGGCGATCTGCGCTGCAAGATTGTTTTGGGTCGCACAGCCGAAATTGGCATAGTGCCGATTTTCCGCAGACTCCAGCATGTCCTTGGGCCAGCGACCGCATTGTTCGGTGCGCGCCGAAAGGCCGGTGTAACTCAGCCTGATCGGGGCGGCGTCGCCTTGCGCGCCCGCCGAGTAGTGTTCGACCGAAATGCTACCGGCGGCAACGCCGCCGGTGCGCAGCGCCGCCACGATGTCATCGCGCAGCCTTGCCGCCGCCGCCGCATTCGGCGATCCGCTCGGCAGCATGACGCGCATGACGCCGGATCCTGCCTCGCGCCAACCATCGGCGAACCCCTCGACCGTCTGGCGCGACGCCGTTGTGAGTTCGCGATCGCCCGCTCCAACCGGAACGTCGAGCACTTCCTCGCGTTCGGAAATGGTGATCGGGTGGTTGGTGCGCACATCATCGGGAATGGAGCCGACGGTGACGCTGTCGCGGCGCAAGCTGCAACCCGAAACGGCGGCGACGAGGGCTACGGCGGCGGCAAGCTGCGCAAAGCGCATCGCCTGCGTCTTGCCAAGATTTGAAGACATCGCAAACTCTCCGATCACTTGTAGATAAAGCCGACGACGCCGTGGTAACGGCCTTCGGGCAACTGCTTGTCGACATGGCCGTAGACACGGTTGACGCGACCAAGGAGATTGCCGGCGGCGTCGCTCGACGGATTGAAGTTGTCGTCCGGACGCGCCAGTTTGTTGCGTTCGACCGGCCGCACGAGATAAGGCGTCACCAGGATCACCAACTCAGTCTCGTTGCGCACGAAGTCCTTGGAGCGGAACAGCGCCCCCAGAACCGGCACCTTGGACAGGCCGGGATAGCCGCTGACCACCTGGCGCACTTCGTCATGCAGCAACCCGCCGATCATCATCGTGCCCCCGGAGGGGAGTTCGACCGTGGTGTCGGCGAGGCGCTTGCGCACGCCGAGCAAGGTGGCGCCCGGCGTTTCGCCGACCATGTTGTGAACTGTCTGGCTGCCGCCGAATGTCGGCTCCGAAACGGACGTGCGTATCTTCATGCTGATGCGCCCGGGCGAGAGCACCACCGGAGTGAATTCCAGACCGACGCCATACTCGATCGCTTCGGCAGCAAAATTGTAGCTGGTGCCGTCGGGGAGTTGTCCGGGCGCAGCACGGCCACCAAAGCTTGCCTGCTGAACAACGTAGTAGTCGCCGCCGACGCGGAATGTCGCCTGCTGGCCGGAAATTGCCGTCAGGGTCGGCTCGGCAAGCGTCTTCATCGCCCCGGATGCTTCCATGGCGTTGAGGAAGGAGGTGAGAGACACCGAGCCGAGCGTTCCGGCGAGCGCCAGACCGCTGCCGCTGATCGGCTTGCCGAGCGCGCCGGTGAGATTCTCAGACAGGCCGCGGAAAGAGACCCCGTTTGCGACATTGCCGCCCGCGATCAGGTTCACGCCCAACTGTTTCATCACCGAACGCTGCACTTCGGCGACTGTCACCTTCAGCGTGACTTGGTCCTCGCCGATGATTTTCAGCATGTTGACGATCTTGGATTCGTTTGAAAATCCGAAGAAGAACGGCCGCTGGGGCGTCGTCGCCTCGCCGCCGGTGACGAAAATCGTCGCCAACTGCTGCGCCTTAGCGGCGTCCTGCGGCGTCTGCACCGTACCGGTCAGCACGACGTTGTCATTGATAATCTCCGCGCTGATTTCCGAGCCGGGAATGAACCGGGCCAGGTAATCGTCGAGGCCGGAGACATCGCGCTCGATCGCGAGATCGAGACTGGCGATCTGGTTGCCGGCGCCGTCGAAGACGAAGATGTTGGTCGTCCCGACCTTCTTGCCGAACAGATAGATGCGGCGCGCGGTGCGGGTCACCGCATCGGCCACATCCGGATTGGCGACGAGGATGTCGTACGCGTCCTGCGGCAGGTCGATGACCAGCGACTTGTTCAGGCCGAGCTTGATGCGCTCGGAAGCAGCGCCGTTGCCGTTGAGCCTGACCACGGAGGAGTTTGCTTCGGCCTGCGCAGCCGGAAGTCCGGGGACGGCGCCTGTGACCAGCGGCGCGGCGGCCAGCGCCGAAAGCAGGAGCGAGTGCAAGCGTTTCATGGTCCGGCGTTTCCCGATTGGAGCAAGGGTTTTCTTCTGCGCGTTCATTTCGACGTCCCCACTCTGCTGACTTCGCCGGATTTGATGACGGTGAGCGTGCTACCGCCTTGCCCGCTGTCGCCGCCGATGAGATAGGTCGCGTCGGGACCCGTGGGCTTGCGCACATCTTCGATTGAGCGCAGCGCAAGTGTCAGCCTGTCGGCCATTTGCTGGGCCACGGTGATGATCTTGGTCTGGTCGGGCGTCAGCTCAAGCGTCGCCGTCTGACCGACCTGCACGAGGCGGCCCTGCTCGTCCTCGCGAATCGTCTGGTCGATCGCCAACACGCGGATGTTTTCGAGGATGACCTCGGTGGAAAACGGCGAACCTGAGTTCGGCGTGCCCCGGCGAGTCATGATGACATCGACACGGTCGTTTGGAAGGATGAAGCCTCCCGCCGAGGTATCAGCCGAAATCTGCGTTGCGACCGCACGGTAGCCTGCCGGCAGCACGGTCGACATGTAGCTCTGGCCCTTCTCGACCAGCTTCGACTGGCGCACCGGCTCGCCTGCAAAAATCGTCTGGCGCACCAGCCTGCCTAGCAGTTCGTTTGGCGCATCCGGCTGGACCGACTGGACGATGTAGCCGTCGGTGATCGAGTCCTTCGGCCATTCCTGCCAGCGGAACTTCGCCGGATCGGTGATCGTCACGCCGTCGCCGATGTTCTCGACCGCGACAAGGACCTGGTCGGTTTGCAGCCTCGCGATCTGCGGGACCATCTCTTGCACGATCGCTGGCGGCTGTGCGGTCATGTTCATCGCAATGAACCCGGCGCCGCCGGCCGCGGCGATGGCGACCGCAAGAACGATAAGCTGGGTGGCTTTCATTTCGGATACCCCGAACGAACATTAAGGAACGGTTCAGGGGGCACCATGCGACGGCAATGGTTTAATCAGGGTTAATGAGACACAAACAATCATGCTTAATCAAAAACAAACGGCCCGCGTGAGGCGGGCCGTCGAAAAAACCGGCGCGCGGACCTTCTCAGCCTGCGGTCGCGAGCTTGAACAGCGGGCTGTCGGGAAACAGCAGCAGGCCCGCAATGCCGAGGGCGATGCCATAGGGAATGCCCTTCTGCTGATCGGAGAGATGACGCAGCATCGGAAAGGTTGCGGCATAGCCCGCCAGCGGAGAGTGGCGGAACATCAGCAAGGCAAGCGTGAAGCCGCCGCCGATCATCGATGCCGTGAGGATATAATGGACCAGGACGATGTTCCAGCCGAACCAGATTGCGGTCGCGGCGATGAGCTTGGCGTCGCCGCCGCCCATCACGCCAAATGAGAACAGGCAAAATGTGGCGGCCAGCAGTACGAGACCGGCGACGAGGTGCATGCCGATATCGGCCAGCGGCATGCCACCGATCAGCGCCAGCGGGACGAAGGCCACGGCAAGGCCGACCGAAACACGGTTGGCGATCTTCATCGTCACCGCATCGGAGACGATCGCGTAGATCATGGCGAGGGGAAAAATGATGTAGACAGCGGCTGCGTACACGAGAGCGCTCCGTATGGTGGCTTTGGATGCAGCCAAACTGTCACAAAAACCTTTGGCATTGTTTAAGCCGGATCCGCCAACCGGTGCCAAGGAAGGGCATCGCGGACGTCGCAAACGAAAGCGGCCCGCGCAAGGCGCGGGCCGCACAACTCCGGAGAACCGGAAGCGTCAGACTACTCGATGGTCTTCGCCGTGGCAGCCGGGGTCTTCGCGACGTCGGTGGCGATGTCGTCGAAGCGGGCGTTGATGGTCGCGCCCAGGGTGCCAGCGCCGGTGATGATCGCGACAGCGATCAGAGCAGCGATCAGGCCGTATTCAATGGCGGTAGCGCCGGATTCGTCGTTCATGAAACGCGCGAAAAGCTTGGACATGTGAGGACTCCTTACTTGGTTGTTACAGCACTTCCGTCAACGTTTCTTGCTGTGTTGATCGGATGAGGGCAAACTACCCCGCACCCCTTGCAATCGGCTTAATGAACAGCCTTACCAAAGGATTTACCCGAACCCGGTGCGGTTTCTGGTTAACAGAGACTGAGTTGCGAAGGTGGCAGGCAGGCGCCGGCGCGTCTTTCCGCAACCCAGCGGTGGCACGTCGCGGAGGGTTAGCAGGGCTAACGGCCGCCCGCGCCGATCTCAATCGCGAAACCCTGTGCCTGTCGGGAAGCGCTGCGGCGCCTCCCCGAAGGCGAGGCTTTTGCGTACGCCCGCAGCGACCGGGTTCTTGCCTAGAGCGTTGTTCGCACCGCGTCGCGTTCCGCTCCTTGCCAGGGCGCACGATACCGGTGTCCAAACGATTCGATTTGATCGAACAACGCTCTAATGGAGCGCTTTAAACGTTCATTCACCATTCCGAGCGAAAACACTTGCTATCAGTTTTCGTGCGGAGTGCGCCCAGATGACCATTCGCTTCCATTCCCGTATCGCCATGGCCGCGATTGCGGTCTCCGGCCTGTTCGTCGCTTCGGTCGCCGCGCAAGCTACCGACTACGGCATCGAGGTCACTATCAACGAGGCAAAAATCCTGCGGTTGTCGCGCCCGGCGACAACGATCGTCATCGGCAATCCCGAAATCGCCGACGCCACCGTACAGGATTCGACCACCATCGTGCTGACCGGCCGCGATTTCGGGCGCACCAACCTGGTCATCCTCGATGACGAGGGCGCGCCGATCCTCGACGAGCGTATCCAGGTCGGCAAGGACGATACCGGCACGCTGCGGATCTGGCGTCGCGACGCTTTCCAGGAGTTCTCCTGTGCTCCGACATGCGAGGTGGCCTACAAGACTGCCGCCGAGCAAGCTGACGAGAAGGAAGCTAAAGACAACTGATCATCAGCATTCGATGCCCGGCGACGGCGTTCACATCGTCGTCGCGCGGAACTTTCCCATCAGATACGGTCCCGACAGGACCGGCGCGTGACGCGCCGGTTCTTTTTCGTTCAGGCAGCCCGGAATCGCCTCGATCCGGGCATCCCAGTTCGGCTGGTGAAAGAAGGCGAGCGACTGGCGCGCCACGTTGTGTTGCCCGTCGCGCGGGTTGACGACGCGATGCAGCGTGGAAACCCAGCGGTCGTTGGTCCAAAGCGCCATGAGATCGCCGATGTTGACGATGAATGCGTCATCGACCGGCGGAACCTCCACCCATTCGCCCTTCGGCGAGAAGATCTCCAGCCCGCGCGAACCCGATTGCGGCAGCAGGATTGTCAGGCTGCCGTAGTCGGTATGGGCGCCGGCGCGCTGCTGGCCGGGTTCCGGTGCAATTCTCTGGGCCGGGTAGTGCAATGCGCGCAGTGCGCTGATCGGCCGGTCGATATACGGCTCGAACCAGTCATCGGGAAGGCGCAGCGCTGCCGCAAACAGGCGCATGATGCGCGCCGCCAGCGATTCCATCTCATGATAATAAGCGGTCCAGGCCTCTCGGAAACCGTCGGGCCGGTCCGGCCATATGGTCGGCGCATAACAGAAGGCGAGCGCATCGGGGTCGGCCAGGCCTTGCGGGGCCGACTGCGGACCGCCATTGAAGCTCTCCTTCAGGTCGGGTGGGGTATCCTCGTTGCGCGATTTCGCCAGCGCCTCCTTCAGCGGTCCGAGCCAGCCATAGGGATAGCCGGGGCGGGGCGCGGCCGCGCTCTGCTTGTCGGGCTCCGGCAGGGCGAAGAACGCCGCCGTCACACACCGGATATCGTCGATGACCCGCTGCGGAACGCCGTGGTTTTGAATCGCAAGAAAGCCGGTTTCCCGGCAGATGGCATCGACCTCTTCACCCATGGCGCGACGCGAACCCGCATCCGCCGACAAGAATGCGCCGAGATCGAAAACCGGAAATCCGGCATCGTGCATGGTCCTTCCCCCTCGGTCGATCTCAACGCGCGGTGACGGTCATCGGCAGACCGCCTTGCGGCTGCGTCGTCAGCTTCTGCACCGGCCAGGGATTCGTCTTTTCCGTGACATCGAAGCGGAAGCGGCGCATCAGCACGCCAAGCGCGATCACCGCCTCCTGCAACGCGAAGCTCGCGCCGATGCATATGCGCGGGCCGGCGCCGAAGGGAAGATACTGGAAGCGGTCGATCCGCTCGCGGTTTTCCGGCCAGAAGCGCGACGGCATGAAGGCGTCCGGCCTGTCCCACAACAGCCGGTGGCGGTGCAGCGTCCAGGGCATCATCAGCACGGTGACATCCTTCGGGATGTCGACGACGCGTCCATCGGGCATCTCCAGCCGGTCGTCGGCGATCGCTGCGCGGTTGATCGACGGCGCCGGCGGATAGAGTCGCATCGCCTCCTCAAAGGCGGCGCGGGTCTTTGGCATGCGCTCCAGCCATTGCACTGGCGGCGGCGGCGCGGCGAGCACCGCGTCGATTTCCTCTTCGACCAGCACGCGCTCATGCGGCGCGTTGGCAAGGCAAAAGAGCGTCCAGCCGAGCGCACGCGCCGTGGTTTCGTGCCCCGCTCCGATGAAGGTGATAATGTTGTCGTTGATCTCGTCGGAGGACAGGCCCTGCGGACCCTCCGCGCGCAACAACAGTGTCAGGAAATCCTCCGGCACGGCGTCGGGATCACGCGCCATGCGATCGCGGCGCGCCGCGACCGTCTTGTCGACGATGCCGCGAAACAGGTCGAGCACCTTTGCGCCTCGGATGCGGGTGAGGCGCGGCACCCAGGACGGCGCCTTGACGAGGTCGAGCGGGTCGACCCGGCCCATGGTGTGAAGCAACCGGTTCACCTCGTCGGCGAAATCGAAATCCGCACCTTCAATGTCACCGGAAAACAGCGTCTCGGCGAGGATGTCGAAAGTCAGCTCCGTCATCTCGGCGGCGATCTCATGCTCCTCGCCCTTGCCGGCATAGCGTTCGGCGAAGTGCTCGGTGGTCGCCAGCATGGAATCGGCAAAGCCGTTGATGTGGCGGGGCGTGAACACCGGCGCCATCGCCTTGCGCGAACGCTTCCACACATTGCCCTCGGCGGTCAGGAGACCGTCGCGCAGGATCGGCCGCAGGATAAGCTGGCGGATGGTGGCAAGCCGGTAGTTCTTCTGGTTGTCGACCAGGACGTGGCGGATCAGCCTTGGATGATTGGCGATCAGCGTGCGCTCGTTGAGAAAGCGGGTAAGGATCCAAGGCTCAGTGTAGGATGGTTCGCCCCACACCTCAAGCGGGTTGCGCGTGATCGTGCGGATCAGTTCCCACATGGTTGGGGGAACGGTGCGCGGTTTCGGGGCGGGCGGGACAAAAGGTTCCGGTCTGGCGTCCATGGCAGGTTTCCGGTTCAGATTCTCACATCATATGGCCGATTGTGACGCAAATGCCAGATTGCATTGTCAACATTTACGTAAACGTCATACCTTGGTCGGCAAGAGTTGTTGCCCCCAAGACGTCAAGAGCCCCAAACCATGAACGCAATGACCCCCCCGCCGCTTGCCAGCGGAAACTACGCCTCGACGCGGGTCGAGGAAACGATCGCGATTTCGCCGAACGCCTTCCTGCCGTGGTACATCCACGAGCCGATCGAAAACTTCATGAAGGGAACGCTGGTCGCGCCGCCGATCACCGGCACGGAACCGCTTCCCGGTCCGGACTGGGGCGAGGCAGGCGCGGCGCGCAAGATCTTCTTCAAGGATGGCACCACATCGCTGGAACGCATCGTGGAGACGGACTTTCCGCGCTCCTACAAGTACCAGCCCTGGGCGTACACAAGCCCGGTGCGGTTTCTTTCCGGTCACGCGGTCTCGACGATGAGCGCCCTGCCCGATGGTGCGGGAACGCGCATTGTCTGGGATTACGGCTTTCACGCCAAGAACGGTCTGGCCTATGGCCCGCTGGCGCTGTTCGTGCGCTACGACTGGGCGCGAAACCTGAAGAACGCGCTTGTCATCCTGAAGAAGCACCTCGAAACGCACGGCACGGCCAAGCGCATCCACGAAGCGTGAACCGGAGGCGCTTCGCCATTCGGGACCGATGGCGAAACGGCCGGGCGCGCGTGCCCGGCCATTCCATTTTTCAGGACCGGAGGGTTACTGCCGACCCACCTCGATCCAGGCGCCGTCCTTGACCTGCGAGATGACGACCAGGTCGCCGCCCTTGTGGTCCTCGGCGCTGTAATCCACCTTCACGCCGGCGATCTCGTCCTCGAAGTTCAGGCTTTCCATGCCCTTGATGAAGCTTTCGGATGTCAGATCCTTGCCGGCGGCCTCAAGCGCACGGACCATGGTTTCGGCCGCCGAGCGGCCGAGCAGCGCGCCGGTGCCGGGGAACTCGCCATGGGCGGCCTGGTACTTCTCGGCGAACTCCTTCACCGCCGCGTTGTCCATGCGGGTGGCGAGGTCGACCCAGCCGGCTGCGGCATA
Source organism: uncultured Paracoccaceae bacterium (assembly GCA_937873685.1). Lineage (GTDB taxonomy): Bacteria > Pseudomonadota > Alphaproteobacteria > Rhizobiales > Rhizobiaceae > CALMYO01. The sequence continues at coordinate 12,161 of CALMYO010000001.1, forward strand.
GAGGCCGGTGGTGACGCCGCCCGGCACCTGCGCCATCGCGGTATGGAAGCCGGCCGATGATCCGATGAAATCGGCGTCGGTCCATCCGATCTTGCGGGCGGTCGCGTAGGCCGTGATCGCCTGGCGCACGCCGAGCGCCATGGCGACGACGTCGCAGCCCTCGTCCTTCAGCTTGGTCAATGCGCCGACGAAATCGTTCTCATCGGGTTTGTGGGTGGTCTCGGCCTTGAAGGTCAGCCCGTTCTCGGTTGCGGCCGCCTTGGCGCCCTCGACGATCTCGAGGCCGAAATCGGTCGGCAGCGTCATGGTGCAGATTTCCTTCACCTCGGCCCGCTGCTTGGCGAGGAAAGTCGCGCCGATTCGAATCTGGTCGAAATACGACGAGAAGCCGGCGAAGTGCAGCGGGTGCAGCGGTTCGTTCATCTGCCGCGCGGCGGTGAGCGGTGCGACATTGGCGATGTTCTTCGGATCCTGCAGTTTGAACCCGGCAAGGTTGACCGGGGTGCCGAGCGACAGCAGCATCGCGAACACCTTGTCGGAATTGATCAGCTTGTTGTAGCCCTGCATCGCCTTCGGCATCTGGTAGCCGTGATCCTCGACGATGAAGCGGATTGTGCGGCCATGAACGCCGCCGATCTCGTTGAAGTAGAGGTTGGCGGCGTTGACCGCCGGCGCGCCGAAGGCGGCGAAGATGCCGGACAGGTCCTGGTTGGAGCCGATCAGCACCTCGGTGTCGGTGACGCCCTGCGTCTCGGCGGCGGCCGGCAACGCCGAACCCAACGCGAGCGCGGCTGCCAAGGCCGTGAGCATCGTTGTCTTCTTCATGGTCTTCTCCTCCTTGTGGCCCAATTTGCGGGTCCGTTCAGTTGTACATCGATTCAATCAGCGCGGCGTGCTTTTTCTCCACGAAGGCGCGCTTCAGCTTCATGGTTGCTGTCAGTTCGTCGTCTTCCGCCGTCAGCAGCACGTCGATGAGGCGGAAATCCTTGATCTGCTCGACGCGGGCGAATTCCGCGTTCACCGCCGCGATCTCGGCCCCGATCAGGTCGCGCACCTTTTCGGCGCGGGTGAGAGAGGCGAAATCGGAAAACGGCACGCGGTTGTCGGAGGCAAATTTCTCGACATTCTCCTGGTCGATCATGACGAGCGCGGTGAGAAACTTGCGCTTGTCGCCGATGATCACCGCGTCGGCAATGTAGGGCGAGAACTTCAGCCGATTCTCGATCTCGGCCGGGGTGACGTTCTTGCCGCCGGCGGTGATGATGATGTCCTTGATGCGGCCGGTGATGGTAAGGTAGCCTTCATTGTCGAGACGGCCGACATCGCCCGTCCTCAGCCAGCCGTCTTCTGTCAAAGTCTCGGCCGTCTTGTCCGGCTTGCCCCAGTAGCCGAGAAAGACATTGCCGGCCCGGTAATGGATCTCGCCGTCCGGCGCGATGCGGAGCTCGGCGCCGCGCACCGCCTTGCCGACCGTTCCCGGCTTGTTGTTGGCCAGCGTGTTGATCGAGATGACGCCGGAGCTCTCGGTCATGCCATAGCCTTCAAGCACCGGCGCGCCGATGGCGTGATACCAGCCGAGCAGATCTGGCGAGATCGGCGCGGCGCCGGAACCACCGCGGCGCAGCCGGTGCAGGCCGATCATGCGGCGCAGGTTGGCGAGCACCGCCAGATCCCAGAAGCGCCACGAAAGCTCCTGCATAAGCGACGGCTTGCGCCCCTCGACGATCGCGGCGGCGCGGGCGCGGCCGGACGCCAAGGCGCGGTCGTAGGCGAAGCGGCCGATGCGCGTCGATTCCAAGCGCATGATCGCAAGCCTGGAATAGACCTTCTCCCAGACGCGCGGCACGGCGACGAAGGTGTGCGGGCCGACCTCGCGCAGATTGTCGAACACGGTCTCCGGGCTTTCGGCGAAATTCACCGTGGCGCGGCTGACGATCGGCGCGAAACCGGAAAACAGCCGCTCGAGGATGTGGCACAGCGGCAGGAAGCAGACCTGCTCGTCGGTGGGAAACGCCTCGACCATCGACAGGCTGCTCGACAGCGAGAACATGATGTTGCCATGGCCGATCATCGCGCCCTTCGGCATGCCGGTGGTGCCGGAGGTGTAGATCAGCAGCGCGACGTCGCCCGGCCGGGATTTGGCGATTTCCTGTTCGAAGAACTCGGGGTTCTCTTTCAAGAAACGGCGGCCGTGGTCGTAGAGCTCGCCGATGAACATCACCCGGTCGTGGCTGAAGCCCGCCAGCCCGTCATCGTCGATGACGATGACCTTCTCCATGCCGGTCATGTTCGCTTCGGCCGACAAAAACTTGTCCAACTGCTCGTCGTTTTCGACGAAAAGGAACCGCGTGCCGGAATCGTTGACGAGATAGGCAAGCTGGCTGGCCGAATCGGTGGTGTAGACGCCCGACGCGATGCCGCCGACGCACTGGACGCCGAAATCGGTCCACACCCACTCCTTGCGATCTTCGGAAAGGATCGAAACGACATCGCCGCGCTTCAAGCCGAGCGCGACGAGGCCAAGCCCGATCAGGCGCGCGTGGTCGTGGAAATCGGCCCACGACCAGGAAAGCCACACGCCAAGTTCCTTCTCACGCTGCGCCACGCGCTGGCCGAGTTCGCGGCAGCGGGCGAGGAACAGCTTCGGCAGCGTGTCGCATCCGTCGATGAGGTATGGCCCGCGCGCAAGGTCGGCATTGACCGACACGCCGTTGACGACGATCTGCGGCGGCAGCGGCTGGTGAACCGTCACGCCCTTTCCTCCTCCTCCTTGCGCGCCTTCCGGCGCTTCCACCCGCCGGCCCGTTTACCGGGTCTTGGCGGCTCGTCTGCGTCCCTACCGCCAGGTCTTGCGTTGCTTCCAGCGGCGCTGGCCGCGCGCGCTTTCCTGGTGCTGGCCGAGATAGAACTCCTGCACGTCGCGCGATTGCCGCAGCTTTTCGGCCGCACCCGCCATGACGATGCGGCCGAGTTCCAGCACATACCCCTGGTGCGCCACCTCCAGCGCCACATGGGCATTCTGCTCCACCAGCATCATGGTCACCTTCTGCTCGGCGTTCAAGCGGGCGATGATGGCGAAGATCTCCTGCGTCAACAACGGGCTGAGACCGAGCGACGGCTCGTCGAGCAACATCACGCGCGGGCGCGCCATCAGACCGCGGCCGATCGCCAGCATCTGCTGCTGTCCGCCGGACAGGGTGCCGGCGCGCTGCGCCAGCCTTTCGCCGAGAATGGGGAAGTATCCCAGTACCATGTCGCGGTCGCGCCGGACATCGGCAGCGTCATTGCGGGTGTATGCGCCCATGGCGAGGTTCTCCGCCACGCTGAGCAGCGGGAAGATCTCGCGCCCCTCGGGCACGTGGACGAGACCGGCGCGCACCAGGCTGTCCGGCTCCGCGCCGGTGACATCGCGACCGTCGAGCGCGACCGTTCCCTTTTCCGGGTTCATCACGCCGGAGATGGTTTTCAGCAGCGTCGTCTTGCCGGCGCCATTTGCGCCGAGGACCGTGACGATCTCGCCCTTGCTGACGGCAAGCGACACGCCACGCAACGCCTGGATCGGCCCGTAGAAGCTCTCCAGGTTGTCAATGCGCAGGAGGGATGTCTGTTCGGATGCCATCACCCAGCCCCGTCCTTGTGACCAGTTCCGATATAGGCCTCGATCACCGCCGGGTCGGTCTGCACCTCGCGCGCGGTGCCGAGCGCAAGCCGCCTGCCGTCGGCAAGCGCCATCACCCGCGAGGAAACCTGGCTGACGAGGCCCATGTCGTGCTCCACCATCAGCACGGTGATGCCCATCTGGCCGGCGATATCCTCGATCCAGAAGCCCATGTCGCGGGTCTCCTCGACCGACAGTCCCGAGGCCGGTTCGTCGAGCAGCAGCAGCTTCGGTTCGGTCGCCAGCGCCCGGCCGAGTTCCACCACCTTGCGCACGCCATAGGGCAGGCCGGCGATGCGCTTGTCGCGCCAGGCCTGCAGGTCGAGGAAATCGATGACCTTCTCCACCGCCTCGCGGTGCCGGCGCTCTTCGGCGCGCACGAAGGGCGTGAACAGCATTTCGGCAATCGGGTTCGAGCGCCGGTGGCGGTGGCGGCCGACAAGCAGGTTCTGCAACACGGTCGCCTGCTCGAACAGTTCAATGTTCTGGAAGGTGCGGGCGATGCCGAGCGTGGCGATGGCATGCGCCGGGTTGCGAAGAATGCTCGCGCCTTCAAAAAGGATGTCGCCCGCTGCCGGATCGTAGAAGCGCGAGACGAGGTTGAACAGCGTCGACTTGCCCGCCCCGTTCGGCCCGACCAGCGCGAAGACCTCGCCCGGCAGAACAGAAAACGACACGTTGTCGACGGCGGTAACCCCGCCGAAGCGCAGCGTGACGTCCTTGACCTCGAGCAGGCTCACCGCATGCGCTCCGTCTTCAGGTAGCTCTTCTGGCGGCGGAACATGTCGCGCCGGTAGAACGGAAACAGTTCGAGGAAGGCGCGGATCTTCAGCCAGCGGCCGTATATGCCCATCGGCTCGAAAAGGATGAAGGCGATGAGGATGCAACCGAAGATGCCGGATTCCAGCCCCGGGATGGCGATCTGGTTCATCCCGAAGGCCTGGCTGGCGAAATCCCGCGAAAGCGCGATCGCCTGCGGCAGGAAGCCGACGACGATGGCGCCGAAGAACGCCCCGTGGATCGATCCGAGTCCGCCGACGACGATCATCAGCAGCAGCGTGATCGAGATGACGATGTTGAAGGTCTCGTTGTTGAAGATGCCGGCGAAATGCCCCATCAGCGCGCCGGCCAGCCCGGTGATCGCGGTGGAGATGCCAAAAGACAGCGCTTTTGCCGCCGCGACGTTGACGCCCATGGCGCGCGCCGAGATTTCCGAATCGCGCACCGCGGCGAAGGAGCGGCCGAGCGGCGACCGCTCGATGTTGCGGTAGATGAACACGACGAACAGCGCCACGGCGAGCGTGAGCCAATAGAAGCGGTCGGGATTGATGTAGCGGTCGATCTCCAGCCCGAAGATGGTGATCGTCGGCGCAAACAGGCCGGAGACGCCGCCGGTGAGCGGCTCGGCAATTACGATGATGTCATCGACCATGATCGCGACAGCAAGCGTTGCAATGGCGAGATAGATGCCGTGCAGCCGCGCTGTCGGCACCGCCAGCGCCGCGCCGGCGAGGCCGGCGATCAGCCCGGCGAGCGGAAACGACAACAGGAACGGCAGTCCGAGGCGCTCCTGCAGCAGCACGTTGGCGTAGCAGCCGATGGCGAGGAATGCCGCATGGCCGAGGCTTGCCTGCCCGGTCTGGCCGACCAGCAGCATCAGTCCCATGCCGGCGATCGCCCAGATCAGCACATTGGTCGCCTCGCCGAGCAGGAAGGCGTCGATCAGGAATGGCAGCACCAGCAGCAACGCCAGCAGCAGCGCATACCATGTCGCCTGCGCCCGGTGGCGGAACAGGTCGATGTCGGCGTCGTAGGAGGTCTTGAAGACGGTGCGCATCTCACACCTTCTTCGAATGGACCTGCGCCAGCAGGCCGTGCGGGCGGAAGACCAGCATCAGGAACAGCAGCAGGTAAGGAGCAATCTGAGAATAGCCCGGCGCGCCGTAGCGCGCGGCGAACGGCTCGATGACGCCGATGATGATGCCGCCGAGCAATGCGCCGGGCAGGCTTCCCATGCCGCCGATCACCGCAGCCGCGAACGCCTTGATGCCGAGCAGGCCGGTGTTCGGGTCGATCGAACCCTTGGAGGCGAACAGCACGCCGGCAATTGTCGCCACCACGCCGGCGAGCGCCCAGACCAGCGAATGGATGCGCTTGACCGGGATGCCCATGTAGTAGGCGGCAAGCTGGTTCTGCGACGCCGCCTGCATGGCGACGCCAAGTCTGGTGCGGTTGAAGAAGACGAACAGCACGGCGGTGAGCGCGAGCGTTACGGCGACGATCGCCACCTCGTCGGCGCCAAGCACGACGGGGCCTAGCCGCACATCGCGGCCGGCAAGCGGCGATTCCAGCGCGATCGGCTGGTGGCCCCAGATCGCGCCGGCGGCGAAACGCAGCACGAAGCCAAGCGCGATCGTCAGGATCACCACGGCGACCTGGCTCTGGCCGAACATGCGCCGCAGCACCAGGGCATCGAGCGCGTAGCCGAAGGCGCCCATCATCGCCATCGCCAGCGGCACCGACAGCCAGAACGGCATGCCGGCATAGGCCTGGTTGGTGAGGCCGAGCGTTATGAAGGCGCCGAGCATCATGAAATCGCCCTGCGCGAAGTTCACCGCCTCGGTCGCCTTGTAGATCAGCACGAAACCAAGTGCGATCAGCCCGTAGACGCACCCGTTGGCAATGCCGCTGACCAGCAGCTGAACGATATCCAAGCCCGGCTCCTCCCATGCGCGGTCTGCGCCGCGTCTTGTCGCTGACTATAGGGAGGATTGCGCCGTCGGCAAGCGGTGTTGTCACCGGGACAATTGCCGCCGCGCGGTTTTGCGGCGATCAGTCGCCTCGCGCGGTCTGCACCGCGTCGAAGAAAGCGGCGATCAGCTTCACGTCCTTGACGCCCGGCGACGATTCGACGCCGGAGGAGAGGTCGAGCCCGGGCGGATTGGCGATGCGCATCGCCTCGCCGACATTGCCGGCATGGATGCCGCCGGACAGGAACCAGTCAATCCCGGAAGGCAGGCCGTTGAGCAATGTCCAGTCGAAGGAGACCGCATTGCCGCCGGGGAGTTCCGATCCCTTCGGCGGCTTGGCGTCGAACAGGAAGGCGTCGGCAACGCCGCGATACGGTTCGATCCTGGCGAGATCCTCGCGAGAGGAGATCGAAAACGCTTTCATCACCGGCAGGCCGTGCCGCGCTTTCAACTCCTCCAACCGCTGCGGCGTTTCCCTGCCGTGCAGTTGCAGCATGTCGGGCCGGACTGCCTTGACGATGGCGTCGAGAAACCCGTCTTCGGCATCGACGGTGACGGCGACGAGCTTCGGCGCGCCGGCCTTAGCGCGGGCATTGGCGGCGAGCGTCGCTGCAAGTTCCCGTGTCACGTTGCGCGGGCTCTTCTCGAAGAAAATGAAGCCGAGATGCGTAGCACCTTCGGCAATCGCCGCGTCGATGGCTTCGGGTGTCTTCAGGCCGCAGAGCTTGATGTGCATGGGATGGCGATAGTCGCCCGACGCCGGATTGTCACGCCAGTTCTTGTCATCCGTTTCAGGCGATGCGTTTCAATCCCGCCGTCACGTCTGCCGCCCGACGCCGCACCTGCGCGATGTCGTAAGCGGCCTGCATGCGCGCCCATGTCTCGGCGGATGAGCCGATCACGGTTTCAAGCCGCAGCGCCATTTCCGGCGAGATCGCGCTCTTGCCACTTACCAAGCGGTGCAATTGCTGGCGGGTGACGCCAAGCGCCGCCGCACCTTCAGCCGTGGAGAGCCCGAGTGCATCCAGTTCATCGGCAATCGAAAACCCCGGATGGGGGGGATTGGCCATGGGCATCGCCGTACCTCCTGTCTTCAATGGTAATCCACCAGATCGACGTCCCATGCATCGCCATGTTGAAGCCGGAACGTGATGCGCCAGTTTGCCCGAACCGTTACCGCCCAAAACCCCGTAAGGTCGCCCTTGAGAGCATGCAGACGGTAGGAAGGCAGCGCCATGGCCTGGACGTCGTCGGCGGCGTCGAGGCGCGCAAGAATTCCGGCGATACGCTCCACATGTTCGGCGCCGACGCCTAGGCGATCGTCATCTTCGTACAGGCGACGCAGCCCCTTGTGGCAAAACGAGCGGATCACTGTGCCTTGTAAACTGTAATATTACATGCGTCAGTCGAAGCCGATCGCCTGCAGCTTCGCGCCGTTGCGTTTCAGCCAGGCCTTGGCCTCATCGGTGCGCGGGCAAAGCTGGCGGCACAGTTTCCAGAATCTCGGGGAGTGGTTCATCTCCACCAGATGCGCCACTTCATGCGCCACGAGGTAGTCGATCACCACCGGCGGAGCCATGGCGATGCGCCACGAAAACGACAGGTTGCCATCGGCCGAACACGAGCCCCAGCGGCTCTTCGTATCCTTGTAGCTCACGGACATCGCCTTGCGGCGTACGGTGGCCGTGTGGCGGGCGACCAGCGGCGCGATCTCGTCCTTCGCTGTCTTCTTCAGGAAATCGGCGACGCGCCGCGGCAGATGCGCTTCGTCGCCATGCACCAGAAGTTCCGGACCGTCCGGTCCGGTGCGGGCCGCTGTCGCGCCGCGCAAGCCGGGCGCATGGACGATCGCGTGCGGCACACCACGGACTGGCACGCGTATGCCCGCGCGCACATCGGGCCGGTCCGGGTAGGTCTTGAGTTTCGCCTGCAGCCAGCCCTCGTGGCGGGCGAGAAACTTTTCCACTTCGCCGAGGCCTGCCCCGTGCGGCACGGTCACCTTCAGCGCCTTGCCCGACGGGTCGATGCGCAGGGTCAGCCGGCTGGCGCGGCTGCTCGGCTGGATGGTGAGCGGCAGCACGCGGCCCGCGACCTGGTGATCGCGCAGGATCGATTCGGTGATGCGCGCCTGCGGCCTTGCAAACAGGCCGGAAAGGAAACCGGGCATGCGGTGGATGTAACTGATTCTTCGCGGGGTGACACGTGAGGAGTCGGTCGTGGCTCGTCGGTCGTCGGTCGAAGTGGATCGCGCTTCACGCGACCTCATTTCAGCGCCGCCATTTCAAAGGAAACCCTAAACGACCGACGACCGACGAACCACGACCGACTCACCCCATCCCGGAAACGCAAAAACGGACGGCGTCCTTTCGGACGCCGCCCGGATCGGTCAGGCGCGATCAGCTTTCGCTGGAAATCTCGCGGAAGGGATTGTCCTTGCCGTTTTCGTCCTTCGCCGGCTTGGCCGGACGATTGCGCATGAAGCGGTCGAACTCCTCCTGGTCCTTGGCCCGGCGCAGGTCGCGCATGTAGGAGTCGAACTCCTCGCGCATCTCGTCGAGCTTGCGGCGCTCCTCGTGGAGGCGGTTCAGCTCGGCCTCGCGCCAGTCGTCGAAGGCGACGTTGCCGGTGCGGGCGTGGTGGTGACGATGGCGGCCCTTGCGGCCGCAACCGCGGAAGCCCTTGAACACCTCGTCGGTGGCGTCGTTGACCTCGCGCTTGAAGCCCTCGAGCCGGTCGCCCCAGATGATGTAGGCGAGCATGGCCAGGCCCAGCGGCCAGAAGACGATGAAGCCCAGGACCATCAGGCCGATGGTGGCCGGCGTCCAGGCGGGGCGGATCATGGCAGAATGCGTCATTTGCGTTCCTCTCGGTTCCGTGGCGGCGGGGGAAGCCGCTGCACGCAATCGAGGTGGTAAGGGTCAATGCCCGTTGCAAGGATCGCCATGCGAAAAAGCGACAAGACTATGGATTCGCATGAAAAATTTCGATGGCTCGCAAATGGGAGTGAATGTCTGCCGCTATTTCGCCACACTGTCGTCAAGCATTTGCCGCAATGTGCGCTGCAGCAAGGCGAGGTCCTGCGGGCGCGACAGCCGGTGATCGCCATCGCGCACCAGCGTCAGGGTCGTGTCGGCGAGCGCAAGGTGATCCATCAGCTTCAGCGCATGGCCATGCGGCACGTCGGGATCGGCCATGCCCTGCAGGATGCGCACCGGGCATCCGGGGTCGAGCGGAGCGCCAAGCACCCGGTTCGCCCTTCCGTCGTCAAGGAAGGCCTGCGTGAAGACATTGCCCTCGTCGCTGTACTGGGACGGTTCCTCGAACCATCCCTTCTCAGCAAGTTGCGTGCGTTCCGCTTCTGTAAGGTTCGGTTCGATCAGGTCGCTGGTGAAATCCGGCGCCGGCGCCAGCAGCAGCAGCCCGGCAAGACGTTCCCGCTCGCCCGCATTCGCCAGTTCCTGCGCCATGCGCAGCGCAACCCAGCCGCCCATGGACGATCCGACCAGTACCTGCGGCCCTTGCGAAAAGGCGCGCAGCACGGCGAGGCTTTCGGCAAGCCAGCGCGAGATCGACCCTTCGCGATAATCGCCGGACGATTCGCCATGGCCGGAATAATCGTGGCGCAGGAAGGCGCGGCCGTCGGCCCGGCAGAACCCGGCCAGCGTCTCCGCCTTGGTTCCCGCCATGTCGGAGCGGAAGCCGCCGAGCCACACCACACCCGGGGTTTTTCCGGCCATGCGGCGCACCGCGATGCGCGCGCCATCGCATTCCAGCACCATGCGGTCTTCCGTCATCGCCATAACCGCTTCCCTCAACTTGTCGAAACAATGCCGATGTTTGCCCTTCGCCAGCAGCGAAAGGCAACCTTTTGCGGCATGATGCATTTTTTTCCGGTTCGTGCTATTGACTGGCGCGCGCCAACAAAGACATTGCCGCCGCCCCGGCTTCGGGGTGTTTCGCCCGACGATTCAACAGCCAAGGAGAATACGACCATTCGCCGTCCGATGAAGGCCCCGCCCGTGGCCAAGACAGGTCCCAACTCGAACCGGGACATCCGCTCTCCCCAGGTCCAACTGATCGATGCCGACGGCCAGAACCGTGGCGTCGTGACCATCCAGCAGGCGCTGGCGCTTGCCGAGGAGGCGCAACTTGATCTCGTCGAGATCGTTCCAACCGCAAAGCCGCCGGTGTGCAAGATCCTCGATCTCGGCAAGCTCAAATACGAGCAGCAGAAGAAGGCCGCCGCCGCGCGCAAGAACCAGAAAACGGTCGAGATCAAGGAAATCAAGATGCGGCCAGGCATCGATACCCATGATTACGACACCAAGATGAAGGCGATCAACCGCTTCTTCGAGGAAGGCGACAAGGTGAAGGTGACATTGCGCTTCCGCGGTCGCGAGATGGCGCACCAGGAACTCGGCCTGAAGCTGCTCGAAAAGGTCAAGGTCGACACGGTGGCAATCGCTAAGGTGGAGGCCGAGCCGAAGCTGGAAGGCCGCCAGATGATGATGGTGCTGGCGCCGAAGTGATGTCGACGCCGGCCGCCGGCTTCGCCCGATCATTCCGGATTGCGCAACATGGCTGACAAGCGAACACACCGCATCGCGGCGATCCCGGGCGACGGCATCGGCATAGAGGTCGTCGCCGCCGGTATTGAGGTGCTGCAGGCGCTTGCCGCGCGCGACGGCGGTTTTTCGCTCAGCATCGAAAACTTCGACTGGGGCACCGAACGCTATCGTCGCGACAGCGCTTTCATGCCGGCCGACGGTGTGGAGATCTTGCGCGGGTATGACGCCATCCTGTTCGGCGCGGTCGGCGCGCCGGACGTGCCCGATCATCTGACCCTGTGGGGCCTGCGACTCGCCATCTGCCAACCGCTCGACCAGTACGCCAATGTGCGCCCAACGCGTATTTTGCCCGGAATTGCGAGCCCGCTGCGCGGCGTCAAGCCCGGCGATCTCGACTGGGTGATCGTGCGCGAGAATTCCGAAGGCGAGTATTCCGGCCAGGGCGGGCGTTCGCATCCCGGCCTGCCGCTGGAAGTGGCGACCGATATCTCGATATTCACCCGCGCCGGGGTGGAGCGGATCATGCGCTACGCCTTCTCGCTCGCGCAATCGCGGCCGCGCAAACTGCTGACGGTGGTCACCAAGTCCAACGCACAGCGCCACGGCATGGTGCTGTGGGACGAGATCGCCGCTGAGGTCGCCTCTGGTTTTCCGGACGTTCGCTGGGACAAGATGCTGGTCGACGCGATGACGGTGCGCATGACGCTGAAGCCGCAATCGCTCGACACCATCGTCGCCACCAACCTGCATGCCGACATCCTGTCGGATCTGGCGGCTGCGCTCGCGGGCTCGATCGGGATCGCGCCGACGGCCAATCTCAACCCGGAACGAAACACGCCCTCGATGTTCGAGCCGATTCATGGCTCCGCCTTCGATATCGCGGGCAAGGGTATCGCCAACCCGGTCGCAACCTTCTGGACGATTTCGATGATGCTGGAGCATCTGGGGGAACAGGCCGCGGCGGCGCGGCTGATTGAGGCAATCGAGCGCGTGACCGCCGATCCGGCTCTGCACACGCCCGATCTCGGCGGCAACGCCACGACCCGGCGCGTGACAGACGCCATGCTGGCGATCATCGGCGGACGCAACGCCTGAGGCCGCCGGTCGGGGTTTGCGTGCGGCGACCAAGGCGTTCGCACCACCACCGTCGGCGACAGGCGAATACGGGGACTTGTTCGCAAGAGGGGACAAGGCCTGACTGGCGTCTGCGAACCGAAGCGGAAGGAACACGCAATGACCGGCCCTGCAACGACCTTGACCATGGCCACAGGCGCGCAGCCATGAAAGACCAGCCAGACAACCCGCACACGTTCGCTGCAACGCGCAAGGAACGGCTTGCGGCGGAGCTTCGGCGCAATCTTGCCCGCCGCAAGACGCAGGCGCGCGCGCGCCGTTCGGGCGAAGATGACCGCCGGCCGGCGGGAGCCGAGTTCGCACAAGGCGGTGAAATGACGGACAGCATCGACGCCGCCACCGGCGCCGGCATCGCGAACGACGCCGAAGATTGACAACGGCGCTACTGCGCGCAAAAGGCGAGGCGCGCCGCATGTTGCAGGCAGGCAAGATCAAGGCGTCCGACCGTTTCGATTGAACGACGCTGCAAACAGCTGGATACCGTTTTCTTGAAAGCAAACCGGAAAACCGGTAGTTGACCGGCCTTCCGGGCCGTTGCGGTTCGTCATCAAGTCGGCGCATTCGGCGCACACGGCGGATTCCCGCCTGCGGGGATCGAACAACCGGCGCCGAAAGCCGGGCGAAAAGGGTTACTTCATGGACCAGATCAAGATTCGCGGCGGCAACGCTCTCAACGGCGTGATCCCGGTTTCGGGCGCAAAAAACGCAGCGCTGCCGTTGATGATCGCAGCGCTGCTAACGCCCGGCAAGCTGACGCTGGAAAACGTGCCGCATCTTGCCGATGTCGAATTGCTGCTGCGCATCCTCGGCAACCACGGCGCCGATTACCAGGTCGAGGGACGACGCGGCGACGGGGGCTCCAACTATGCCCGCACGATTCATTTCACCGCCCGCGATATCGTCGATCTGACCGCGCCTTACGAACTGGTCTCCAAGATGCGGGCGAGCTTCTGGGTCATCGGCCCGCTTCTGGCGCGCATGGGCGAGGCGCGCGTTTCGCTTCCCGGCGGTTGCGCCATCGGCACGCGCCCTGTCGACCTGTTCATCGATTCGCTGCAGCACCTCGGCGCGAGGATCGAGATCGAGAACGGTTACGCGCACGCCACGGCGCCGCGCGGGTTGCAGGGCGCGCGCTACCGCTTTCCGAAGGTATCGGTCGGCGCGACACATGTGCTGCTGATGGCCGCCGCGCTGGCGAAAGGCGACACGGTGATCGAGAACGCGGCTTGCGAGCCCGAGGTTTCTAACCTCGCCGATTGCCTGAACGCCATGGGCGCGAAAATCTCGGGCGCGGGAACGGCCACGATCGAGATTTCAGGCGTGACCTCGCTTTCCGGCGCGCGCTGTCGCGTCATCCCGGACCGCATCGAGACCGGCACCTATGCGATGGCGGTCGGCATGACCGGCGGCGATGTGTTGCTGGAAGGCGCGGAAGCTGATGCACTGGAAACTGTGCTGACCACGCTCGAACGGGCCGGCGTCGCCATCGAACGGCTGAACAGCGGCATTCGTGTCAGCCGCAACGGTCACGGGCTGGAACCGGTCGATGTCACCACCGATCCGTGGCCCGGCTTCCCGACCGACCTGCAGGCGCAGTTGATGGCGATGATGACGCGGGCGAAGGGCGTGTCGCACATCACCGAAACCATTTTCGAGAACCGGTTCATGCACGTGCAGGAACTGGCGCGGCTCGGCGCCAATATCTCGCTGTCCGGCCAGACCGCCACGGTGCGCGGTGTACCGCGTCTGAAGGGCGCGCCGGTGATGGCGACCGACCTCAGGGCTTCCGTGTCGCTGGTCATCGCGGGGCTTGCCGCAGAAGGCGAGACCACGATCAACCGCGTATACCATCTCGATCGCGGTTTTGAGCGGCTGGAGGAAAAGCTAGGCCAGTGCGGGGGCGATGTGCGGCGCGTGTCATCCTGATGACGGTTGCGCTGCAGCATCGAACAGCCTAACTGGGGCTATAGCGATCCTTACGCAAAGCCCCGCCATGGTACCCCTCAAGCTTGCCGCCCTCGACGCAGACGATCTCGCCGTGATCTCCGCCCATGTGCAGGACGCGGTGATGAAGGTCGAAGACATGCGTTACATGGCGCGTGAGCGCCGGTTCATCCTGGCGATGAACCGCTTTGCCTGGGAAACGGCGGGCGCGGGCGCGAAACGCCGCCCTTATGAGCGACGCCGCGCCGTCCTGTCGTTTGCGCGGGTGTTCGACGTCAAGTCGACGGGAATTCACCGCTCGGACCGCGACCGTGTCTATTCGCTGCTGGCGGTGCGCTTCGAGGAAACAGAGGCGCCGGCCGGCATTGTCGAACTGGTCTTTGCCGGGGAAGCGGCGCTGCGGCTGGAGGTCGAGTGCATCGAGGCACAACTCGACGATCTCGGATCGGCCTGGGAAACCCGGCACATGCCGCGCCACGGCGGCGCCTGAGCGGGCGGGTGGTCAAATGGCGATCCGGCTGAATGCCCGTGAGGACGATTTCGAGACCCGCTTCCGGGCGCTGCTCGCCGCCAAGCGCGAGGTCTCTGAGGATGTCGAGCAGACGGTGCGCGCCATCATCGGCGATGTGCGCCGGCGTGGCGACGCGGCGCTGATCGAGTATACGCGGCGTTTCGACCGGCTGCCGCTGACACCGGACCGGCTGCGTGTCTCGGCGGTGGAAATCCGGACGGCGCGCGAAAGCGTCGACGCCACGACCATGGCGGCGCTGGAACTGGCGCGCGACCGCATCGAATCGCATCACCGCCGTCAGAAGCCGGCCGACGACCGCTATGTCGATACGCTCGGCGTCGAACTCGGCTCGCACTGGACGGCGGTGCAGTCGGCCGGGCTCTATGTTCCGGGCGGCACGGCGAGCTATCCCAGCTCGGTGCTGATGAATGCGGTGCCGGCGAAGGTTGCCGGCGTCGGCCGGCTGGTGATGGTCGTGCCCTCGCCGGATGGCGTGCTCAACCCGCTGGTCCTTGCGGCCGCCGATCTTGCCGGTGTCGACGAAATCTACCGGGTCGGCGGCGCACAGGCGATTGCCGCCCTCGCGTTCGGCACACAGACGATCCGGCCGGTTGCGAAGATCGTCGGGCCGGGCAACGCCTTTGTCGCTGCCGCCAAGCGCCAGGTTTTCGGAACGGTAGGCATCGACATGATCGCCGGGCCTTCGGAAGTGCTTGTGGTCGCCGACCGCGACAACGATCCGGACTGGATCGCCGCCGACCTGCTGGCGCAGGCCGAGCACGATGCGGCGGCGCAGTCGATACTGATGACCGACGACGAAGGTTTCGCCCGTGCCGTCGCCGATGCGGTGGAGCGGCAACTGAAGCACCTGCCACGCGGCGAGATCGCCACGGCAAGCTGGCGCGATTATGGGGCGCTGATCGTGCTGCGCGACCTTGCCGACGCCGTGCCGCTGGTCGATCGCGTGGCGCCGGAGCACCTGCAACTGGCGACGGCGGATGCCGAGGCGCTGGCGGCGGCCGTCACCAATGCCGGCGCGATCTTCATCGGGGCGCATACGCCGGAGGTGATCGGCGACTATGTCGGTGGCTCCAACCACGTGCTGCCAACGGCGCGCTCGGCGCGCTTCGCATCCGGCCTGTCCGTGCTCGACTTCATGAAGCGCACGTCGGTCCTGAAACTCGGTGCGGAGCAATTGCGCGCGCTCGGGCCTGCTGCGATCCGTCTGGCAGAGGCCGAGGGGCTTGCCGCCCATGCAAGATCGGTCTCGATCCGGCTCAACCTTGCAGGCGGTGACGATGGGCGCTGAGTTGAAATCCCGCCTGATCGACGTCGTGCTCGACGAATCCATCGGCCGCTCGACGCCCGATGTCGAGCACGAGCGCGCCGTGGCGATCTTCGACCTGATCGAGGAAAACAGCTTCCAACCGCTCGGCGACAGCGGCGCCGGCCCCTACAAGCTGAAGCTCTCGCTCGTGGAAACGCGGCTTGTCTTCGAGGTGACGCGCGAAAGCGGGGAAGCGGTGATCGTCCACATCCTGTCGCTGACCCCTTTCCGGCGCATCATCCGCGACTATTTCATGATCTGCGAGAGCTACTACGAGGCGATCCGCTCCTCGACGCCCTCGCAGATCGAGGCGATCGACATGGGCCGGCGCGGCATCCACAACGAGGGCTCGCAGACACTGCAGGACCGGCTTGCCGGCAAGATCGAGATCGATTTCGACACGGCGCGGCGCATCTTCACGCTGATCTGCGTCCTGCACTGGCGGGGCTAAGGCGGCTTGGCGGCGGTCGGCTCCTCCAGCAAGCGGCGGGGGCGGGCGTGAGCAGCCCGGGGTCGATCCTGTTCATGTGCGCGCTGAACGCCATCCGCTCGCCGATGGCCGAGGCGCTGGCCCGCCGCATCCTTCCGAAATCCGTCTACATCGCCTCTGCCGGCGTGCGCGAGGGGGAGCGCGATCCGTTCGTCGACGCGGTGCTGGCCGAACAAGGCCTGTCGCTCGGAAACCGGCTGCCGCAGACGCTTGACGAGCTGGAAGATGACTATTTCGACCTTGTCATCACCCTTGCCCCGGAAGCGCATCACCGGGCGCTGGAGCTGACACGGGCAAATTCGGTCGAGGTCAAGTACTGGCCGACTCCCGATCCGACTTCGGCGCAAGGCGGGCGCGAACAGATCCTCTCCGCATACCGCGAAGTCAGGGATCGCCTCGACGAGGCGATCCGCCGCCGCATACTGCCGCTTTACGGCTGAGCGCGGTCACCCTCCCCTGACAGGAACCGGACCGGTCGAGCGGCCGATCACCAGATCGGCCTCCCACAACTCGTGCAGGGGCGCGGCCTGCGGCTCCGACACGATGCGCAACAGCAGTTCGGCAACGCGACGTCCTGCTGCGCGAATCGAGGAGCGCAGCGATGTCAGCACAGGCTCGCCGGGATCGTTCGGCAGGAAGGACAGGCAATCGTCGAAAGTGATCAGCGAGATGTCGCGACCGGGCGACAGCCCGGCCTCCTGGATCGCGCGGACAGCGCCCATCGCGAGCAGGACGCTCGCAGTCAGCACCGCAGTCGGTCGTTCCGGCATGACCAGCAAACGGGCCATCGCCGCATGGCCGTTCGGCTCCGACATCACGGACGTGCTCATCAGGGCAGGATCGGCGGCGAGGCTGCATTCCGCCAGCGCCAGTTCGAAGCCCGCACGGCGGCGGTGCGCAAAGGTCATCTGCTCGATGCCGTTGATGAGCGCGATGCGGCGATGGCCGAGATCGACAAGGTGGCGGGTGGCGCGCTGGAAAGCCCGCTTGTTGTTGACATCGAGCCAGGAATAGCTGTCCGGATCGTCGCCAGTGCGGCCGTGCACGATGAAGGGCAGGCCAAGTTCGCGCAGCAGCCTGATGCGCCAGTCGCTAACCAGCGGGCCGTGCAGCACCACGCCGTCTACGCGCTTGGTGCGCGCAAGCCGTCGGTAGACCGCTTCCTCTTCGCCGGCCGGCACTACCGAGATCAGGCAATCGTAACCTGTCTGGGCGTAGTGCTCCCCCGCCCCGGCGATGAAATCGGCGAAGTGCGGATCTATGACATTGTGATCGGACAGGGTGAGGACATGGCCGATAGCGTTCGCCTTGCCCGTCGCCAGCTGCGCGGCATGCGAATTGGGGTGGTAATTGTGTTTGCGCGCCATCTCGACGACGCGCAGGCGCGTCGCTTCCGAGACTTCGGGATAGCCGTTTAACGCCCGGCTGACGGTTGTTTGCGACAAGTTGAGCCGTTCGGCCAGTTCTTTCAGGTTCACAAGGCGGGCTCCGCTACCCCAAAGCGCTTTGGAAATTCGCGCAAGTTTCGACACGGTTTCCCGTTTCGGGCAAGGGGATTTTTCGAACACAAAACACGCCTTGCCAACCCCGATTTTCATGCTGCAGTGCAGCAAATCGTTGCTGCATAGCCGAAAGCAGACTTGAAACGTCCCGCGAATGGCTAAAATCCGCTTGACTCGTCAGATGTGCGGGCGCAGGAATCAAATGTCCAAAGCGCTTTGGGAGTCGACTCCCGCCTGCGCGGCGGGTTACGGTTTCGGGGGCGTTTGCGAGCGCCTTTGCGCGAATTCATTCCAACGGGAGAGAGCACCATGAAACGATTGATGGCAGGTGTGGCGGCGGCCGCGGCGCTGTTTGCCGGCGCGGCAGGCGCGCAGGAACTCAAGTACCCGGTCGGCGAAGGCGCCTTCAGCTGGGACAGCTACAAGGCTTGGGCCGAAAGCGCCCCGGATCTCAAGGGCCAGCAGGTCACCATCACCGGCCCCTGGCTGCAGCCGGAGGATGGCGTGTTCCGCTCGGTGATCGCCTACTTCGCCGCAGCGACCGGCGCCGAGGTGATCTACACCGGGTCCGATTCCTTCGAGCAGCAGATCGTGATCGATGCCGAAGCCGGTTCGGCCCCGAACGTCGCCGTGTTCCCGCAGCCGGGCCTCGCTGCCGACATGGCCAAGCGCGGCCTGCTTTATCCGCTGCCCGAAGGCACGGGCGATTGGGTGAAGGAGAACTATGGCGCGGGCCAGTCCTGGGTCGATCTCGGCACCTATGCCGACAAGGACGGCAACAAGCAGCTGTTCGGCTTCTTTTACAACGTCAACGTCAAGTCGCTGGTCTGGTACGTGCCGGAAAACTTCGAGGACGCGGGCTATGAAGTGCCGAAGACCATGGAGGAACTGAAAGCGCTGACCGAGAAGATCGCCGCCGACGGACAGACCCCGTGGTGCATCGGCCTCGGTTCGGGCGCCGCGACCGGCTGGCCTGCGACCGACTGGGTGGAAGACATCATGCTGCGCACCCAACCGGCCGATGTCTATGACGGCTGGACCACCAACGGCGTGAAGTTCAACGACGAGCGCGTTGTGGCCGCGATCGAGGAATTCGGCTGGTTCGCCCGCAACGACAAGTTCGTCTCAGGCGGCGCCGGCGCGGTCGCCTCGACCGATTTCCGCGATTCGCCAAAAGGCATGTTCTCCTCGCCGCCCCAGTGCTACATGCACCGCCAGGCCTCTTTCGTGCCGGCCTTCTTCCCGGAAGGCATCGCGTTCGGCGAGGATGTCGATTTCTTCTACTTCCCGTCCTTTGCGGGCAAGGATCTCGGCAACCCGGTGCTCGGCGGCGGCACGCTGATGGCGATCACCAAGCCTTCCGACGCCACCAACGAGCTGATGAAGTTCCTGCAGCTGCCGGTGGCGCATGAGGTATTCGGCGCGCAGTCCGGCTTCCTGACCCCGCTGAAGAGCGTCAATCCGGAGACCTATCTCAACGACGCGCTGCGCGGACAGGCCAAGATCCTGGTCGAAGCCACCACCTTCCGCTTCGACGGTTCCGACCTGATGCCGGGCGGCGTCGGCGCCGGCTCGTTCTGGACCGGCATGGTGGACTACACCGGCGGCAAGGACGCCAAGGCCGTTGCCGACGAGATCCAGGCCTCCTGGGATGCGCTGAAGTAAGCCTTCGCGCCAAACACCCCGGTCAACGGATGAGAACAAGGCCGGAGGCGGCTTTCGCCTCCGGATCGCCTGCCGCAGAGCAGGGCCGGGCGTGGCTTTCCCACGCCTGCGGAACAATCGGGAGGGCGGCATGAATCCGGCACTGTTGGGCCTGTTCACGATCATCGTCGGCGTCGGCGGCTGCATCGGCTATTTCTTCTTTTCCAACCTGATCCTCGACAAGGTGATCTTTCCGGCAACGGGGCCAAACGCCGGCCGCAACATCAACCTCGCCAACCAGGTCCGTCCCTGGCTGTTCCTGTTTCCCGCGCTTTTTGCTCTGGCGCTCTACCTTGGCTACCCGGTGTTTGCGACGCTGTGGCTTTCGCTCACCGACCGGTCGCAGGACGGCGCCTTCGTCGGCCTCGCCAACTACAGCCAGATGGTTGCGGAGCCGAAATTCTGGGAAGCGATCAGCAACAACATGCTGTGGCTGATCGTGGTGCCGGCGGTTTCTACCGCATTCGGCCTGCTGGTCGCACAGCTGACCGACCGCATCGCCTGGGGCAACATCGCAAAATCGCTGATCTTCATGCCGATGGCGATATCGTTCGTCGGCGCTTCCGTGATCTTCAAGCTGATCTACGACGCAAGACCGGCCGACACCGCGCAGATCGGCGTTTTAAACGCGGTGTGGATGCAGCTTGACGGCGGTCCGCTCTCCATCGTCCTTTTGAAGATCCTGCCGACGATCATCCTCGCCGGCTTTGCGACGCTGGTCGGCTGGTTCGCCTTCACCTTCGCCAAGGCGGCGTTCGAGCGCGGCCAGGACCATTCGCCGATGCTGTTGCCTCTGCGCGCGCTGGTCGCGATCGGCGGCGCATGGTTGGTGTGGAAGTCGCTCACGTCGATCCTCGACGTGTGGACCGTGACGCTGAACTACGGCGAACCGCAGCAATGGCTGACGTTGCCGTTCTGGAACAACTTCTTCCTGATGGTCGTCCTGATCTGGATCCAGACCGGTTTCGCCATGGTGATCCTGTCCGCCGCCCTGCGCGGCATCCCTGAGGAAACAGTCGAGGCCGCCATCGTCGACGGCGCCAACCCCTTTGAGATCTTTTTCCAGATCAAGGTGCCGCAGATCATGGGCACGATCGTCGTGGTCTGGACCACCATCACCATCACTGTGCTGAAGGTCTTTGACATCGTCTTTGCCATGACCAACGGCCAGTGGCAGACGCAGGTTCTGGCCAATTACATGTATGAAAAGCTGTTTGTTTCGGCCGATTGGGGCGTCGGCTCGGCCAGTGCCATGGTGATCATGCTGCTCGTCAGCCCGATCCTCGTCTGGAACGTCATCAACGCCCGCAAGGAGATGCGCTGAGATGGACAATATCGCCGGAAGCAAATCCTCCCTCGGCTGGGCCGTGCAGATCTCGGTGATCGCGCTGGTCTTGCTGTGGCTCTTTCCCACCATCGGGCTGTTCGTCAGCTCTTTCCGCACCGCAGACCAGATCACC
>CALMYO010000002.1 GCA_937873685.1 uncultured Paracoccaceae bacterium
GCCATCAGCATCTTGGCGAGCTTGACCGACTGGTACTTGGCGATGTGGTTGCCGATGATCTCGTTCGGCTTCTTGAACGTCATCACCAGCGGCTTGCGCTTCTGGCCGGGCGCCACGTCGAAGCCGTCCAGCGTGAAGTTGTCGCTCTCCAGCTTCACATGGCTGTTCTCGAACGGCCCGAGCCCCGTGAACCGCGCGCGCCGCTGCAGCAGCCCCTCCAGCGCCGTGCGGGCGAAGGCGCGGGCGCGTTGCAGCATCGTCGTTTCGTCCGGACTGCCGGCAATCGCCCGGTCGAGCCCGGCGACAAGCGCCTTCACAGCATCCTGCGGCGTGTCGAAGTTCCATTCCGGCTCCGCCATGTCCTCGCCGGGTTCACCGTCCGCCTCCACCAGTTGCAGCAGGTAGGCGGCGTAGACGAAAGCGGTTACGTAAGCCGACGCCGACAAAAGCGCCTTGAAGCGGCTGGCGTCCTCGCCTTGCAGCGGCGCCGAGCGGTTGCGCTCACCAAGCGATTCAAGTTCGCTTTGGCGGCCGAACAGGTCGGCCGCCGCCAGCGCCACCGCAATGCCCCGCCGGGCGCGATACACCAGCATGTGCTGGGCAATCGACAGCATCTGGTCGTCGGCGCGCACCGCCTGTATCGTTTTCGTCAGTTCCACCTCGCGCGTGCGCCGCACCCCGCCAGCCGAAACGGTCGAAACGAAACGCCGCCCGGTGCCGGCGATCTCGGTCGATGAGCGCGATTCCGACGATTCCATCACGATCAGCCGCGTCACCAGGCTTTGCGCAGTGGCGAGGTGCTTCTTCACGTCATCTTCGTCGAGGGCGGTCAGTCCGGTATCCATGTCAGGCTCCGACGATGATGGGGAGAGTGGTTGAAATGTCTTGGGACTGTGTCGGCATCGACTTATTCTCCACGCCTTGGAGACATTCGACCCCCACCCCTTACCCCTCCCCTCAAGGGGGAGGGGGACGCGAGCGCAGGGCTAAAACCATCCACCACAGCGCCATGCGCATAGTCTGGAACAAGAAGCGCGGCATCGCCGTCCCCCCTCCCCCTTGAGGGGAGGGGTAAGGGGTGGGGGTAGACGTCGGGCGATTGCGGGTCTGTCGCAATTTCACCCCCCTGCCCTACTTCCTCCGCCGCATACCGTCGCGCGACTGCGCGTTCCTCGTCCAGGTCCACTTGCGCCGGCTCGCCATACAGCATCATGTCCAGCCAGCAGCGCTCACACATCGCTGATCACGTTGTCGCCGGAGATGATGTGGGTCTTGTAGCCGTCGAACACCTTGGCCGCCTCGCCGGCGGCATAGAGCGCCTGATAGGCCTCGTGTGGCACCAGCGCATGCTTCTCGTAGGCCGACACGCCCATGCGCGCGGCCTCAAGGTCGTCGGTCTCGATCAGGAATTCCTCGCGCGGCGGCTCATTCGCCCACAGCCCCTTGCGGCCGGGCTTTTCCGCCTTGGAATAGACGTCCTGGATGGTCCAGGTCAGCAGCCAAGCGTTCTGCGGCCGGTGCACCTTGTCGAGCACCGACCCCACCAGCGAATTGTTCTCGGTGATGCCGGAGGAGTAGAACGGCCCGAGCACGATGCGCCGCAACTGCTTGGGATGCAGCGTCGGAAAATCCTTGTCCATGTTGTTGGCGATCGTCGCCGGCGACAGCGAATAGGCGCTGTTCTTCTCGACGAAATCGTCGAACCGCCGCGCAAGATCGGGGTTCAGCAACCCGCCGACAGGCAGCGGGATCTCCACCTTTTCGTTCAGCTTGCCGTCGCGCGCCACCAGCTGGCGCACCATCTGTTCCGAGGAATCCTCAACCGCAACGGTATAGACCATCGGCAGGTTGGCCGAGCCGTCATAGGCGCCCCAATGCACGAAGTAATAGGGCCGCCGCGAATTCGGATTGGTGGAAACGCGGATGGTCTCGGGCGGGATCAGCGGCGCGAAGGTCTCGCCGGCCTTGACCGCTTCCAGATACAGCCGCTCGGCCATCTGTTTCTGCAAGTCGCCCGGAAAGGCTTTGCGGCGCAGGATGAAATCCGCCATGTCGATGCGGATCTGCTCGGGCGCCGGCAAGGCGGAAAGCCGGCTGTCGGCGTTGCGGCGGTCGTTTTCCAGTTCGAGAACGTTCTGGAATGCCGGAAACCCGCTGTCGGCGCGCGAGATCTTGAAGCTTGCCTGATAATCGAGGCGATGGCGCCAGCACTCGAACGACGATCGCAGCCGTTCGAGATAGCCGACCACGACACGCGCGATCAGGTCATGCTTGTGCAGCGGCGACGAGGTGTCGTTGAGAAAGATGTCGAGCCCGTTCAGCGCCGCGTCGATGGAGCCGAAGTAGCGGTCGACTGCGCTGGCGAGCGGCGCCTTCGCAGCTTGCGTCCGCGCCGCCTCGTCGGGAAGCACCTCCCACTGCATGGCGGCGCCGGTCAGTTCTTCACGTAGTTGGCGGCGTCATGCTTGCGCATGACCTCGTCGAAGCGGCGGGCAAAGGCGTCATCGGCCAGCTTCTTGCGGCGCTGGATGTCGGCCGTCGCCACCATGTTCTTCTCGTGCAGTTCCAGAAGGTCGCCGATGTGCTTTTGCGCTGCCGCGCCAACGCCGGCCATCGTCTCTTCTGCCGCATTGTCCACCTGGCTGCCGAGCGTGTTGATCTTGTGCGCCACGTCCTGCTGGGCGGCGGTCTTCAGCGAATCTTCCAGCGCCTTGTAAAGCACGATCCGCTGTTCGGTATCGATCGTCAGCTTGTTGATCAGCGTGTTCTGCGCCGCGATCTGGTTGTTGAGCGAATCGACGAAGGTCTGGAACATCGAGGTGTAGCGCTCGAGCGTCTGGCTTTCGGCCAGCAGTTCCTGCTCCTTGGCCTGCGCCTGGTTGTATTCCGTCGCCAGCTTCGACCGTTCGCCCTCAAGCTGCGTGCGCTCGGTCTGGTCGGTGGATGCCGCAAGCTTGTTTTCAAGGTCGAGCAGCATCGGGTTCAGTTCCTCGATGCGCTTCTGCACCGCGTCGAGGTTCTCGGTTGTCGACTTGCGCCGTTCGATCACCTGCCGCAGGCTCGCTTCCGAGGTCGCATAGCGGCTGTCGAGAACGTTCTTCTGTTCCTTCAGGATGCCGACTATCGTGTCGGATTTCGACAGCAGTTCCTGCAGGTTGCCGGCAAGCGACATGTTGCGCACGCGGTCGGTGCGCATGCGCTGCATCGATTGCTTGGAGAAGATGCCGACCAGTTTTTCCCAGGTCGTGTAGGATTTCATGCTCTCGAATTCGGACCCGAACACGTTGGTGGCATCTTCCAGCCCGATGATCAGGTCGGCAATGTTGCCTTCCATCACCTTCTGCTGGTTGATGACATCCTGGATGCGGGCGTTCTCGATATCGAACTCGGCCGAGCCGATTTTCTTGTCAGCCTGCGCGAACTGTTCCAGCACAACGCCGGACTGCTCGATCTTCGAGCGCATCTCGTTGACGACGCGCTTGGTCTTCTCGATTTCGGCGTCGAAATTCTGCAGCGTTGCCATGCGTGTCTCCCCGCGCTTCGGCCTGAATACCCTGCGGATATAGACGCTCACGATAACGATTTGAAGTGCGCGCGCAAATCAATCGGAACCGACGACCCGCAAACGAAAACGCGCCCCGCAAGGGGCGCGTCCGGCAGTCGATGGGATGATCGCGGCTTACTGCGCCAGCGACTTGAAGTACTCGAGGATGTTGGTGATTTCCTCTTCCTTCTTCAGGCCGGCGAAAGCCATGGTGGTGCCCTTCACCACATCCCGCGGCTTGGCTAGATAGGCCTTGAGGAGTTCCTCGTCCCACACCTTGCCGTCGGCGCCGAATTCCTGGTTGGCTTTCGAGTACTTGAAGCCCTCGACGCTACCGACCGGGCGGCCGATGATGCCGACGAGGTGCGGGCCAACCTTGTTCACTTCCTTTTCCGCGTCATGGCAGGCCTTGCACTTGTTGAACACCTTCTTGCCGGCGTCTGCATCGGCAAAGGCCGGCTGCACGACAAAGGCTGCGGCAACGGCGGCAAGCAGAAAAATCGTCTTCTTCACGGGTCAACTCCCTCGGTTCGTGTCCCTTTGCACCTTCATACCAGCAACGGCGTTGTCGCTCATAGTGGACATTTGGCCGAGATCGGTCGATTCGGTGCGGCATATCGCTACAAAGTGGGCGTCCGGGTGCCGGCCCTCTCGTCCGGAACGCACTTGGTGTCAAAATCCGCTTTCGCGAACCGCAACCGCTGCAACGCGCTTCATCATCCACGACGCCAGGCTCTCCGGCTCGCCTTCAACCAGCGCCATCCCGCGCTCCAGCTTGCCGGAACGATCCGCCATGCCGGCGTTGTCCAGATCGCCCAGCATCGCGTACTGGCCGCTGCGCGGCTCGATGCGCCCGTCATGGCCCTTGTCGGAACGGATCGGCCCGCCATGCACGGAACTCAGCGCCTCGATGGTGATGGCGTCGCTGCCAGTTTCAGCTATTTCGCGCACAGTGCCATGCACAACCGGCAAAAGCGGGTTGTCAGGAACAAATCTCAGCGATGTGCCGGCGGAAAGTCGCGCCACATGCGCCTCGTCGACATAGCCGCGGAGTTCCAGGCCGGCCTCGGCATCGCCCACCACCAGCGCCATCTGCTGGGTCGGGCCGATGGCCATGCCGATACGCAAGTCCGGATCGGTCTCGGCAATGCGTCCGTCGATCGGCGCGCGGATGGTCAGGTCGTCGATCTGCCGCACAACGCCAGCGACATGCTCGCGCGCGCTTTCCAGTTCGCGGTTCAGCACGATCAACAAGGCGCGATCCTGGGCGTCGGCGGCAATGCGCGCGATGCGCAATTCTGCAAGCGCCACCTGCGCCTCCGCCTTCTTCAACTCGTGCTGCAATTCTTCGGATGACAGGCGAAACAACACGTCGCCCGCGCGCACCACATCGCCGCGTGCGACATCAAGGCTTTGCAGCATGCCAGGCCAGGGCGTGAACACCTGCGCCTGCCGCTTGGCTGCCAGCACGGCGGGCGCGCGCACCGGCGTCGACCACGGCACGAAACAGGCCGCGACCAGGGCAACCGCCACGCCGGCCGAAACGAAGGCGCGGCCGCAACGAACGATCTTTTCTCTCATGCTCCACCAAGCTCCGATTTCGCTGGCGATGGGACGGGCGATGAACCACACGATCTCGATGGCAAACAGGATGATTGCCACCACCTTGATGAAGAAGTGGTAGACGAGCAGCGCAATGCCGAGAAACAGGAAGAAGCGGTAGATCCAGGTGGCATAGGCATAGGCCACCAACAAGCGCCGGCGCGGCCGCGCAAACACTTCCGGAACGGGATCGCCGAGACCGAACAGCCATTCGCGCAAACGCCAGCGCCCGAGCGCAAAGGCGCGTTGCTGCAGGTTCTGCACGCCGATTGCATCGGAGAACAGGTAGTAGCCATCGAAGCGCATGAACGGCGACAGGTTGACGCCAAGGCTGGCAACCCAGCCGACTGTCGCGACCGAAAAGGCGATCGATCGGCCAAGCCCGTCGGGCAGCAGCACCCACAGCCATGTCGCGATCACTGCAAGCATCAGCTCGGTCATGATGCCTGCGCCGTCGATCATCAGCCGCTTGCGCCGGGAGGCCAGCCGCCAGGCATCCGAGGTGTCGGTGTAGAGTACCGGCAGCAGAACAAGGAACGCGACGCCCATGGTTGGCACACGCACGCCATGCTTCACCGCCATGAAGCCGTGGCCCATTTCGTGCAGGGATTTCACCAGCATCAGCGCCGCGCCGTAGAACAGCGCACCCTCCAGGCTGAGGAAATCCTGGAACTGGCCGACGAAATGCTCCCATTGGCGCGAAACGAGATAGAGTCCGAAAAGGCCTGCCAGGAAAAACAGCGCCACCGCGCCTTGCGTCAACAGCGCGGAGACCAGCGGCAGAAACGCCTTCAAGGCCGCTTCCGGCCGCACCAGTGGAATGCGGAAGAAAAGGTAGTTGTGGACCAGCCAGGCCAGCGGGCTGCTCTCGCGCGCCTTCTCGCGTTCAGCGAAGGCCGAGCCGTCCTCACTCTCCACTCCGGTTGCAAGTTCGTTGGCGAGCAGGAACTGGCGCAAGGCGACGATCTCGGTCTCGCCCGCCTCGCGCCCGTATTCACGCTTCACCGCCGAGGCGACCTTTGCGGCGGTGCCGGCCGACCAGACCGCGATAACCTCAAGCGCCTCGCGGCCGATCTCGAAATAGCGGTTGCGCAGCGGATCGAAGATCACCCAGGACGGCGCCCCGTTGCGCGCCGGCGCGCCGGGGCGAATCTGCAAGTCCTGGCGCAACTCCGGCAGGCGCTCGTTCGCGCCCGCCCCCGCCATCGACATCACTACTGGATTCACAGCCCGGTCCACTGCCGGATGCGCGCAATCGGCTTGCGCAACAGGTAATAGGCCAGCGACACGTCGTCGCCCGAAATCTGCGCCGTGCCCATAAGCCCGATGCGCAGCGCGCCTTCCAGATCGTCGAAACGGGCCCGCACCGAATAGCCGAGCACATTGTCCGGTCCTAGCGAGGGCAGATAGTTGGCGTTCGTGACGGTCGCAGCGATCGGCTCGAGCGGCGAACTGTCGAGAAAAAGCCGCACCGGCGCGCCTTCCTTCAGCACGATCGCATCGGCGACCGGCATCTCGATTGCAAGCTCGGTCATCGCCGGATTGGCAATGCGCATAACCCGCTCGCCGGTCTTCACCGGCTTGCCGCGCCAGTCGTCCTTCGACGTGAACAGGGCCACCCCGTCTTCCGGCGCACGCACGATAGTCTTGTCCAGCAGTTCGACGGCGTATTCGTATTCGTCGGTCTTCAGCTTCAGTTCGGCTTCGGCAACCGCAAGATCGCGCGAGGCGCGCGGATCGGTGAACGACAGCCGCAGCGCCTGCTGGTGCCGCGAATTGGCCACGTCCACCTCACGCCGTGCCAGTTCGACGCGGTTGCGCAGCGCCACATCCTCCAGGCGGTACAGTTCATCGCCCGCCTTCACCGGCTGGTTGGGCTCCACCGCAATCGAGGCGACCACGCCGTCAAGAGGCGCCGGCGCCACGATCGGATCGCGCGGCGCGACGAACGCCTTGCCGAGCGCAGTCATCGGCACTGGCAGCGTCGCTATCCCAGCCGCGGCGGCGATCATCGCCATCCACAGCAAGGTGCGCGTGCGCGAGGCGGAACGGATTTTCGCCGGTCCTTCCAGCGCCTCCCAGGCATGCGACCACACGCCGGAAAGGCGATCCGCCAGAAGCAAATCTGCCTCGTCCCACTCCTGTTCGCGCGCAAAAACCACGCAGCCGAACAGCTTTCCCGCCCGCGTACGAAGCGGCGCGGCAATCAGGTGGTCAAACGGATATGGTTCGCCACCGGAGATGAACTCTACCGCAACGATCATCCGCGCGCCCTGCCCGGCCGGTTTCGCCTGACGCGCAAACCGTGCCGCGCCGCGCTCCAGCGAACGGATCGTTGGAGCATTGCGGTCGATTTCCGAGACCCCGGACACGGCGCGTGCACGCATGCCGCGGCCTTTCTTCAGAAGCAGGATGCACTGGCGGCTGCCAAGCACCTTGCGACTGGAATTGACGATGCCGAAGCCGAGTTCGCGTACGCTTGGCGCTTTGCGCGCCTCGTCTTCCAGTTGTAACAGCGATTCAATGCGATTTTGACCCGCGGGAGCGGTGCCTTGCGCGCGCCCGGACTTTCCTGGTTGCGCGCCGCCGGAAACGGCGGATGTCGCCCGTGTCCCGGCCTGTTGCCCTGCGATTTCAGGCGAAGTCCCGGCGCGTTCCGTGTTTGATGATTGCCGGAAAGCAGCCGCTGCCTGTGCCTGCAATGCGCGGACATCGAATTTCACTTCGCTTGTCGAACTGTCAGGCTTTGCGGGTTCTGCCGCTGCCACTTCGCTGCCAGGACTTTCGACCGGAGCCTTGTCGGATTCCGCGACTTTTCGGACGCGTCCGAGTTCGATGCGCCGCTGTGCGGCCTTTACGCTTGCGGTCATGACGCCTGTACCCGATACTAGCGCCAGACCTTGCCCTCAGGGCGGGTTTCTCAACGGAGAACGTTCCGCGCGAAACCCGATGTCGCAGTCTGGCCGGCGTTACATTTCCGGCGCGCTGAACGTACCGGTTCCGCTCATTCCTGGCACGATCGAGTTAAGATTATCCGAAAATGCCCCGGTTACCTTTATGGTTTGGCTAACCGCATCGATCTGCGCCCCGAGCCGAACGATTTTCGCATCGTGCACTTCGCCGGTTTCCTCGATCGCGAAACGGAATTCGCTTCCCGGCTTCAGCCATTTCAGCCAGGTCGACGGCACGATCAGGTCGATCTCGAGCGACCCGTCATCGAGGATTTTCATCAGTGGCGCATTCGGAGCCGGCGATTCATGCGCGTTGGCGACCTTTTCCACCACCCGGCCGTCATAGGGCGCCGCGATCACGCAACCGCGCATCTCGGCTTCCATCGCTTTCACATCGGCGCTGGCGCGCAACAGGTCGGCGCGCGCATCCTCCACCTCGAAGGCGCCCGCGGCCTGCCGCTTCTGCAGCCGCTCCTTTTGCGACAGCAGGGTCTGCTGCTTGCGCACCGTCGCCTCAAGTCCGTTCAACTGCGCCTCGTAGCGGCTGCAATCGAAGCGCACCAATTCGTCGCCCTTCCTGAACGCTGCGCCGGCCTTGAACGGCATGGACTCGATCTTGGCTGCGACTTCGGAAGAGAGCACAGCCGACGCATTGGCGTTGACCACACCACGGGCGGAAAGCCCGTCGGCCGGGCTTTGCGCAAGCGACGGCGTCATCACCGCCAAGCCTGCAAGAATCGCCAAGGAACTCCTCGAGACATACCGCATCGTCAATCGCTCCTGTTCGGTCGGACCGCACACCGACCTGTCGTCGCTTCACGAGCAAGCCCAAAGGCGCGCCAACCCTCCGCCGATTCGCCGCCTGCGCGACCGTGCTCAGTCGCGCGCGGTCGCTACGCGCACCCGCGATTGACGTTTCGCCACCGGCACGACAGCTTCGGTGGCCGAAGCCTCGCTCGATACCTGAAGCCCCGTCTCCTTTGCGGTAAGAGCAACGATTGTCGACGGGTTTGCCTGATCGACAGCAGCCACAGGCTTGTCAGCGGGCGCCGCCTCGACAGGCGCATGCTTCTTGCGGATCCGCGTAATCACGCCCGACGTGTCGCCCCGCTCCAACCACGCGCGCCGCAGCTTCTCGCTGAGCGCAGCCACGGATTCGCTGTCGCTGAAGTCCTCTTCGATCGCATCGACGCCCATCGAGGCGTAGATGTTGGCGTAGGCGTTCTGCAGGTCGGCATATGCGATATCATACTTCACGCGGCTCACCAGCGTGTTCATTTCTTCGCGGATTACCGTCTGCTCGGACACCTGGTCGACCGCCGCCGCGGCCTTGATCTGCTTCAGGATGCCGGACTGGATTGCCAGATGCTGTTGCGCGGTTGCAAAGCGCTTGGCGGCGAAATGATAGCGGGCGCGGCCGACATGCACTTGCGTCATGATCGCCATGGTCACTGCGAGCGCGCGCTGGTCAAACAGTTGGCGCTGCGCCTCGATCTCCAGCTTGCGCTCGGGATAGCGGAACAGCTTCATCACGTTCCAACTGGCTTTCGCACCATAGTCCAGCCAGGCATTGTTGTAGAGAAAGGCGTTCGAACTGGCATTGCCACCAAGAAACAGCGAGGCGCTGGGAAAAAGCTCCAGCAGCGCTTTCTCCGCCTCCAGCGCATTGATGCGCTCGCGATAGGCCACGTCGCGCAGTTCCGGCCGGTGCTCCACGGCGAATTCCACCATCTGCCGCGCGCCGAGCGTCAACTTCAGCCGTTTCGCCGAGCGTGCCGGCTGCGCCAGCCGGTAGGGGGTTCCGGGCTCGATGTTCATCAGCGCGGCAAGCTGCGTCTTGGCGATCGACAGTTCCGATTCCAGCTTCTGGATCTCGTCCTGAATCTCGACCAGTTCGCGCTGGTAGGTCAGCGCGGTCAGTGGAGAGGATTCGCCGTCGGTTTCGAGCGCCTTCGAGTTCGCCATGGCGCGGCGCACCCGCCCCTCAAGCGACCGCAGGCCGCTGATCAGGCTGTCGGCGCTGACCGCTCGCCAATAGGCGGTGCGCACGTCCTCGATGATGCGATTGACGATGCGTCGGCGATTTTCGCGCGCAATCTGGATCTCGTCCGCCACCTGCTTGGCGCGCACATAGGACAGGCCGAAATCGAGAATGTTCCACGACAACCGGATCTCGCCCGTGAAGATGTCGTTCTCGCTCGATGTCGAATAGCTGGTCGCCGGCGACACCGGGCTGTCAGCCGGCGGATTGCCGACACGGCTGCTCGAAGCGCTCACATTACTGCGGCCGGAATAATCAAGCCCGGAAACCAGCGACGGCAAGCCGTCCTGATTGGCGACGGCGAGCGACTTGACGCGCAACGCCTCCTCGTACACCTCGACCTTCCGGTCGAGGTTGTATTTCAACGCCCGCGCCATCGCCTCGTAAAGGCCGATCGCGCCGTGAACCGGCTCCTGGTCAGCGGTCACCCGCGCCAGCTTGTCCTGCGCATATGCCGAGACCTCTGCCTGATCGAGCGCTTTTGGCTCGACGGCGCAAGCACCAACCGTCACTGCAAGCAGCAACAATGTGATCGACTTTTTGAACACACCGGACCCGTTCAAACGATTTCGGGAAACACGCGAACACTTCACGCCCCTGCGCATTCCGTCCGCCAAAACGCGGCTACCGACGAATCACTTTATGCACAGCTTGACTCTGCGGTAGCTTCCAACACCCTTGGACGCAAGAGCGGGATGGCAACATGCTTATGCGTTTCCATCCAGAATCGACCGGATTTTACCGATTTCCACATTTCTCTTCGCCGCCTCGGCCTGCAACGCATGGTCGAGCATCGGCGCGCCGTCCGGCGAAGCATCCGGCTTGATGTTGGCTACAATGCCGGTTGTGCCGTCTATGCGCACGACGCGTTCCACAACGGCGCCGTCGTCCAGCACCACGGTGAATTTCAGGTCGATCATGCGCTGGTCGAGCGGACGTTCGATAATGACCAGCCCGGCGCGCGCCATGCGCACCCATGACGGCGCATCGGCCCCATTGGGCAAGGTTACTGCATAGGTATCCGCATAGACATCGGCCAACTCCGGCGCCACCACGCTGATGTCGACCAGAACCGTCAGATTGCGCACGAATGTCTCGATCTTCAGGTCGGCGACAGTCGCCGCGCCGAGGCTTGCTTCGGGCGTCTCGGCGAAGTTGATCGAGGCGCCGGTCCAGTTCCGGGTTCCAAAATCACGGCCGGACGACAGCCCGCTGTCATCGATCATCCCCTCAATGCGCCTCAACTGTTCGGTCGCCGAAAGATCGCTGTCCGGGCGCAACAGCGCATCAAGCGCGCGGATACGGTTGACGGCGTCTAGCACGATGCCGTCGACGCCGGCCTGGGGCGCAGACCCATCGAGATCATCGATGGCGTTTGCCGTTTCGTCGACAATGCCCATGCTTCCGCCCGTGCCTGAAACGATGTCGTCGTCGAACAGCAGATCGGTCGGCGTATCGCGATGCAGGCTGATGCCGGGGCTTTCTTTCGCAACGCCCCCGAGCGGAACGATGTCGATCGTCACTTGCGCGACAGCGACGCCACCTTGCCCGTCATCGGCCCGCACGGCAAACCGCACCGTACCGCTCACGCCATCGGGCGCTGTTCCCACGATCTCGCCGCTGAGCGGATCGATCGTCAGCCAGGCGGGCGCTCCGACCAGAGTAAAGCCCAGCACGTCGCGATCGGCGTCATCGAACAGGCCGGCTGTTTCGAGCACGAAGCTCTCGCCTTCCTCCACCGTTGCTTCGGCGTCACGCAAGGCGTCCGGCGCGATGTTGTCAACGCCAAGCGTGAATGTGGTCTCCACGAAAGCCCCATCCGTATCTGTCGCAAACACGGTCACGGTGTAAGGGCCGCGCACCGAAGCGTCGGACGAAAGCGTGCCGGAAATCAGGCCCGTCTGCGGGTCGATCGCAAGCCCGGCGGGCAGGCCGGTTGCGCTGAACCGCAATGCGTCGTTGTCGGCATCGGCAAACGCCGTGCCTGCCGCGATCGCGATCGGGCGCGAATCGACGCCGCGCTGGTCGGCGATTCCCGTGGTTGTCGGCGCGTCGTTGACCGGGGTCACCGTCACCAGCTGCGTCACGGTGACCGTGCCGCCGTTGCCATCATCGACCAGCACGTCGAAGGTGTCCGTGCCGTGGAAGTCCGGGTCCGGCGTGTAGGTCCAGGTTCCGTCCGGATTGA
>CALMYO010000003.1 GCA_937873685.1 uncultured Paracoccaceae bacterium
GAACAGGCAGCGCATCAGGAATTCGGCCACGTCCTTCGGATCGTGCCTGCCTTCCAGACGCTTTGCGATCTTCGCCAGCCGCTCGGCGATATCGCGTGTGACCTCTGCCGATTTCTTCGCAGGGTCCAGCGAAAGTGGATCGATCCAGATTGCCCGCAGGCGCTGCTGCACGGCCTCGTTCAGCAGATCGTCCATTGAAATGCGGAACGACTGGCGATCCGGGAACTGGGCGTAGTTCTTTCCCTGACCGGAGAAATCCGCGTAAACCTCAATGACATGGCCGACATCGACGATCAGCAGGAAGGGCGGGTAGCCGTGATCTGTAGGCAGGGCGCGCGCGTAGTCCTCGGCCTGCTTTCGCGCGGCCGCCATCACCTTGTCCCACTGCCGCGTGCCCTGTTTGGCGTGACCCGGTTTTATCGCCTGGCTGTCGAGTGGCAGGAGTTCGATCTGCGCCGGATTGGCCTTTGCGCGCTTCGACGATTGCTTGGCTTCAAGGATGAAGCAGTTTTTCTTGTAGCAGTCGATTCGGCCGTTGGTGGTGGAGCCGTCAGAGTGCTTGAAATACACTGTCCGTTCAAAGACATAGTCGTTGTGGCGGATTTCCTGAGCAGAGTACTCAGGCTTCGGCAGGTCGAGCGCCTCGGTTAGATCAAGCACGAAACGTTGCGCATTGGCGAGTTCAGCGCCGCCCGAGAGCTTTACGGACGCTACGAGTTCGGAGATTTTCTGGTTGTCGATTGCCATGTTGCACCCTTACAGGGCACAATTGCATGCAAGGGAAAGCAATTCCAGCCTCTCTCTCACCCCTACCGTCCCCGCCGTCCGCCGCGCCGGTTGCTGGAGCCGTCGGCGGAAAGTTCCAGCCCCTTGCGCGCGGGCAGCGTCACCGCCGCAGCGAGGTTCGGAAAGGCGTCGACCTTGTTCGGAAACGCCATCGCATGCACGAACAACTGCTGGAAATGCGGCTCCAGCGCTGTCTCGATCTTCTCAATGCGGCGCACGGTCGCCTCGATCTCGCGGCGATGGTTGCGGTTGATCAGCGCCATGCGCGCGCCCATGCCCGCAGCATTGCCGACCGCTTTGACTCGGGAAAGGTCGCAATCGGGGATGAGGCCGAGCACCATGGCGTATTTCGGATCGATGAACGAGCCGAAGGCGCCAGCGAAGCGGACCTCGTCGACATGGTCGACGCCCTGCTTTTCCATCAGAAGCTTCACGCCGGCATAGAGCGCGGCCTTGGCAAGCTGGATGGCGCGCACGTCGTTCTGGGTCACCGTGATGCGCTGAGCGCCCTCGTGCAGCAGATAGGCGAAGGTGCGGCCGTTGGCTTCGATGCGCGGGCTTTGCGCCGCAAGCGACCCGTCCACCACCCCGTCCTCGGAGATGATGCCGGTCAGGTACATCTCGGCCACCACTTCGATGATTGCCGAACCGCAGATGCCGGTGATGCCGGTCTTCTGCGCCGCCTCGGCAAAGCCCGGCTCATCCGACCACGGGTCCACGCCAATGACGCGAAACCGCGGTTCGAGCGTGGCAGGATCGATGCGCACGCGCTCGAT
The DNA here is from genome assembly GCA_937873685.1 of uncultured Paracoccaceae bacterium. Lineage (GTDB taxonomy): Bacteria > Pseudomonadota > Alphaproteobacteria > Rhizobiales > Rhizobiaceae > CALMYO01. The sequence continues at coordinate 1,563 of CALMYO010000003.1, forward strand.
CGCGCCCGGCGCAGCGCGTTGGCCGGACGAGATTTCGGCCCCCTCGAAGGCAGGGCCGGTCGGCGAGGAACAGGCAACCGTGCGCGACGCGTTGCCGAGCACGATCTCGGCATTGGTGCCGACATCGACCAGCAGCATCATGTCGTCCTGCCGGTCCGGCCCTTCCGACAGCGTGGCGGCGGCGGCATCCGCGCCGACATGGCCGGCGATGCAGGGCAGCACGTAGAGTCGCGCGCCCTCGTTCAGGGGCACGCCGATCTCCGCCGTGCGCGCCTTCACCGCACCCGAAACGGCGAGCGCGAACGGCGCGCCGCCGAGTTCGGTCGGGTCGATGCCAAGAAACAGGTGGTGCATTACCGGGTTGCCGACGAACACTGCCTCAAGGATGTGATCGCGGGCAACGCCGCCCTCGGCGCAGACCTTGTCCACCAGGCCGTTCACCGCCTCGCGCACGGCTGCCGTCAGTCCCTCGCGCCCGTCCGGGTTCATCATCACGTAGGAAACACGGCTCATCAGATCCTCACCGAAGCGGATCTGCGGGTTGGACGTGCCGGCCGAAGCTGCAACGCGGCCCGACAGCAGCGAAACCAGATGCATGGCGATGGTGGTGGAGCCGATGTCGCAAGCGATGCCCCAGGCCTCGTTGTGCAGGCCGGGCCATAGCGCGACGATCCGCGCCGTGTCGCTTTCCTCGTCGCGGTGGATCGCCGCCGTCGCCGTCCAGCCGCCAGCGCGCAGGATCGATTGCACGCGCGGCACGATGTGGAAATCTGTCTCCAGCCGCTCGTAGCCCCAGTCGCGCTGCAACGCTGCCTTCAGCCGGTCGAGATCGCCGAGCGGCTTGTGCATGTCCGGCTCTTCCACCTCGACATAGCAAAGATGCGTGGCCGGGTTGCGCTCGATGACGCGATCGCCGGCCGCCTTGCGGATCACCTGCGCGTTGACAACCGAATCCTGCGGCACGTCGATGACGAGATCGCCCTGGATCGTCGCCGAGCAGGATAGCCGCCGCCCCTCGGGCAGGCCGCGCACATCGACATAGCGCTGTTCCTTCGGCCCCCGCACGGAGATGTTGTCGGGCTTCGATTCGATGCCGTGCTTGGCGAAATGTCCGTGCTGCGGCGCGATCTGGCAGCGCCCGCAGGTGGCGCGTCCGCCGCACACGCTTTCCACATAGACGCCGAGCGCGCGCGCCGCATCGAGGACCGGCGTGCCGACCGGAAACCGGCCGCGCTTGCCCGACGGCATGAACAGGATGAGGGGGTCTTGGGTCATCATCTGGCTTCTCGGCCACCCCTTTCAGTAAGGATTTTCGCCTGTCTCCGGTTCGAGGGGTGGCACTTCAACGATCTAGATTGATCGAACGATCACTTATCAAGTTGGCTCAGGTTTCCGGAATCACAACATAGATAAAGTGGTGCACCGCCCCGCCTCGGTCATCCTTTCCTCAACCGCCGCGCCGTCCCTCGCGCCCGCCGCCACCGCGGCGTCCGCGTGCGCCAGCCGGCGCGGCGTCGGGATCGCGGTTGAAGGCGATCCATGCGCCGCCGCCCTCATCCTGGTTGAGCAGGAAATTGGCGGCGCGGATCGCCTCCATCTCCTTGCCGGGGCGCGGCTTGGTCGAACCGATGCCGAAAAGCCTGCAGAACGTTTCGTCGTCCATGTCCGGCGGCAGCACGATGCCGGCGGCCTCAACCTCCGCCTTCTTCTCGGCGATCTTCTTCGGCCCGACCGGCAGCGCCACCGGGTTCATGATCGCGCTTGTCATTCCGGCGGCATAGGCCATCGGCAGGAAGGCGTTGTTGATGCCGTGCCGGTTCGGCAGGCCGAACGATATGTTCGACGCGCCGCAGGTGGTGTTGACGCCGAGTTCCTCGCGCAGCCGGCGCACCAGCGTGAATACCTGATGTCCGGCGGTCGCCATGGCGCCGATCGGCATCACCAGCGGGTCGACGACGATGTCGTGTGCGGGGATGCCGAAATCGGCGGCGCGCTGGACGATCTTCTTTGCCACCGCGAAACGCACGTCCGGGTCTTCCGAAATGCCGGTGTCGTCGTTGGAAATGGCGACCACGGCGACATTGTACTTCTTCACCAGCGGCAGCACCAGTTCGAGCCGCTCTTCCTCACCCGTCACCGAATTGACCAGGGGCCGGCCCTTGGCGGCCTTCAGACCCGCTTCCAGCGCGCCGGGCACGGAGGAATCGATGCACAATGGGCAATCGGTCACCGCCTGCACCACTTCGATCAGCTGCGGCATCAGCATCGGCTCGACGAAATTGTTGTCGGCGTAACGGGCGTCCTCGCCCATCTTGTTGGAAAACACCGCGCCGGAATTGATGTCGAGCACGGTCGCACCCGCCGAAACTTGCGCGATGGCATCGGCCTGCACCCGGCTGAAATCCCCGCGTTCAAGCTCCTCATTGAGGATCTTGCGCCCGGTCGGGTTGATGCGTTCGCCGATCACGCAAAAAGGCTGGTCGAAACCGATCACGGTTTCTCGGGTGGCGGATGCGACGATCGTGCGGGTCATGACGGTCTCCGGTTAAGATATAAAGAGTTGTTTATGTCGTTATGTCGATTGCGGCAAGCGCAACGGGGCGCATGCCGGCCCGGTCAGCGCGCTGCCTTTTCGGCCATGCTTGCGGGCGAGATGGCGTCGCGATGCAGCAGTTCCTCCAGCCGCTCCACAACTGCCGGCTCGTCGATTCGCGCCTCGCGCTTCCACGGACGCCGTCCCTTGAGCACGCCTGACTCGTGCACGATCTCGGCAACGAATTCTTCCTGACGGTAGGCCATCACGTGGATGCCGGAGACGCCCTCGATCTCCTTCACCTCGTTGATGATGTCGATGCACAGCTTCTTGCCTTCCAGCTTCTGCTTTTCCGCCCCTTCGAGCCGCGCGATGACGCTGTCGGGGATATGCACGCCCGGCACGTTGGAACGCATCCAGCGCGCAGTTTTCGCCGAGGCCAAGGGGCCGACACCGGCAAGGATGAAGCATTTCTCGTGCAACCCCATGTCCACGACCCGCTTCATGTATTCGCGGAACATCGGCACGTCGTAGCAATACTGCGACTGCACGAACTGCGCGCCGGCCTGGATCTTTTTTGCCAACCGGAACGGGCGGAAATCGTATGGCGGCGCAAACGGGTTGATCGCGCCGCCGATGAACACCTTCGGCGGCACGGTGAGCTTGCGTCCCGAAAGGAAGCGGCCCTCGTCGCGCATGGTGCGCACGGTCTCGAGCAGCGACATCGAATCGAGATCGAAGACCGGCTTCGCTCCAGGCTGGTCGCCGCATTGTACTCCGTCGCCGGTCAGGCAAAGGATGTTGGCGACGCCCATCGCCGCCGCGCCAAGCACGTCGCCCTGGATGGCGATGCGGTTCTTGTCGCGGCAGGCGATCTGCAGGATCGGCGCATAACCCATGCGCGTCAGCAGCGCGCAGATGCCGACCGAGGACATGTGGCAGTTCGCGCCAGACGCATCGACGGCGTTGATGCCGTCCACCCAGCCGTCGAAGATCGCGGCGCGTTCGTACACCTCGGTCGGGTCGGCGGAATCGGGCGGGTTGAGTTCGGCCGTGACGGCGAACTCGCCGCGCCGAAGGATGCGCTCCAGCCGTCCGAGCGAGGAGTGGCCCTCCTTCGGCTCCAGCGGCAGGCCGGGATCCTTCGGATTGACGTCGGACTGGCTCATTTTGCTTTCTCCGCTGCGCCTTCGCGGGTGGCGGCAGCCTGCGCTGTGACGCGCAGCCAGGACGATGTCTCGCGCAGCGACTGGTCGACCGGCTTCTGCACGTTCATGATCGCGGTGCGGCCCTTCTGCATCTGCGAAGCGCCGTTCCATGCCTGAACCCACACGCAGGGCATGTCCGGCTCCACCTCGCAATTTCCGTTGGCGCGCACGCCGCCGCAGGGGCCGTTGCGCAGTTGCTTGGGGCAATTCATCGGGCACGACATGCCCGTGGAGGACAGCGCGCATTGGCCGCACATGCGGCAATCGAACAGGAAGCCCTTCACCTGCCGCTCGACGAAAGTGACAGGCCGCTCCGCGCGGTGGTACCCGACCGCCTTCCAGAACGGATGCAGGAACAGGAACATGTTGGCGAAACGCTCATAGAACCACTCGAGGAACCGCGAATGGCGCACCGCCCAGAGCCGGATGGTATAGCGCCTGCGCGCCCGCCGGTTGGGGCTGACGCCGGCCGGCTTGAAGGCGAGCTTGTCGCGCGCCTCGCGCACTTTCATGGCAAGAGTTTCGATTGCGGCCATCTCAGGCGCTCCCCTTGTCCCAGCCTTCGGCCTTCACGAGAGCCTTGAGGCGCACATCGTCATACTCGCCGACAATGCGGTCATGCGCGGCTTGCGCTTCGGCCTCCAGATCGTCGGATACGGGTTCCGGCTCGCCCTTGCGCCATTCGGCGAGATAGGCGTCCGTGTCGCGCGCACCGACGCGCATGGCGCACATGTCGATTGCCTCGGTGAAGCGCAGCGGCAATTCGCGCTTGGCGCTTTCGCGGCGGCGCTTGACGATGACCTGGGCGGGAATGTCGCGCCAGTAGACGATGATCCTGTCGGCCATCGAATGTCTCCAGTTTGTGGAGGCGATGAATGGCTGAGACGCAAGCGCGCCGCTTGTTGCGCCGCGACTTCCGGCAATTCGATTGCGACGCAGCGCGCGGGTAAAAATGATGGCGAATAAAAAGACCAGCGCTTTCGCGCTGGCCAGTTGAACGCATGGAGTGATGTCGGTGCGCGTTATTGCCCGGAGGGGGCGGCCGGCGCCGGCGCCTCAGGGGCGGCGTTCTGCTCCAGCGGCGCGGTTGCGGGCGGCGCTTGTGTCGCCGGAGCGCCCGGCGCCGGTTTGCTGGTCACTGCCGGAGCCGTTCCGTCGGTGGACACGGTTGAGGGACCGGAGCCGGCGAACAGCAGGGCAAGGACGATGACGGCCAAAATCGCGATAACGCCGAACCAGACGCCGGCGCGGCTGCGCGAACCGCCGTCGTAGCTGAGCGAAGTGCGGTAGGGATCGTTCTGTTCTGCGCGATAGTCAGTCATGATGGACCTCCGTTGTTGGACGACAAGGAAATTGGCTGTCGATTGCGGCGGTTCCGTAGTTGCGCATTCACAGTTCGTTTGCAGGCGAAACCAAGGCCCGGCAAAGAAGTGGACTTCTCGCGCGGTCGCCTTGAAAATCATCGCGATTTTGTTTTTAACCGCGTGATTCACAGTTGGTTTCAATTCAGTATTTCGAGTTACCGAAGCCGTCGTCCGCCTTAGGGGCCGGATCGGCTGGCGGTTCGGTAGCCGCATTTTTACCATTGTCATCGATATCGCGTGGTAATGCGGCACCGTTTTACACTGCGTCCACGTGTCTGGGCGATACTTCGCGCATGGGACGGGACGGTATGACCAACGCAAGCCGGGCGCATGGCAGGCGCGACACGCACGCGCATGTGATCGTTTGCGGAAATGAGAAGGGCGGCTCAGGCAAGTCGACCATAGCGATGCATGTCGCCGTGGCGTTGCTGAAACGCGGATTTCGCGTCGCCACCGTTGACCTCGACAGCAGGCAGCTTTCCTTCACGCGCTACGTGGAGAACCGGCGCAACTGGTCGCGCTCGACGCGGCGCAATCTGGAGATGCCGCATCACTTCCATGTGCCGAAGGCTGTGCGGCCATCGACTTCCGATGCCGAGGCCGTGGAATTCGCATTGCTCTCCGGCGGCCTGGAGGAGGTGGAGGACGACCACGACTTCGTCGTCATCGACACCCCCGGCGCGGACACCTATCTTGCGCGACTGGCGCACATGATGGCTGACACGTTGATCACGCCGATGAACGACAGTTTCATCGATTTCGACGTGCTTGCGCGTGTCGATCCGCTCACGCACGAGGTGCTCGACATTTCCCAGTATGCAAGCGCCGTGCGCGCCGCGCGCCGCCAGCGCCGGTCTGCCGACAATGCCCTGATCGACTGGATTGTGGTGCGTAACCGCATGAGCCCGATCACGTCGCGCAACGAGCAGAAGGTCGACGCGGCGCTGCGCGAATTGTCGCTGCGCCTCGGCTTCCGCATTGCCCACGGCATTTCGGAACGCGTCATTTTTCGCGAGTTCTTCCCGCTTGGTCTGACCGCGCTCGACGAACTCGACAACGACCTGCTTGGCGGAAGAGCGACCTTGTCGCACATCTCGGCGCGCCAGGAGTTGCGGGAATTGCTGGCGGCTCTGCGCCTGCCTGTCGACGATCATGGCCGCCGCCGCGCCGAGGCCCGTCGCATCTGGCTGGAAAACAGCGGCAAACCGCTTTCGGTTCCAGACATCTTCGTGGAGTAGCCGCCGCGCTTGCGGGCATCGTTGCCCGGCAGTCCCTTGCATCGAAACGTCTTGTCGCCACATGATAGGGGAACGAGGGTTTCACGATGACCGACAAGCGGACTCCCGCGCCAACGACAAGCAGCGCAAAACCACCGCAGAGCGCATCCGGCAGGGCCGAGATTTCCGCCTTTCTCGAAGCGGCGCGCAAGGTGCGCCCCGCAGGCGCAGGCGCCGGAAGACTGGTCTTCGCGCTCGATGCAACGATGAGCCGTCAACCGACCTGGGACATGGCCGTAACAATGCAGGGCGCGATGTTCGACGCCGCGCGCGATGTTGGCGGGCTTGCTGTCCAACTGGTCTACTATCGCGGGCTTTCGGAATGTCGAGCTTCGCGATGGGTGAGCGATGCGGCGACGCTGAAGGACTTGATGGTGCGCATCGATTGCCGCGGCGGCCACACCCAGATTGGACGCGTTCTGCGCCACGTTTCGCAAGAGCACTCGAAGGCCAAAGTCAGCGCGCTCGTCTTTATCGGCGACGCGATGGAGGAAGGGGTGGACACCCTGGTGCAGACCGCGGGCGAGATGGGGCTGCGCGGCATTCCTGCCTTCATGTTCCAGGAGGGCAATGACGCTTCCGTCGAACGCGCCTTTCGCGAAATCGCCAAAGTGAGCGGCGGCGCGTGGTTCCGCTTCGACCGCAATTCGGCCGACGTGCTGTCGCGCCTGCTCCAGTCGATCGCGGTCTATGCATCGGGTGGCTTCAAGGCGCTGGAAAACCGGGGTACGCGCGAGGACAGGCTTTTGATCGGCCATCTGCGCGGGACGGGCGCATGACCAGCCTGCTGGCGCTTTTTGTCGGCGCGCTGGCGGTGGCGGCTGCGCTGCGCCTTTTCGTCACGTCCAATCCGGCGACCATGGCCGAGGCGCTGCGCCGCGCTGCTCCGGTTGCGCTGCTCGCGTTTGGCGTCGTCTTCCTTGCGGGAGGGCGCGTGGCGACCGGAGGGCCGATGGTCGCCGTCGCGCTCGCCTGGATAGGCGTCCAGCGCCGAAACGCGCAGACGCGCTCGCGTCCCCATGTTTCCATCGTCCGTTCGGCGGCGTTGGAAATGCAGCTCGATCTCGAAACGGGCGAGATGAGCGGAGTGGTGCTGGCTGGCCCGCAAACCGGAAAGCCGCTTTCGAGGTTCGGCAAGGAGGAACTGCTCGCCCTGCGCCGCGATCTCGCGTCCGATCGGGACAGCCTCGAACTACTGGAAGCGTATCTTGACCGCCGCTTTGCGGGTTGGCGTGACGACGAAGATGCGGCAACGCTGGACGGGGAGCGAGGCGCGCCAGGCTCGGGTCCCGTGAGCGAGCAGGAGGCCTACCAGATCCTTGGTCTTGAGGCGGGCGCCAGTGCGGCGGATATCCGAAAGGCGCATCGCCGCCTTATGCAGCGTGTGCACCCCGACGTCGGCGGATCGGCGTTTCTTGCGCAGAGGATCAACGAGGCGAAGGATATTCTGCTCGGTCGTCATGGATAAGTGTCCCCGTACCCGGTACATGTCGAGGTTAGCCGGCTCGTTGTCCCCTTGAACCGGCAGTGGCGTAAACTCAGTTGGCAAAAGCCAGGCAGCCGAAATTCCGCTTCTTCAGCTGCTCGCAAGCCGACCATGCGGCATCCTTCGAGGAAAAGCCGGCGAAACGGGCGCGGTGATAGGTCACGCCGCCCTTCTGGAAGACTTCGGTGAACGGCTGCCGGTTGCCGAGAAGCTTGCCGGCCTTGTCTTGCGCATGGGCGAGCATCTGGCGAGCTTCCACCTCGCTGGATAGCGAGGCGATCTGGATCACCCAGCCGTCGCGGGCAATCGAGGCGGTAACCACATCGTCGGTTTGCGGCTTGATCAGTTCGATCTCCGCCTTCGGCCGGATGTTGGGAGTCGCCGCTGCAAAGCTCGCCACGATCTGCGCTGGCTTTGAGGGGTTGCCGGATTTGCGCATCGGTATCGGCGCATCCTTGCCTCGCACCAGCGCCACCTGCTCACGCTCCACCGTCTTTGCACGGGCGATCAGCGGTCCCGAACGCTTGCCCGATGCCTTGGGCAGATACTGCTCCACCAGCTTGCGCATCGTGGCGTTGCGCGCGGCGCCGGATCGACCGCCGAGCACGACGGCGACGATGCGCTTGTCGCCACTCTTGGCCGAGGTGACGAGATTGTAGCCGGAATCGCGGATGTAGCCGGTCTTGATGCCGTCGACGCCCGTCACCGTGCCGACAAGGCGGTTGTGGTTGCGCATGGTGCGGCCGGCAAAGCGCCAGGACTGGCTGCCGAAGTAGCTGTAATATTGCGGGAAGTGCTCGCGCAGCGCCATGCCGAGCTTTGAAAGATCGCGCGCCGTGCTGACCTGTGCATCGTCCGGCAGGCCCGAGGCATTGCGGAAAGTGGTGCGGGACATGCCGAGCTGTCGCGCCTTGCGGGTCATCATCGCGGCAAATTTCGCTTCCGAGCCGCCGAGGTGTTCGCCCACCGCCGCGGCCACGTCGTTTGCCGATTTGATCACCAGCGCATGGATCGCCGTTTCAACCGTGATCGATTGCCCGGGCTTGATGCCGAGTTTCGATGGCGGCTTGCCGGCTGCAAAGGCGGACATCGGAATGCGGGTGGACAACTTCACCTTGCCCGCCTTCATGGCGTCAAACAGCATGTAGAGTGTCATCATCTTGGTCAGGGATGCCGGATGGCGATGAGCGTCGGCCTTGCTCTCATAGAGCACCTTGCCGGTATTGGCGTCGATGACGAAAGCTGCATCCTTGGCCGCGGCAAAAGCCATCGGGGCCGATTGCGGCGAAACCAGCATGCTGGCTGCCGCAACGGCGCAAGCGGCAAAATTGCGGAGAAGGCGACGGGGAGAAATCGCGAACGAAAAACACACGGGGCACACTCGATACTCGGGTCCAAACTTCGGCCGCGCCTGCGCGACCGGCTCGCTTGCGCCAAGAGTAGGCAAGCGCCGTTACCATTCCGTTTATGGTAACCAGATTGTTTCGGGCCTATCGCGAATTTGTGCAGCGCAAAAATGAAGGCTTGCAAATTTGTGCACTGCACACTATATGGTTCTTCAACAGCGAAGCGCTGGACCACCCCGAACCGAACCGCGACACAAAGGTGCTGCAATGATGAAGAATTTCGACGAAGCCAACAAGATGGGCAAGGAAATGATGGACGGCGCGCTGACCAGCTACGCTTCCATGTCGAAGGGCATGCAGGCGATGGCCGCCGAGATGACCGAATTCTCCAAGAAGTCCTATGAAGACGGCGTTGCCGCTTTCGAGAAAATGGCCGGCGTCAAGACGCTGGACAAGGCTTTTGAAGTGCAGGCCGACTACATGAAGGGCGCCTATGAGTCCTTCGTCGCACAGGCGACCAGGATGAACGAGATGTTCACCGCCGCCGCCAAGGACGCCTACAAGCCTTACGAAGCGGCTTTCTCCAAGACTGCCGCCTGAATGGCATGATCCGCGCCACGGCGCGGTATGGCGAATACGCCCGGGCCCGGACGCCAAATGCGTCCGGGCTTTTTTGTGATTTGCGCCATCTGCATCACCGTCTTGCGCTAATGCAAAAGCCCCTTAAAATTGCCGCACGAACGCCTAGATAATTGATCCGATCCGAGACAAATCCACAAAACCGAGGCCATGACCAGATACCAGCGCTTCATGCAGAGCGGCGCGCGCGATGGCGGACCCGAACGCGGCGCCGGTGTGATCACCCGCACCAAGCCGCAGGTGAAGAAGCCGAGCCTCTACCGTGTCCTGCTGCTCAATGACGACTACACGCCGATGGAATTCGTTGTGCATGTGATCGAACGCTTTTTTCACAAGGGGCGCGAAGAGGCGACACGCATCATGCTGCATGTTCACAATCATGGCGTCGGCGAATGCGGGGTCTTCACTTACGAAGTGGCCGAAACCAAGGTGTCGCAGGTGATGGATTTCGCCAAGCAGCACCAGCACCCGCTGCAATGCGTGATGGAGAAGAAATAGATGCCGTCCTTTACCCAGAGCCTCGAAAAGGCGCTCCATCAGGCTTTGACGCTCGCCAACGAGCGCGAACACGAATACGCAACGCTGGAGCACCTGCTGCTGGCGCTGCTCGACGATGCCGACGCCAGCGCCGTCATGCGCGCCTGCAATGTCAACATCGACGACCTGCGCAAGACGCTGGTGAAGTATGTCGATCATGACCTGCAGAACCTGGCCACCGGCTATGACGAGGATTCCAAGCCGACGGCCGGTTTCCAGCGCGTCATCCAGCGCGCTGTCATCCATGTGCAATCTTCGGGCCGGGAGGAAGTGACGGGCGCCAACGTGCTGGTGGCGATTTTTGCCGAGCGCGAAAGCCATGCCGCCTATTTCCTGCAGGAACAGCAGATGACCCGCTACGATGCGGTCAATTACATCTCGCACG
>CALMYO010000004.1 GCA_937873685.1 uncultured Paracoccaceae bacterium
GCCGGCTTCGACATCACGGTCGCCTCGGAAGTGATGGCGATCCTGTGCCTGTCGAAGGACCTGAAGGACCTGCAACAGCGCCTCGGCGACATCATCGTCGCCTATCGCCGCGACAAGAGCCCGGTCTATGCCCGCGACCTGAAGGCCGATGGCGCGATGGCCGTGCTGCTGAAGGACGCCGTGCAGCCGAACCTGGTGCAGACGCTGGAAAACAATCCGGCCTTCGTGCATGGCGGCCCCTTCGCCAACATCGCCCATGGATGCAACTCCGTCGTTGCCACCACGACCGCGCTGAAACTCGCCGATTACGTCGTCACCGAGGCCGGTTTCGGCGCCGATCTCGGTGCGGAGAAGTTCTTCGACATCAAGTGCCGCAAGGCCGGGCTGAAGCCGTCCGCCGCCGTGATCGTCGCCACCGTGCGTGCGCTGAAGATGAATGGCGGGGTGAAGAAGGAAGATCTCGGAACGGAAAATGTCGAAGCGCTGAAGAAGGGCTGCGCCAATCTCGGCCGCCACATCGAGAACGTGAAGCAGTTCGGCGTGCCGGCGGTGGTGGCGATCAACCACTTCGTCTCCGACACCGACGCCGAGATTGCCGCGATCAAGGACTATGTCACGTCGCTCGGCGCAGAGGCGGTGCTGTGCAAGCACTGGGCGTTGGGCTCCGCCGGCATCGAGGAACTGGCGCACAAGGTGGTGACGCTCGCCGAATCCGGCGCGTCGCAGTTCTCGCCGCTCTATCCCGACGAGATGGGCCTGTTCGAGAAGATCGACACCATCGTCAAGCGCATCTATCGCGGCTCGGAGGCGATCGCCGACAAGGCCGTGCGAGAGCAATTGAAGGCATGGGAAGCCGCCGGCTACGGCAACCTGCCGGTCTGCATGGCGAAGACGCAGTATTCCTTCTCCACCGACCCGAACCTGCGCGGCGCGCCGACGGGCCATGTGGTGCCGGTGCGCGAGGTGCGCCTGTCGGCCGGCGCAGGCTTCGTCGTCGCCATCTGCGGCGAGATCATGACCATGCCCGGCCTGCCGAAATCGCCATCGTCGGAGCGGATTTTCCTCAATGACGCCGGCCAGATCGAGGGGCTGTTCTGAGGCGCGACGGTTTTTCCCCATTATGCGCAAGACGGGTGGTCGGGGTTTGCCGAACGCCATCCTTCGGCCCCCCTGCCGGGACCTTTTTCCCAAAGGAAGAAGGTCCCGGCAGGGGATGAGGGGGGAGCAGAAGCTTGTCTGGTTTTGCTTGGCCACCGCTTGAAATGACGAACCACAGGATCTTCCCATGACCGCATCCCTCATCGACGGAAAAGCCTTCGCCGCAACCGTGCGCGAGAAGGTAGCCGCCCATGTCGCCCGTTTCCGCGACGGCCATGGCGTGACGCCCGGTCTCGCCGTGGTGCTGGTCGGCGAGGATCCGGCGAGCCAGGTCTATGTGCGCAACAAGGGCGAGCAGACCAAGGCGGTGGGCATGGCCTCGTTCGAATTCCGGCTCGACGCCGCCACATCGCAGGACGAACTACTGGCGCTGATCGCAAGGCTGAATGCGGATGAAGCCGTGCACGGCATCCTGGTGCAGTTGCCGCTGCCGAAGCACCTCAACGAAGACCTCGTCATCAATTCCATTTCGCCGGCCAAGGATGTCGACGGCTTCCACATCTCCAATGTCGGCCTGCTGGCGACCGGCCAGAAGTCGATGGTGCCCTGCACCCCGCTCGGCTGCCTGATGCTGCTGCGCGACCGGCTTGGCTCGCTTTCAGGGCGGGAGGCCGTCGTCGTCGGCCGCTCCAACATCGTCGGCAAGCCGATGGCGCAGTTGCTGCTGCGCGACAGTTGTACGGTCACCGTCGCCCACAGCCGCACCAGGGACATCGAGGCGGTGTGCCGCCGCGCCGATATTCTCGTCGCCGCCGTCGGTCGGCCGGAAATGATCACCGGTGAATGGATCAAGCCCGGCGCGACCGTGATCGATGTCGGCATCAACCGCGTGCCGGCGCCGGAAAAAGGTGAGGGCAAGCACCGCATCACCGGCGACGTGCATTTCGAAAGCGCGGCCAAGGTTGCCGGCGCCATCACCCCGGTACCGGGCGGCGTCGGTCCGATGACGATCGCCTGCCTGCTCGCCAACACGCTGACCGCAACCGCCCGCATCCACGGGTTGGGAGAGCCGGAAGGGCTGACGGCGTGACATCCTGAGCGCCAAAACCCGGAGACACGCAATTTCACCGTCTGACGGCAAGCGCCCCCATTCAAAACCCTGAACGCTTTTTCCCCGGCGCGGCGCCTGCCGTGCCGGCGATTGTCATTTGGAGGCGTCAGACTTTCGGCGAAAGTGGTAAGGAAAATTGACCACTTCTGTTGTCATGGTGGAAACCTCTCGCTATCGATGAAATCGCGGTTCGCGCTGTTGCGGACTCGCGGCGGCGTGTTAACACTCGCAAGGACATCACATTGTCGCCGTGACAGGCGGCGATGAGACGCGAGCGGCGCGAGTGCGCCGCGACCGGACGGGAAAGGGAGGCCATGTCCGCATTACTCGCATTTTCGCGGGGCATCGACGCCATCACGGCGGCCATAGGCCGCTCGGTTTCGTGGCTGATCCTCGTCGCCGTGCTGATCAGCGCCGCCAACGCCACCATCCGCAAGGTGTTCGACACCTCGTCGAACGCCTGGCTCGAGCTGCAATGGTACCTGTTCGGCGCCGTGTTCCTGCTCGGCGCCGCCTACACCTTGCAGAAGAACGAGCACATCCGCATCGACATCGTTTCGTCTTCGTTGTCGAAGCGCACCCGCGACTGGATCGACCTCATCTGCCACATCGTCTTCCTGCTGCCATTCGTGCTGCTGATGACTTGGCTGTCCATTCCCTTCGCATTCAAGGCATGGCAAATCGGCGAGGTATCCTCCAACGCCGGCGGGCTGATCCGCTGGCCGGCGAAGTTCATCCTGCTCGCCGGCTTTGCGGTGCTCTTGGCGCAGACCTTCTCCGAGATCATCAAACGCTATGCAGTGATCCGCGGCCTCATCCCCGAACCCTATCCTCAGCACGATCTGCCGCCACAGGTAGAAGAGATGGAAGCTCTGGCCGACATTCCGGCAAACGGCGGCAAGGGGAAGTGAGATGATCGAGTTCGTTGCCCACAATCTCGCCCCGGTGATGTTCGTCACCGTCATGGCGATGCTGCTGATCGGCTACCCCGTCGCCTTCACGCTCGCCGCCGGCGGGCTGATCTTTTTCGTCATCGGGGTGGAACTGTCGCACATCTCCAACGAGATCAAGCTGTTCTGGCCGCTGCTGCAAAGCCATACGCACCGCACCTTCGGCATCATGGAGAACGACACGCTGCTGGCGATTCCGTTCTTCACCTTCATGGGGCTGATACTCGAACGCAGCCGCATGGCCGAGGACCTGCTCGAAACCATCGGCCAGTTGTTCGGGCCGATCCGCGGCGGCCTGGCTTACGCCGCCGTGCTGGTCGGCGCGCTGCTTGCGGCGACCACCGGCGTTGTTGCAGCTTCCGTCATTGCCATGGGGCTGATCTCGCTGCCGATCATGATGCGCTACGGCTACAACCGCTCACTGGCCACCGGCACGATCGCGGCGTCCGGCACGCTGGCGCAGATCGTGCCGCCCTCGCTGGTGCTGATCGTCATGGCCGACCAGCTTGGCCGCTCTGTTGGCGACATGTATGTCGGCGCGCTCTATCCGGCCGCGATGATCGTCCTTGCCTATTGCGCCTGGGTCTTCATCGTGACCCTGGTACGGCCGAAATGGGCGCCGGCGCTGCCGGTTGAGGCGCGCACGCTCGGCGGCGGCGTGTGGTCGCTGGTCTTTACGTTGGCTGCGGCGGTGGCGATCCACTACGCCTGTTATCATCTCATTTTCAACGAAATGCGCTACGAGGTGCGCTTCGTCTGGTCGGCCACGGTGGCGACCGGCGTCGCGCTCGCCTTTGCGCTCGCCAATCGCACCCTCAAGCTCGGCA
>CALMYO010000005.1 GCA_937873685.1 uncultured Paracoccaceae bacterium
CTGCTGCTCGCCGCCGGAAAGCGCGCCGCCGTCGCGCCCGAGCAGGCCCACCCGCCGCGGGAAATCCTCCAGCACCCGGGCGATCGCATCGTCCTCGTCGACATCGTGGGCGGCCACACCCATGCGCAGGTTGTCGCGCACGGTGAGATTGGGAAAGATGCCGCGCCCTTGCGGCACATAGCCGATGCCGAGTTGCGCCCGGCCGGACGAGCGCGCACGCGTGAGATCGACGCCGTCATAGGCAATCGTGCCGCCGGTGACCGGCACGATCCCCATCAGCGTCTTCAGCAGGGTGGATTTGCCCATGCCGTTATGGCCGAGCACGCCGAGGATTTCGCCGGCGTCCACATGCAGGTCGATGCCATGCAGCACTGGCACGCGTCCATAGCCAGACCGCAATCCAGAGACCTTAAGCAAGCTGCTCATGCGCTGCGCCCCAGGTAGACTTCGCGGGCGCGCTTGTCGGCGGAAATCGCCTCCATCGTGTCCTCCATGAGGATGCGCCCCTCGTGGAAAAGCGTGACCTTGCGCGAGATCATGCGGATGAACTGCATGTCGTGCTCCACCACGATCAGCGCCGCGTTGGTGTTGATTTCGCGGATCAACTCGGCCGTGCGCGCCGTCTCCTCATGCGTCATGCCAGCGGCCGGTTCATCCAGCAGCACCAGCCAGGGCTCGGCTGCGACCACCATGCCGAGTTCCACCCACTGGCGCTGGCCGTGCGCGAGGCGTCCCACCACCGAGCGGCGGATATCGCCAAGCCGCAACCGCTCAATCGTCTCGGCGGTGACGCGGCGAGCGCCTGCATTGTCGTGCCAGCGCCGGGCCGAAAGCCAGATGTTTTCTTCCGCAGACAGCCCGTCGAACAGGTTCGGCACCTGCGTCTTGATGCCGACGCCCATGCGGGCGACCTCGTGCGATTCCGCCCCTGTCATGTTGACGCCGCGGATCACGACATCGCCTTCCGACGGGCGCAGCTGGCCGGTAAGGCACTTGAAGAAGGTGGATTTGCCCGCCCCGTTCGGACCGATCAGGCAGCGCAACTCCTTGTCGTGCAAGGTGAAGTCCACTTGCTCCACGGCGCGCACGCCGCCGAAATGCATGGATAGCCCGCGCGTCTCGACCACCACTTCGCCCTGCCGCGCGCGGCTCATTGCGGTTCCTCCGCACGACGCGCCATCGACCGGCGCGACCGCTGCGGCCGCCGCGACGACCGGCGCTTGCCGCCGAACCAGTCGACGATTGTGGGCGCGATACCCTTCGGCACCACCAGCACGAAGACGATCAGGATGATGCCGAGCACCAGATTGTTGTTGAGCACGGTCTGCCCGCCGAGCGCCGTCGTCAGGTAAAACAGCGCAAACGTTGCGATCACCGGTCCGACAAGCGTTCCACGCCCGCCGACGATGACCCAGATGATGGTCAGCGCCGCATTGTAGAGGCTGAACACATCGGGCGTGACGCGGCCGACGCCATTGCAGAACAGCACGCCGGCGATCGCCGCAATGCCGGCGCCGATGGTGAAGATGCCAAGCTTGTAGGCGCGGGTATCGTAGCCCAGCAGTTCGGCGCGCAACTCGTTCTCTCGGATCGAGACGCACACCCGGCCGAAATGCGTGTTCACCAGCCAGCCCGCGAACAGGTAGCACAGGATCAACGCTGCCATGGCGACATAGAACACCTGCTCGGGAAACAGGAAGGCGCGCGCGTCCCACGGCATGTTGAGCGGTGGCGAGGTGACGCCGTTGAACCCGCCGAGCAGCGCATTGCCGATCTTGTATTCCGGTCCCGAAGTCCGCCGTATCAGCGAAAACAGGATCAGCGTCACGGTAAGCGTGATGACGCCGAGATAGACGTCCGAAATGCGGCCGTAGAAGATGAAGTAGCCGAGCACGGCGGCAAACGCGCAAGCGACGACCACCGCAAGCAGGATGGCCCATGTCGAGCCGCCGAAGTTGATGGCCCCGATCGTGTAGGCATAGGCGCCGATACCGAAGAAGGCGACCTGGCCGAAGCAAAGGATGCCGCCATAGCCCCAGATCAGCGCGAGGCTGAGCGCCAGCACGGCAAGCGCGATCGCCGTCGTCAGGTTGATGATCGTGAACAGTTCGAGCACGTGCGGCGCGATCAGCATGAATGCGACGCCGATGATCGACCAGATGAAGGTGGGGCGCATCGCGCGCGACATGCCGCCGTCAGTCATAGTGATTTCCGGAAGTAGCGGCCGGTGATGCCGCGCGGCATCAGGCGCAGCAGGATGATCGCGGCGACAAGCAATGCGACCTCGCCGATGGTCGGGCCCGCCAGGAACGAGAAGATGACGTTGATGCCGCCGAGCAGCACGGATCCCGCCGCCGTGCCGGCAAGGATCGCAGCGCCGCCGGAAATGACGGTGATGAAGGCCTTGGCGATGTAGGTCGCGCCGATGGTCGGCAGCACGCCGGTGACGGGCGCCAGCAACCCGCCGGCCAGGCCGGTCACTGCCGCGCCGAGCCCGAAGGTGATCATGTAGATGTGGCTCGTCGACACGCCGAGCGCAGAGGCCATCTGTGCATTCTGCATCGTGCCGCGCGCCAGAAGGCCGAGTTTCGTCAGGCGCAGCGTCGCATAGACCGCAACAAGCAGCAGCGCGGTGACGACGATCAGGAACAGTTCATAGCCGGAAACGGAGTACTCTCCGATGCGGATCACGCCGAGCGGCGGCGAGATCGTGGTCGCGGTGGATGCGCCGAAGATCGAGGTGACGATGCCGATCAGCAAGAGCGACAGCCCCCAGGTGGCGAGCAGCGTGTCGACCATGCGCCCGTAGAGCCAGCGGATCAGCAGCCGTTCCACGATGACGCCGATGATGCCGACGACAAGCGGGGCGAGGATCAGCATCGCAACCCAGATGTTGATCCCCGCATTGGTGGCGACGACGACGGTGTAGCCGCCGAGCATCAGGAACTCGCCATGGGCCAGGTTGATGACCCGCATCATCCCGAAGATGATCGCGAGCCCGAGGCTGATCAGCGCCAGGTTCGCGATGCCGTAGATGAGTTGCAGACCGATCGCGACGACGAGGTCCAAGACGATGTTCCTTATGCCTTGAGCTGCGTCTGGCCTACTTGATGCCTGCAGCTTCGAGGCCGTTCTCGAAGAAGAAGGTCGACTGGTTCGGATTGGCGACGAGGTCGCAGACGAGCTGGGTGTCCGCCGGCGGCTGTGCCTCGTAGCTTTCGACGATCGCGAAGGCCTGGTCCTTCAGTTCGCCGATGACGACGTTCTGGATGGCGTGGTTGGTCTTCGCATCGATCGTCACCGCGCCGGACGGACCGTTGTAGCTCATGCCGGTGCGCAGCGCCTCGGCGACCGCGTCGCGATCGACGCTGCCAGCCTTCTTCACGGCTTCCGCCCACAGCATCGCGCCCTCGTAGGAGCGGATCGACAATTCGTTCATCACCGGACGCTTGTCGCCGAGCTTGGCGGTCAGGCGGGCGAGGAAGTCCTTGTTGACCGGATTGTCCACCGCTTCGAAGTAGGAATAGGCCGCGATCAGCCCGTTGCCTTCCTCGGCCGAGATCAGCGTCTGCTCGTTGCCGACGCCGAAGGTCGTCGAGGCGATCGGGATGTCCTTGTTGAGGCCGGCCGCCGCATACTGCTTGTAGAAGGACACGTGCGCGCCGCCCACCAGCGCCGAGATCACCATGTCGGGCTTCGACTGCTGGATCTTGTTGATCGTCGGGCCGAACTGGGTGACGTCGAGCGGGAAGAACTCTACGCCCAGCGTCTCGCCGCCATTCTCCTTGACGAAGCGCTGCATCCACTGCGCCGTGATTTGGCCGTAATTGTAGTCGGCGGCGACGATGTAGACCTTCTTGCCCCACTTGTTCATCGCAAACGGCACGACCTTGGCGACCGTCTGGGCTGGCGTGGAGCCGGTGCAGAAGTTGTTGTAGTCGCAAACGCCGCCCTCGTACTGCACGTTGTAGAAGTAGAGGGTCTTGAAGCGCGCCAGCGTCGGGCGGATCGCCTCGCGGCTGGCCGAGGTGATGCCGGCATGCACGGTCGCCGCGCGATCACCCGCAGCAGCCTGGGTGGCGAACTGGGTGTAGAGCTGGATGTTCGACTGGGCGTCATACAGCTTCAGTTCCACCTGCTTGCCGAGCAGGCCGCCGGCGGCGTTGATGTCGTCGACCGCCATCTTGGTGGTCTCGGCCATCGGCGCACCGTAGATGTCGAGGCCGCCGGAAAGGTCGAGGATCGAGGCGAAAACGATGTTGTCGCTCTGCGCACGGCCGATGACCGGCGGGCTGGCGAGCGCGATCGCGGTGGTTCCTACGAGGAATTGTCGACGCGAAAAGGGCATGGCAGACTCTCCTGTTTGGGTTTGGCTGGCGCGCTATGGCCGGCGGCCGGTTGCGTCAGTCCTCTTTGGCGGGCTTTGACTTGCCCGATTTCTCGCGCGGGCTGTCGCCTGCGCCGCGGCGGGCAAGCTCGGTTGAAAGCCCGCGCACG
>CALMYO010000006.1 GCA_937873685.1 uncultured Paracoccaceae bacterium
CTTCGTCGATTGTGCGGGGTCTGAAATAGTGCATGTGCGAACCGGATTGCAGCATGACTTTCGGCTTGCCTTGCGGCGCTGTCAAGCACGCGCGGACGACGCCATGTGAAGCGATGCCGATGGAGTTTCCGGCCTTGGGCGTATCCACCCCTCGAAACCGAAATGGGGTCGAACTTAGACCGGGCTGCCGCACGGATGCATGGCAGCCATGCTGTCTGGCCGGTTGCCGAAAGGTAAGGTCGCGGAAACGATGGCTCTTCGCGATTGCGGAGGAGAATCCATGAAAGCTGAACAATCCACATTTAGAACGGCCCTCCCGGGCCCCATCGCCGCTGCTTTCGCGCGCCAGGCGCAAGCTTGTGCGGCGCTTGGCTCGCAGTTCAACTCCGCCTTGCTGACGCTGGTGGCCGAACGCGGATTGCCTGTGGGCGCCGTGGCGGATCGCATCGCCGGCTGGCAGGGCGATCCGACCGGGGCTGGCGATTCGGTGCCGCTGCGTTTGGCCGGCGCGCTGCACCGGCTGGTGCTGGAAGGCGCGTCGACAGAACTCGCTGCAGCTTGGCCTCCCGTTGCGCAATCGTTCGACGCGCGAACGGTGGAAGCCGCAATGCATGCGGCGCTGTCGCAGTGCGAAAAAGCGTTGCTGACTACGCTTGAAAGCCCGCCTCAAACCAACGAGGTGCGGCGTTCGGCAATCCTGATGGCAGGGTTGCTTGCCGTGCGCGCTCGCACCGCCCTGCCGATGGCGCTGATCGAGATCGGCGCATCGGCCGGTCTGAACCTCGTGCCCGACCGGCATGCGATCCGGCTTGGCGGCGTCTCGGCCGGCGATGGAACCAGCGGCATCGCCCTTGCGCCAGACTGGACCGGGCCGCGGCCACCGGTTGGCGCAATCGCGGTGACCAGCCGCTGTGGCTGCGACATCAATCCGCTCGATCCGGCCGATCCGCAGGATGCGCTTTCGCTTGCCGCCTACACCTGGCCTGACCAGCGCGACCGCATGCAACGGCTCGAACAGGCGATCCGCGCCGCCCAGGCTGACAGGATTCATGTCGAGAGGGCCGATGCCGGCGTTTGGTTGCCGGCGCAGCTTTCTCGTCCTTCCGCCGGCCGCTGCCGCGTCGTGTTTCACACCATCGCGGTGCAGTACATGCCCGCGGAAACGAAGCAGGCCATCGCCGGAACGCTAGCTGAAGCCGGCACGGTCGCCACACACGACAATCCGCTGGCGCACCTCGCTTTCGAAACCGACGGGAAGGAGCATGGCGCGCCGCTGACGCTCACGTTCTGGCCGGGCGGCGAGACGGTGATGCTCGGCCGCGCCGATTTCCACGGCCGCTGGATCGAGTGGGCGGGGTAAGCGAAGACGCGGCGGTTAGTCGTCGAAAACAGCCAGCACCGGCCCGGCCGGATCGCCGCGATCGACGATCCTTTCGCCGAGATGATAGACGCTTGAGACGCCGCCGTCGAAAAACAGCGCGTCCGGGCATTGCGACGCCTCAAGAAAGAAGCGCGCGAACAGGCCAAGACTGACGCGATCGAGCGAGACGGCAAGCACGACGCGCCCATCGTCACGTATGCCAACTCCGTTGCGGATATGGCGGGAACTGCCGTTCGGCAGGAACTTCGGGTGGATGGCGCCGCCGATGGCCAGCATCGGCCCCGATTGCGTCGCGTGACGAACAACTGGCTCGGCGGCGGCATATGCCCCGGTTTCCAGAATGCCGGCTTTTCCGCCCGGCGCAACGAAGAACACGCCGTTCGGCTTGAGATAGAAGTTGCCGAATCCGCCGGCGGTTTCGATCGCGCGCAATTCGAGCCCGTCTGTCACGGTCAGCCCGACGGGCGACAGATCGGCGTGGTACATGCCAGCGTTCATGGCAAGCAGAGGCCGAGAACCTGCTAGCGTCTCAAGGTAACGCACAACCGAGCCGTACGGCGCGCCGTGGGCATCGGCATGGGCAACGCGGATGTCGACCCGCCCGGGATCGACCACGCAGGCGAAGAACCGGCTGTCCATGAACAGCGTTTCCCCGCATTGGTATGCCGCGTCAAGCTGCACATCCACCAGGCGGTCTCCCCTTGCATCGCTCGTCTTGAAGACGGCAATAAAGGCAAGGGAGAGCGCGCGAAAGAGCGCGCCGCCTGGGAAGCGCCGTTGGAATTTGCGCCCGATTGAACGGACGCCGCCGCTTGTAACATCCCGCGCCAAACGCTATTTCACCTTCCAAACACACCCCGCACCTTGACTGCGGCCAAGAAAGGCAAAACCATGTCCGCCATCCACGATTTCATCGAAAACGAAGTGAAGAGCAACGATGTCGTGCTCTTCATGAAGGGTACCCCCGGTTTCCCGCAATGCGGATTCTCCGGTCAGGTCGTCCAGATTCTCGATTATCTCGGCGTGCCCTACAAGGGCGTCAACGTGCTGGCCGATGACGAAATCCGCCAGGGCATCAAGGAATTCTCCAACTGGCCGACGATCCCGCAACTCTATGTGAAGGGCGAGTTCGTCGGCGGCTGCGACATCGTGCGCGAAATGTTCCAGGCCGGCGAGTTGCAGAGCCAT
>CALMYO010000007.1 GCA_937873685.1 uncultured Paracoccaceae bacterium
ACCACCTGCTCGACCACGGGCTTGACCTCGCTGGAGACCAGCTTGTCCTTGGTCTGGCTGGAGAATTTCGGGTCCGGCACCTTGACCGAGAGCACGCAGGTCAGGCCCTCGCGCGCGTCCTCGCCCGACAGTGCCACCTTCTCCTTCTTCGCCAGGCCGGAGGAGGTCGCGTAGTTGTTGATCTGCCGCGTCAGCGCGGCGCGGAAGCCGGCCAGATGCGTGCCGCCGTCGCGCTGCGGGATGTTGTTGGTGAAGCAGAGCACGTTTTCGTGGTAGCTGTCGTTCCACCACAGCGCCACTTCCACGGTGATGCCATCCTTCTCGCCGCGCACCATCACCGGCCGCCCGATCAGCGGCTTCTTGGTGCGGTCGAGCCAGCGCACGAACTCCTCAAGCCCGCCATCGTAGAGCAGTTCCGTTTCGCGCTTGTCGGCGTGCCGGTTGTCGGTCAGGCGAATGCGCACGCCGGAATTCAGGAAGGCCAGTTCGCGCAGCCTGTGCTCCAGCGTCTCGTAGACGAATTCGGTCCTGGTGAAGGTCTCGGTCGACGGCAGGAAGGTCACTTCCGTGCCGGTATGCTTGCCCGCGTCGCCGGTGATCGCAAGCGGCGTGTCGGCGACGCCGTGGGTGAAGCTCATTTCATGCCAGCTCCCGCCGCGCGCGATACGCAACGACAGTTTCGATGACAGCGCATTGACCACCGAGACGCCGACGCCGTGCAACCCGCCCGAGACCTTGTAGGAGTTCTGGTCGAACTTGCCGCCGGCATGCAGCTGGGTCATGATCACCTCAGCCGCCGAGATGCCCTCGCCCTTGTGGATTTCGGTCGGGATGCCGCGCCCGTTATCGGTCACCGTCGCCGAACCGTCGGGATTGAGCGTCACCGTCACCAGATCGGCATGGCCGGCCAGCGCCTCATCGATGGCGTTGTCGACCACCTCGTAGACCATGTGGTGCAGGCCGGAGCCGTCGTCAGTGTCGCCGATATACATGCCCGGCCGCTTGCGCACCGCGTCCAGGCCCTTGAGAACCTTGATGGAATCGGCGCCGTATTCGGCTTCAAGCGCCGGGTTCTCCGGGGGCGTGGACGACGATTCGCTCATGCGGGGCATTCCGTTTCTGGCATTGCGGTGCATTCGACCTCAGCAGGTCGAATCACAGGAAATCTTCACGTCAGGATATAGGCTTTCCGGGCGTGAAAACCAAATCGGCGACCGGTTTGCGGCGGCTTTTCAACGGTCTTGGGACAGGTCGTCACGACCGATCCAGAACACCTCGCCTTCGCTCGCCTCGGTGTCGAGCCACAGGAACGCAAGATCGGGCTGGTGGGCTTCCAGCACCTCGGCGTCGTCGCCGATCTCGCACAGCAAGGCGCCGCCGTGGTTCAGATGCGCCGCCGCGCCGGCAAGGATGCGGTGGACGAGATCGAACCCGTCCTCGCCGCCGTCCAGCGCCAGCGCGGGCTCGTGCCGGAACTCCGCCGGCAACGCCGCCATGGTCTCAGCGCCCACATAGGGCGGATTGGCGATGATCAGGTCATAGCGCCGGCCGGCAACCGGCGCAAAGAGATCACCCTTGAGCAGTGCGATGCGGTCTTCCAGACCGTATTCGGCGACGTTCTCTGCAGCAAGCGACAGCGCATCGGCGGAGATGTCGATGGCGTCGATCGCCGCGTTCGGGAAGGTGCGCGCCGCAAGGATCGCCAAGGAGCCGCCGCCGGTGCAAAGCTCCAGCACGCTTGTCACCTCCTGCGGGTCGGCAATCAGCGCGCCGGGTGCGCCGGATCCGTCGAACAGCGGCGAGGCAAAGAGTTCGGCGATGTAGGAGCGCGGGACCAGCGCGCGCGCATCGCAACGGAACGGCAGGCCGCCAAGCCACGAGCGCCCGGTCAGGTAGGCGGCGGGTACTCGTTCGGCAACGCGCCGGGCGATACGCCCGCCAAGCAGTGTCTTCTCCCGTTCGGTCAGCCTCGCGTCGAGCCAGGGGTTGATGTCGTCGATCGGCAGATGCAGGCTTTCCAGGATCAGGAACACCGCCTCGTCCAGCGCCGTCGCCGAACCGTGGCCGAAATGCAGCCCGGCTTCGCCGTAGAGGCTGACGGCATGGCGCAACACGTCACGGATGGTGACGAGGCTGGCAATCTCGGATCGGATCGCATCGGCCCCGACAGTTTCGGCTTTGGCGTTCATGCATCAGGTGTCCTGTCAGTGGTCCGATTCCGGCATTTGCATCTCTTTGCCACTGGTTCGTGAGCAAATGCCGGAATCACGGGACCACTGTTAACCATCTGTTTCTAGTGAAGCTTTTGAATTTGACATTTGGTTCGGCGCTTGCGGCAGGTGGGTACCAAATGTCAAATTCGCTTCACTAGCGCTGGAAAGAAGGCGGTCGCCAGTTGCGCTGCCAGACCGGCCATACCATGCGCCGTCTCGAAGGACGAGGCGATGGCGTCGAGGCTGAGCCCGAAACCGAAAACGCCGAGCGCCAGTTCCGCCGCCTGCAGCAGGACAAAGCCGATCAGCCCAACGGCGATGTTTGACCCGGCGTCATCGTTCGGGCGCAGGCGGCGGACCAGCGAACGCGCCACAAACCAGGCGATCGCCAGCATGAATGGCAGTTCCGCCAGCACCGCCGGCGTCACGCCGATCTGCGGAATGAGGACGATGTTGCGGATCGTGCCGAGGACAAATCCGGCGCCGAAGAGCAATGCGGCGTAGAGCGCTGCGTGGCGCAACGTTCGCATGTTTCCTTTCGCTCCGGCCTTGCAGGAACAGAAGTCCACTTCGCGCCGAAACAACCGCAACCGTCAAGCGCCTAAGGGCGGGACAAGCGGAAAAATCCCGGCTGCGGCGTCGTTTCACCGCCCGCCTTCCGCGCCTTCTACTCCAATGACTTGCGGGGCGGCCTCCTGTTCGGGCGCCGGCTCAGCGGCGGGCGCCGTCATGGGCGCCGGAAGCGCATTGACGGCCGGCTCCTTGCGTTGCACGCGACGGCGAGCCATGGCGCGGTCGGGCACGATGCGCACCCTCTTCACCCGGCGCGGATCGGCCTCGACGACCTGGAACTCGTAGCCCGCAAACGGCGGCACCACCTCGCCGCGCGCCGGCACGCGGCCGAGCCGGGCGACGATCAGCCCACCCAGCGTGTCAACCTCCTCCTCGCCGGCAGCCTGCAGGAACGCCTCGCCCAGCCGCTCGCCGAGCTCGTCGATCTCGACCTTGGCGTCGACCACAAGCACGCCATCGCCGGCATCCTTGATCATCGCCTCGTCATCGTCGTGCTCGTCCTCGATATCGCCGACGACCATCTCGACGATGTCCTCCAGCGAGACCAGCCCGTCCGTGCCGCCGTATTCGTCGATCACCAGCGCCATCTGGATGCGCGTGGCCTGCATGCGGCTCATCAGGTCGGCGGCCAGCATCGACGGCGGCACGAACAGCACCGTGCGCATGAGGTTTGCCTCGCCGATAGTGCGCGTCAGGTCGATGCGCGACAGGTCGAGGCGCGCCGGCTTGCCGGTGGCCGGTTTCGCGGGAGCCTCGCCATTGGCGGGATCGGGCTTGCGCCGCCGGCGCGCGCGCGCATTGCGGATCAGCCAGCCGACGACATCGCGGATATGGATCATGCCGCGCGGATCGTCGAGCGTCTCGACATAGACCGGCATGCGCGAATGACCGGAGCTTTCGAACAGTTCGAGAAGCTCGGCGATCGTGGTGTCCAGTTCCACCGCCTCGATGTCGGCGCGCGGGATCATCACGTCCTCGACGCGCAGTTCGCGCAAGCTGAGGATGTTGTTGAGCATCGCCCGTTCGCCGGGCGAAAAGTCGGCCCCGGTCTCGACCGCGGACAATGCCGTTTCAAGGTCCGCACGCGCCGAACCGCTGGTTCGCATCCGGATACGTTGCAGCAGGCGCTGGAACGGGTTGGAGCGTTTCTGTTCGCGTTGTTCGCCGGACGACGGGTCGTCGTCGTTTGGCTGCGGCGGGTTCGGTAATGGACTGTCGCTATTCATCTTCAAGCAGTTTCAAACGGTCGCGCCGGCATAGGGGTCGGCAATGCCCAACCTGGAAAGTATCGCAGTTTCCAGCGTTTCCATCGCCTCGGCATCCTCGTCTTCAATGTGATCATAACCCAGAAGATGCAGAAAACCATGAACAAGAAGATGGGTCAGGTGTTCGCCTGCGTCCTTTTCCTGTTCCGCCGCCTCGCGCAGGATCGTCTCGCGGGCGAGCACGATGTCGCCGAGCATCGGGCCGGGCTTCTGCCCCGGCCTGACCGGCATGGCCGGAAACGACAGCACATTGGTCGGCTTGTCGATGCTGCGCCACTGCCGGTTCAGCACCCGCATGTGCTGATCGTCGGTCAGGACGAGGCTCACTTCGGTTTCGATGCCGCCGATTTCAAGATATAGCGCAGCCATGTCGAAGGCGCGCGCCGCCGTCCGGCCGATTTGTGCGACATCCGGCCAGTCGCCCGCCTCTTCCAGGATATCGGTCGAAATGCCCGTCAAGCGCCGGCCTTGTTCTTGTTGCCGGCGCGATCGTAGGCGCCGACGATGCGCGCCACCAGCGGATGGCGCACCACGTCGCCTTCGCCGAAATGCACCTTCACCACGCCTTCCACGTCGGCAAGAATCGACAGCGCATCGACAAGGCCCGAGCGCTGGCCGGGCGGCAGATCCACCTGGCTGGGATCGCCGGTGACGACCATCCGCGCGCCCTCGCCGAGACGCGTGAGGAACATCTTCATCTGCATCGCCGTGGTGTTCTGCGCCTCGTCGAGGATCACGGCGGCATGCGCCAGGGTGCGGCCGCGCATGAAGGCCAGCGGCGCCACCTCGATGACGCCGGCGGCAAGCGCCCGCTCAACCTTGTCGCTTGGAATCATGTCGTGCAGCGCGTCGTAGAGCGGTCGCAGGTAGGGATCGACCTTCTCCTTCATGTCGCCCGGCAGGAAGCCGAGGCGCTCGCCCGCTTCGACCGCCGGCCGCGACAGGACGATGCGCTCCACCGCGCCGCGCTCCAGCAGCATGGCGGCATGCGCCACGGCGAGATAGGTCTTGCCGGTGCCGGCCGGGCCGACGCCGAACACCAGTTCGGAACGCTCCAGCGCGCGCATATAGGCATCCTGGTTCGGCGTTCGCGCGAACACGGTCCGTTTGCGCGTGGCGATCTGCGCCACCGCCATGCGGCCCTTGCGCTCCAGCGTTGGCAGGGAAAGCTGGTCGTCGGCGGCCACCGCCATGCGGATTGCCCCGTCGACATCGGAGACCGCGATTTCTGCGCGGCCCTTCAGCAACACATCGTAGAGGTAGTCCAGCGTGCGGCGCGCCTGTTCTGCGGAAGCCGAAGCACCGCGGATCGACACCTGATTGCCGCGCGAGCGCACGTCGACGCCGAGCTTCTGCTCGATCAGCGCGAGATTCTGGTCGAACTGGCCGTAGAGCTGGCGCGCATGGGCATTGTTGTCGAAGGTGAGCACGATATGCGCCATGTCTGACGCGCCTTCCGGCGCCTGCCTGGCCTGCGGTTTTGCGCTCAAGCCTTCGCTCCCCTTGTCATGCCGCCTCGCTCGTCTCGATGCGCGCCATCAGGCTGTTCGGCCCGGCCGAAGTGATTCGCACCCGCACAATGTCGCCGATTTCCATGTCGGTTTCATCAACGACGACAGGCTGCAGCCAGGGCGATCGCCCGACCATCTGGCCGGCGTGCCGTCCGGGCTTTTCAAGGAGCACGTCGAACGCCATGCCGACGCGCGTTTGCCCAAACGAATCCTGCTGCGCGCGCAGCAGCGCCTGCAGGCGGTACAGGCGTTCGGTTTTCACCGGCTCGGCGACCTGATCCTCCAGCGAGGCTCCGGGCGTGCCGGGACGTGGCGAGTACTTGAACGAGAAAGCCTGCGCGTAGCCCACCTCTTCGATCAGCCGCAGCGTCGCTTCGAAATCGGCGTCGGTCTCGCCGGGAAAACCGACGATGAAATCGCCCGACAGCGCGATATCGGGGCGCGCCGCGCGAATGCGCCCGACAAGCCTCAGATAGTCGGAGGCGGTGGGGCGGGGGTTCATCGCCCTCAGGATCGCCTCGGAACCCGCCTGTATCGGCAGGGGGCGGGAGGGGAGCAGCGCCGGGAGGGGGGCCTGGGGGGGCGGTGGGGGGCGGCTTCCGCACCATGGTCGAGGCGGGGGGGGTGCGGGGGCGGTCCCCCCCATCCGGGCCCGCAGCGGACCCCGCCTGTATCGGCAGGTGCAGGTAGGGCATCAGCTGCGGCAGGTCGCGATGGGCGGCGATCAGCTCGTCATCCATGTCGCGCGGGTGGCTGGTGGTGTAGCGCAGCCGGGCGATGCCGGGGATTTCGGCGAGGCGCGCAAGCAGCCGGCCGAGCCCGAACTCGCCTCCGTCCGAAGCCTCGCCCCGCCACGCATTGACGTTCTGCCCGAGCAGGGTGATCTCGCGCACGCCGGCATCGGCCAGCGCCTTCGCCTCGTCGACGATCTGCTTGAGCGGGCGCGACACTTCCGCGCCCCGGGTATAGGGGACAACACAGAAGGTGCAGAACTTGTCGCAACCCTCCTGCACGGTGAGGAAGGCGGTGACCGATCGTGAGGCGACAATGCGCGAGCGTTGCGGCAGGTGCTCGAACTTGTCTTCCACCGCATGGTCGAGTTCGACCGTGCGCTCGCCGGCGCGGGCGCGCTGCAAGGCCTGCGGCAGGCGGTGGTAGCTCTGCGGGCCGATCACCAGGTCGACGGCCTGCGCCCGCGACAGGATCTCGCGCCCTTCGGCCTGCGCAACGCAACCGGCGACAGCGATCAGGGTGTCGCGGCCCTCGGCGCGGCGCGCCTGCTTGATCGCACGCAGCCGCCCGATTTCCGAATAGACCTTTTCGGCCGCCTTTTCGCGGATGTGGCAGGTGTTGAGCAGCACCAGGTCGGCGTCTTCGGGCGATGCCGCCTCGCCATAGCCTTCGACCGCCAATGCCTCGGCCATGCGCGCCGAATCGTAGACGTTCATCTGACAGCCATAGGTCTTGACGTAGACCTTGCGCTGCGACGCGCCGTGCGCCGTGGCTCCGGCAAGCCCGGCGACAGCCGTCACGCCGTCGTCGCGGTCGGTGTGATGCAACTGATCCATGGCGACCGCATAGCGGTTTTGGCGGCGCTTGAGAATAGGCGCCGGCCATTGCGTGCGCAGCGCGGTTGACAATCGCGCCCCGCTCCCCGCAAAGCTCTGTTTCATGGCGAGCGAGACTTCCCCCTACCGCGTGCTGGCGCGCAAGTACCGGCCGCGCGATTTCACCGCGCTGATCGGCCAGGAGCCGATGGTGCGCACGCTCACCAATGCGTTCGCCGCCGGCCGCATCGCGCAGGCCTGGATGCTGACCGGCGTGCGCGGGGTCGGCAAGACCACGACGGCGCGCATCCTCGCCCGCGCGCTGAACTACCGCACCGCTGAGACTGACCGGCCGAGCATCGATCTCGCCCAACCCGGCGAGCATTGCGAGGCCATTCTCGAAGGCCGCCATGTCGACATCATCGAAATGGACGCCGCCTCGCACACCGGCATCGACGACATCCGCGAGATCATCGAGCAGGTGCGCTACCGCCCGGTTTCGGCGCGCTACAAGGTCTACATCATCGACGAGGTGCACATGCTGTCGACGCAGGCCTTCAACGGCCTGCTGAAGACGCTGGAGGAACCGCCGGAGCATGTGAAGTTCATCTTCGCCACCACCGAGATCCGCAAGGTGCCGATCACGGTGCTGTCGCGCTGCCAGCGCTTCGACTTGCGCCGAATCGAGGCCGACACGCTGGTGTCGCACCTGCGCATGATCGCGGGACAGGAGAACATCGAGGCTGACGATGCGGCCTTGTCGATGATCGCGCGGGCGGCGGAAGGTTCTGTGCGCGATTCGCTGTCGATCCTCGACCAGGCGATTGCGCACGGCGGCGGTGCGGTCACCGCCGACGCCGTGCGCGCCATGCTCGGCCTTGCCGACCGGGCGCGCATCGTCGACCTGTTCGAGCAAGTGATGAAGGGCGATGTCAGCGCGGCGCTGGACGAATTGCGGGCGCAATACGACGCCGGCGCGGAACCCGCCGTGGTGATGACCGACCTCGCCGATTTCACCCATCTCGTCACAAGGCTGAAATTCGCCGAGCGCGCCGGGCAGGACCTGTCGCTGTCGCAGGAGGAGCGTGAACGCGGCGCGGAGTTCGCAAAGGCCTTGCCCGTGCGGGTTCTGTCGCGCGCCTGGCAGATGCTGCTGAAAGGCATCGCCGAGGTGGAACAGGCGGCGCGCCCGATCGCGGCGGCCGAGATGCTGCTGATCCGCCTCGCGCACGCCTCCGACCTGCCGCCGCTCGATGAGGCGCTGAAACGGCTCGACGCGGCGCTGGAAGGCGGCGCTGTGCCCACTGGAGCGCCGTCCGGCGGCCGGGGTGGGGGTGCGCCGTCTGCAGCCTTTGGCGGCGGTGCGGCGGCCGCCATCGCCCAGCCGTCGCGCGCTGTTCCGGCGTCAGGCGCCGCGTCCGCGACCATGCGGCTGGTGGCAAGCCGCGACGAAACGCAGCCGCAAGCGCAGGCTGAGCAACCGGTGCGCGCTCCGGAGACGCCACCGGCTGAAACGGTGAAGATCGAAAGCCTCGCCGATATCGCCGCACTCGCCGAGAAGCATCGCGATCCGGTGATGCGGGCTTCGGTGCGCAGTTTCCTCAAGCCGGTGCGGCTGGAACCCGGCAAGCTGGAAGTGGCGCTGACCGAGGCCGCGCCGAAGACGTTGCCGGGCGACCTGTCGCGCAAGCTGAAGGACTGGACGGGCCGCGCCTGGCTGGTGACGGTCTCGCGCGAGGCGGGCGGGCCGACGCTGGAGGAGCAGGACGCCGCGGTCCGCAGCGACGCGATGGCCGATGCGGCGAACGATCCGCAGGTGCGCGCCATTCTCGCAGCGTTTCCCGGCGCTAAGATCATCGACGTGCGGCTTGCCGGGCCGGCGGCCGATGCCGATATCAACCTGGATACGGACGAAGCGGCGCCGGCGCCGATCGAACTGCCGGACGACGACGACGATTTCTGAACGGAGCACCACGATGCGCGATCTGCTCGGCCTGATGGGCAAGGCCAAGGAAATGCAGGAAAAGATGCAGGCGATGCAGCAGGAGATCGCCGCTGCGACGGTGACGGCGCAATCGGGCGGCGGGCTGGTTTCGGTGACGCTTGCCGGCAACGGCCAGATGGAGAAACTTGCCATCGACCCGTCATTGATGAAGGAGGGCGAGGCGGAGATCCTCGAAGACCTTATCCTTGCCGCCCACAACGACGCCAAGTCGAAGCTGGAGGTGATGATCCAGCAGAAGACGGCGGAGCTGACAGCCGGCCTGCCGATCCCGCCCGGCATGAAGCTGCCGTTCTGAGGAATTCAACGAAACGCGGTTTGAGCGCGCGGCGCAAAACAGCATCTCGCCACATCCGCCATGACGGCCTGCCCGATCCGCGTCACGCCCGTTCCCGCGCAGGCGCGGCGTCGAATGCGTCGTCGAGGCTTCGATCGAGCCGGTTCTTCAGGATGCGCTGACTGGGCGTACGCTCGAATGTCTCGACATGTTTCCAGTAACGCGGAACATGATGCGGCGGCAGGTTTGCCCGCGCCCAGTGTGACAACGCCGCGGCGTTGAAAGTCGCGCCGGCGCGCATGAGCACAAAGCACAGGATCTCCTGTTCGCCGATCTCGGCGTCGACGCCGGTGACCGCCGTCTCGGCGATCTGCGGATGGGCGGCGAGCGCTGTCTCCACCTCCCAGGCCGAAATGTTCTCGCCCCGGCGTCGAAGGCTGTCGGACAGGCGACCGAGAAACCAGTAGTGCCCGTCCGCTTCGCGCCGGGCCGAATCGCCGCTATGCAGCCGACCGCCCTGCAGCAGACGCGCGGTCGCTTCCGGCTCGTCGAGATAGCCCGGCGTGAACAGGCCCGGGTGACAGCTTTCCACCACGATCTCACCCACCTGACCGTCCGCGACTGGCGTGGCGTCCGCGTCCAACAACGCCACATCGAACCACGGCACGGGTGTGCCGACCGAACCGACCACGCCGTCGACATTGACCGTGGTGAAGCTGGACGCTTCGGTCATGCCGTAGACTTCGCGAATCGGAATGTCGAAGCGCTGCTGGAACGCGCGCCACACCTGCGGCCGGCAGCCGCCGCCGAAGGCGAGTTTCACCGGATGATCCCGGTCATCCGGTTTCGGTTCGGCCTTCAGCAGGATCTCCAGCACGCCGCCGAGATAGTGCAGCTTGGTGATGCCGTGACGTCGCACCGTATCCCACAGGCGGCTCGCGCTGAAGCGCTCCACCAGCACCAGCGCAACCGCATGCATCAGCGCCATCACCGCGATCTGGCATCCGCCGATGTGGTGTATCGGCTCCCACATCAGAAAGATGTCGCCATTCTTGCAATCGCTGGCGAGCGCCGTGCCGGCAGCCGAAGCAAGCAGCATGCGCTCTGTCACCATCACCCCCTTCGGTGGCCCGGTCGTGCCGGAGGTGAACAGGAAGGCGCGCAAATCGTCCGGCGCTGCGTTCTGGCCCGGTAGCGGCCAATCCCGGTGTTGCCGGCGCTCGGTATCCGTGGACGTGGCAAAGCGGTCGCCCCAGCGCTCGCAGGTGACGATCCGGTCCGGCGCAACTGCGCACCCCGTCTCGGCGAGACGGGCGGCCGCATCAGCCGTGACGAACGCCGTATCGGGGGCGGTTTTTGCCAACACATGCGCCAATGACGGCCCGCGAAGGTCAGGATTGACCGGCACGAAAACCGCGCCGGCAAGCGCAGCGCCAAGAAACAGCGCGATGTGGTCGATGCCGTTGCCGAGCATGGTCAGCACACGCCCGCCGGGCGGA
>CALMYO010000008.1 GCA_937873685.1 uncultured Paracoccaceae bacterium
GCCGCTGCTCTTCTGTGGCGGCAAGATCGCCTGCTCGACGCGATAGCGGCGCGCCACGGCGCCGAGCACGCGGTCGATCGGCGTGCCTTCCTGCGTGCCGCTGACGAAGTAGACGCCGCGCAGCATCGGCTCGGCTTCGTAGGGCGAGGGCGCGAAGACCTGGGTGAAGGGGGCGCGGGGTTGGTGCAGGGACACGCTGCGGGTTTCCGCGCCCCCGCCGCTCGATGTCGCGCGCGCGGACGCGCTGACGGATTTCGTCGTCCGGCGCAGCCGCGAGGGCGGCGCGCTGCCGGAGAGTTGAGGTGGCCACCTTCCCCTTCTGGGGAGGTCGGACCGAAGGTCCGGGTGGGAGTGGGTTCCAGTTCAAAGGAGCGAAAATGCTCGAGGAACGCTCTGCCCCTACAACCCCTCTCCGACCTTCACCGACGCCTCGCGATGCCTAGTCGTGATCTCGAGGTTGGCCTTGTCGCCTTGCGCCTCGAAAACCGCCAATGCCGCATCGCAAACAGAAGCTGCCTCGGTTGCCAGCGCCTTGTTCGTGGTGACGCGCGCTTGCGCGGCCAGCGCCACGCACAGGCTGTCGCGGATTTGCGCGGCAGAAAGTTCGGCCCGGGCGATCTCGGCGGACGCCGTGGCGGACGCGGACGCGCCATCCGTTGTTCCACCGCCCGCTGCGCCGGTGCCCGCACCGTCGGTTCCGCTTTCCCCGCCTTCGCGCAGTTGCGCCGCAAGCCTGTCGTACTCGGCGACCGCCTCGCGGGTCAGCGCCACGGCCTCGGAAGCCGCCGCGGCGTCGCTGGTGATGTCGGCGAGCACCGCAAGGCCGTAGCCGAGCCCGTTGGATCGGTCGGCGAAGGCACGCGGATCGGCCGTGCGGTCGACGCCTTCCAGCGCCTTGCGCAGGACCGCGATCGAATCGCCGATGCGCGAGGCGTCGCGTGTGCGGTCCATGCGATGGATGCGAAGCGCGGCAAGATCCGCGCGCGCCTGCGTGAAGGACATCGCCTCGCGCTCCGGCGTCATCAGCGCCAGCATCCGCTCGAACGCGGTTTCCGCCGTGTCCAGAAGGGCTGCCTCGCCGCCGGCGGCTTCCGCCGTCCACAGCCCATAGGCCAGTTCGATCAGCGCGCCGGCCTCGCCGTCGACATTGCCGCTCTTGCGATCGATATCGACCAGCGCCTCGAAGCCGGCGACCATCGCATCGGTCTCCGCCTTGCCGGGCTCGACGGACGCGATCGCGGCAAGCGCGCGCGCCCGCTCCTGCACATTGTCGCGGCGGTAGGCCGTGTCGGTTGTCTCCGGCAAGGCGGCGAGCGCGATGTCGAAGGTCTCGACCGCCTTGCGCCAGCGGGCGACATCACGGTTCATGTCGCCGATGATCTTGTTGGCGCGCGCCACGGTCATGCGCGCGTCGGCGAAAGCTTGCGGATCGGCGGGGGGATCGCGAAGCGCGGCGATCTCTTCGTACACGACAAGGGATTCGACCTGCTTCTGCTGTTCCCACAGCAGGTTGGCCAGCTTGTCCAGCGATTCGAAACGCCGGGCAATCGCGTAATCAAAATCGCCCTTCGCATCGGGCAGCGGCGCCAGTGCCGCGACCGACTCGCCATAGGCGTCGGCGGAAGCGCGTAGCAACGCGGTGTCGTTAGTATGGTCGGCGAAGCGCTTCATCGCCCAGCCGGTCCATTGCCGCGCCTTGCCCCACTGGGCGGGTTCGGCCGCGCGGTCGTAGAGCGCTTCATGGGCCGCGAAGGCGGCAAGCGCGCTGTCGCGACGGTCGCGATCAATCTCGCTCCTGCCCCATTCGCGATGTATTTCCGCCAGCGTGTCGCGAACGCCGTTGCGCACCTTGTCGTCGGCGGCAGCGGCCATCAAGTCACGGGCCTTCTGCGCGGTCGCCGCCTGCAACGCCGCGTCGTCGGCAAGCCGGGCTTGCAACGCGTGCGCCAGCAATCCGCGCCGCTCATTTGCATGCGCCTCGGTCTCCATGCCGACGCGGCGCTGCGTTTGCGGCAACTGGTCGTAAAAACTGCCGGCCTCGGCGGCCAGCGCCGAATCCTTCTTCCAGCCGGCAAGCGACGACAGCGAGGCGGCGATGTTCTCGGCCGTCATCTGCCAGCTGCGCGGATGGATCAGCGGATCGCGCACGGCAAGTACCTTGCGATAGAGCGCGACCGCACTCTCCATTCCGGCAACATCCTCCAGCATCTCGGCGCGCTCCTGCAGTGCAAGCGCCGCGTTGTGGCCCGTGTCCGACCACGGCACGGGGTATCGGTCCACCGGCAGGCCCTGCATCGACAGGTCGAACGCGATCCGCGCCTTGTCCCAATGGGCGGCGGCCTCCTCCTTGTTTCCGTTCTTGCGCGCAAGCCGCGCCAATTCCGACCACGCATTGCCGGAGCCGAAATGTGCGTCCGACCAGTTCTCCGGGTCGGTTTGCCGGTCCACCACCGTCAGCACATCGGCGAAGGCCTCGATCGCTTCGCGCAACCGTGCGGGATCGCGCGACCGTTTTCCCATTTCCGCAAGCGCGCCGCCGATGTTCACCTTGGCGACGACATAGCGCTCAGGATAATCCTCCTTCGTCCAGCCGGTCAGCGCGTATTTGTACTCGGTGATCGCCTTCTCATAGGCATCAAGATCGTTCTCCGTGTTGCCGATCGAGAACCAGACGCTGGCGATGTTGTTGCGCACCACCGCCCAGTCGTGCGGATTCTTCTCGAAGGTCAGCACCTTGGTGGCTTCGTTGAACCCCGCCGCCGCCTCTTCCAGCCAGTCGCGGCGATGCTCGCGCCGGCCGGCCAGCGTCAGCGCGTTCGCAAAGTTGTTCTGCGTTTGCGCCAGCAGATCGGGATCGTTGATGCGG
This sequence comes from uncultured Paracoccaceae bacterium, assembly GCA_937873685.1. Taxonomy (GTDB): domain Bacteria; phylum Pseudomonadota; class Alphaproteobacteria; order Rhizobiales; family Rhizobiaceae; genus CALMYO01. The sequence continues at coordinate 2,867 of CALMYO010000008.1, forward strand.
CCCGCCAGTCGCACGGCCTCGCGCCCGGTTTCCACCGCCATCGTCAACGCCGCAATCCCGCCGTTGAAATCGGCGTGGTCGCGATAACGGTTCGCCGCGTTGTACTTGTATTCCCAGGCAAGGTAGTCGTCCCAGCGCTCCACCTGCTCGAACGCCTTGTCGTAGTCGCGCGCCGCATCGAGATGCCTGAAAGCAAGCGCGTAGGCTGCGGCCGAATCGGCGAACACCTTGGCGAATTCCAGCCGCCGCGCCTTGATGTCGGATTCTGCGGTTGCCACGGTTTCGGCCAGTTCCGCGACACGGGCCTTCGCCTTCTCATGCAGCGAGATCGCCGTTTCCAGCGCACCCTCGTCCAGCGCCGCGCCGGCAAGATCGGTCAAGCGCACGATTTCCGGATCGGTGCTTTTCAGCGCATCGCGCTCTTTCAGGATCGCTTTAAGCTTCTCGGTCTGGTCGCGCAGGATTCGGTCGAGTTCGGCCGGGTCTTCGGGCGCATCCTGGCCAAGCGCGCGCAGCATGCCATAGAGCGCATCCATAGGCACGCCGCCGTTCTTCGCCGCAAGCTCCACCTGCTCACGCCTCGTCTGCGGCAAGGTCGAGATCGTCAGCAGCAACTGCCGCCGCTCGGAAAGGATCTCGCCTTCCGGCCCTTCCACCGGGTCCGGCGTCTCGCCGAAATACAGAAGCTTGCGCAGGCTCTCGTTGATCCACGGGCGCTGGCGGCCGTCAGTCTTGAGATAGACCTCCTCGCCGACCATGCGCATGACGAGGCCGAATTCCTGGCCCGCCAGCGTCTCGAAATGTTTCAGCAACGCTGCCGCATAGGGGCTGTGCTTGCCCGGATCGCCATCGAGCGCCGCGCGCCCCGGCTCTGCGGCAAAGGCGATCACCTGGCCGATCTCCTCCGGCTTCGGCGCCTCGTCCAGCAGGGAAAGCGCGGTTGCGCCGGGCGTTCCGCCCGCGCCGAGACCTGCCGAGGCCACCTCGATCGGCTTTTCGCCCTTGCCGGCCACCAGCATCGAGCCGTCGGGGAAGGGATTGTCGCGGCAGGCGTCGAGCATGACGATGGTCAACGGCACGATCTGGCGCAGCCGCTTGAGGAAATCGCCGACCGGCACGAGGCTGTCGCCTGCGTCTTCCAGCGCCTTCAGGTCGGCGTCGCCCGGCACCAGCCAGTTCTCGCCCCCCGCCTCGATGCCGTGGCCGGCGTAATAGAAGACCGCAACGTCCGCGCCCTCGGCGTCTTCAAGAAAGCCTTCGAGGTCGCGCGCAAGCCGCCTCGCGTCACGGTCAGTCGACCCGTCGGTGTCGAAACCGAGCCGGTCGAGCAGGTCCTCGACCTCGCGCGCATCGTTCGGCGGGTTCTGAAGCGGCGGCAAGTGCTCGTACTCGCCGTTACCGATCACCAGCGCCACGCCCCGCAACGGTTCCTGCGCCAAGGCCGGGCCTACAGCCAGCGATCCAGCGAAAAACAAGGCGACGAACCAGATGCAAATGTGCGCCATGTACGGCCAACCTCCACGAATTGCCGTTCTGTGAACCAAGACTAGGCGGGCAGGCGCGCCGTTTTCAAGACATGTGCGCCGAACCGGCGCTCATTACCGTCCGCATGACCGCATTTGTCATCGCTGCGCCGCGGTTTTGGCGTCGCGCGCCGCGGCGATCAGGTCGGCCACCATGGCGTCGAGCAGGATTCGTCCCTTCTCGAATGTCGCCAATGTCGGGTCGCCATAGCTTCCGGAAGGCGCGTTCAGTCGGGTCAGCGGCCCGTCGAAAGGCCCCGCAGGCGACGCGGCGGCGCGCGCCATGTCGACGCGTGACGGCGCAAGCGCCAGCATGCGCGATGTCTCCATTTCGTCGGCATGGCTGCCATAGGGCTGGGTTTGCAGGCGGCTCACCGCCTCGCGGTAGCGCGGACCGTCATGAACCTTGATGTGAAACGCCCCGGCCATCCCGTCGAGAGCCCTCGCAACCGGTGCGATCGTGGGAATGCCGGT
>CALMYO010000009.1 GCA_937873685.1 uncultured Paracoccaceae bacterium
ACCTCAGTACTGAATCACGAAACGGCTCCGATGGGGAGGTTTTTCGAGGTGTCCAAACGTATTACACGGGCAAATCGCGTGGATTTCATTGCTATCCACGTGGCGAAGTGATGACTCATGTTTCGAAAAATTCTGTTGCCCTAGTTACATCAAGATTGACAAAAGGCGAGATATTCTGTCACGCACAAATTACAGATGCGCTTTCCGAAGTAATATGTATGTCTCCAAAGACATCTAATAACGGATTTGTTTTTCCATTGCTTTGTAACGGATTTGAAAATCTCTCCCCCGAATTCCGCACTTGGCTCGACGCCCGCTACTCCCACCACTACACGCCGGAGGAAGTACTCGGCTGCATCTATGCCATCCTGCATGCGCCGACCTACCGGCAAAAATATGCCGAGTTCCTGCGCATCGATTTCCCGCGCATTCCGTTTCCGGAACGCGCGGAGGACTTTGACGCGCTGTCGGTGCTCGGTTGGGACCTCGTGCAGGCGCACCTGATGCGCACCTTGCCGAAAACCGGCGTCGGCGACCTGAAAGGCAAGGGTTCCAACTTGGTGGAGCATGTGCGCTGGTCGGCCGAAGACCGGACGGTTTCGATCAACAAGACACAAGGGTTTGCGCCGGTGCCGGAGGATGTGTGGAACTTCCATATCGGCGGCTATCAGGTGCTCGACAAGTACCTGAAATCGCGCAAGGGCCGCAAACACTTCTCCGAGAAGGGCCGGGACGCAGGAGTGGATTATCCGCTGACGCTGGATGAGATCACCCATGTCGGCCGCATCTGCGACGCGCTCACGTTTACAATTCAACAAATGGAAAAGATCGACGCCGCCTATCAACAGGCTTTTGGCGTTACCGCCTGAACCGCGTCTCGCCATCGCCGTAGTGCTTTGGCATGGTGTCAGCGATTCGGAAACGCGACCATGACCATCCGCAACCAACCCGACCTTTTCGGCGCGACGCCGGCGCAGGGCGACCTTTTCGGCGAAGCCGCGCCGCAGCCCTATGTTTATCGCCCCGACCCGGAGAAGGTGCGCCGGCGGCTTGAGATGATCCTCGCCGAGATGCGCGCCGCGCAGACCATGCCGTGGAGCGAGTCGCGCCAGACGCTGTTTGGGAAAATCTTTCCCGACATGGCGAACCTCTTGCCCGACACCGGCGAGGGCGGGCAGTACATCCTGCAGTTCGAGGCCGAGTGGGAGCGACTGAAAGCCGCCGCCTGAGCTGCGACTTGCCGGCTGCCTCCCCTGCAGGGGCAGACAAACCGGCGCCAAACCGCCACCGCCCTCACGCCGCCTTTTCGCGCGCCTTCGCCGCCGCCTCGATCACCTGGTCGGCAATGCGGCCGGTCAGTTCCGCCATGTGGTCGAAGCTTGCGGTATAGGAAGCGACGCCGGCGGTGGCCGAGCGCAATTCGATGATCATGTCGCCGATCTCGGCCTGCGGCATCATCGCCTCCACCACGTCCCAGCCCTCCCAGCCGGGACGGGCGTCGAAGCCGAGGATCTGGCCCCGCCGCTGCGGGATAAGCGCCGTGATCTTCGCCGTGGCGTCGTTCGGCGTGGCGATCGCCACTTTCATGATCGGCTCCAGCAGCACCGGCGAGCATTGCGGCATGCCTTCGCGCATGGCGAGCTTGCCGGCCATCTGGAACGCCATGTCGGAGGAATCGACGCTGTGATAGGAGCCGTCCGACAAATTGACCGTCACATCGACCACCGGAAAGCCGAGCGGCCCGCAATTGAGGTAATCGCGGATGCCGGCCTCCACCGAGGGGATGTACTGCTTCGGCACCACGCCGCCGGTGATCGTATCGGTGAAGGCAAAGCCGGCGCCGCGCGGCTGCGGCGCAATCTCCACCACCACGTCGCCGAACTGGCCATGCCCGCCCGATTGCTTCTTGTGGCGGCCGCGCACCTGCGTCTGTTTGCGGATCGTCTCGCGATACGGCACCGACGGCTGGCCGACATCGACCGCGATCCCGTACTTGCCCTGCAGCCGTTCCGTGGTGACGCGCAGATGCATCTCGCCCTGGCCGTAGACAATGGTCTCGCCGGTGTCGGGCCGGTGCTCCATGGCAAGGCCCGGATCCTCCTCGGTGAGCTTGTGCAGCGCCGTCGACAGCTTCACATCATCCTTGCGCTCCTTCGGCCGCATCGAGACGGCGAACACAGACGTCGCTTTCCCGATGGCCGCCAGTTGCGCCGGCGCGCCCTTGCCGGCGGCAAGCGTCTGGCCGGTCGCGGCATGGTCGAGCTTGCCGAGCGCCACCGTGTCGCCGGCAATCGCCTTGGCGAGCTTGGTCTGGTCCTTGCCGAGCATGCGGTAGACGCCTGAGACGCGGCCGGCGGGGCCGTCCGGCCCGTTTAGTTCCGCCCCGTCGGCAATCGGTCCGGCCAGTATGCGGGCGATCGACAACTTGCCGCCATGGGTGGTGTGCACGGTCTTCATCACCTGAACCGCTGGCGTCGCGGCATCCTTCAGGCCGAGCCGCTTCGCCGTGTCCTCGATGCCCGGCGCATCGTGGCGCAGTGTCTTCAGCAGGCGCATGACGCCATTGCCCTTCTCGGCGGCGCCGATCAGCACCGGCGTGACATGGCCCTCGCGCAGATCGGCGGAAAGATCGTCGAACACCTCGTCGGCCGGCGGCGCGATGTCTTCCAGCAGCTGCTCCATCAGCGCATCGTCGTGATCGGCGAGCGTCTCCAGCATGGAGAACCGCGCCTCGATCTCGCGCGCCTTCTCCTCGTCGGGAATGGCCGCCACTTCGCTTTCGGCATGCTCGCGGTAGATGTAGGCGCGTTCCAGCGCAAGGTCGATCGCGCCGATCGCAATGCCGTCCTTCCAGATCGGGATCTGGCGCAACAGCAGCGGCTTGGCGCTGACGGGCTGCAGCAGCTTCAGCGTCTCGCGCACGCCGTGCGCCGCAACGTCGATCTTGTTGAGGAACAGCAGCCGCGGAACGCCGAGATCGTCGAGCTGGCGCATGATCAGCTGCAGGGCGGGGATCTTCTTTTCGTCCGGCTCAGCGACCACGATTGCCGCGTCGCAACCGGCCAGCACCGCATCGGCCTCGTGCGAGAATTCCACCGAACCCGGGCAATCGATGAAGGTGAAGGCCTCGCCCATGAAATCCACCGTAGCTGCGGTCGCTTCCACGCTCATCAGGTGCTCGCGCGCTTCGGCCGAATGATCGCCGATCGTGCCGCCGGACGCGACCGTCGCCTGGCGCGTAATCGCCCCGGTGCGCGCAGCGATCGCCTCAAGCAACGTGGTCTTTCCGCTGGCGAAGGGGCCGACAATGGCGATGCATTTCGGCCCCGAACGCCTGCCTCCGGCGCGTGTACCCATGATATGGCCTCCTCCTGTCGCCCGGCCGGGAAAGGCCGGATCGTTGTTTTTGGTGCGCTTGCGCGCGGCTTCAAACAGGCGGCGGCCGGCCTGCGGCCGTCGCTAAAATGTCATGGTTCCACCGATTGCAGCGCCGCGCAAGGGGGCGATTGCAAAGCGAAGGACAATTGAGCGCGCGGCTGATCCGCCTTGGCCCCTTCGGCAAGGTATGGCTCAAGGAACAGCGCCAAACCGCAAAGAACGCTTCACCCGATTGCCCTGACGAAGCCGTGCACACGCCTCCCCGTACTCGCAGAATCGTGCTATGGACGACCGGGGCGTGAACGGGGATAGACGACATGAACACGGCATTCGGGCGGCAAGGTTTATTTTCCGCCGGCACGGCACGCGCCGCGCAGTTCGAGTTCCGCGGCAACGCGTCTGAGTATTTCGGCATCTGGATCGTCAACCTGCTGCTGACGATCCTGACGCTCGGCATCTACAGCGCCTGGGCGAAGGTGCGCCGGTTGCGCTATTTCTATGGCAACACCTTTCTCGACGGGCACAATTTCGAATACCACGCACGCCCGGTGTCGATCCTGATCGGCCGCATCATCGTGGTGGCGGTGCTGGTGGTCTACAACATCCTTGTCAATGTCAGCCCGGCCTTCGCGGTGCTGATCATACCCTATCTGATCGCGCTGCCCTGGCTGATCAACAAGTCGCTGGCCTTCAACGCGCGCATGACCAGTTACCGCAACGTGCGCTTCGGATTCAGGGGGAGCTACTGGACGGCGCTTGGCATCTATGCGCTGATGCCGTTTGCGGTGATGCTCACCGCCGGGCTGCTCACCCCGGTCTATTCGCGCATGTCGAACAACTATCTCGGCAATGGCACGCGCTATGGCACGGCGGAGTTCCGCACTGATACCACGGCGGGCCGGTTTTTCGGCAATTTCGGCATGGCCGTGCTGTTCTTCGTGATCGTGACGGCCATCGCCGGACTCATCGGCATGGCCGGGTTCAGCGGCCTGTCGCTGGTGGGCGACGGCGGCGCAGACGCGGATTTCGACGATCCCTTTCTCGGCTTCCTCGCGTCCGGGGCGGCGATCGGCCTCGCCTTCGGCGTTTATGCCGGCATTGCGCTAGCCTACATTTTCTACAATGCGGGCGCGCGCAACATCGCCTTCAATGCCACAGTCCTGGATGGGCGCCACCGGCTTGCCTCGACGCTTTCGCGCGGGCGCTACACCTGGATCATCGTTTCCAACCTGATCGTCACCCTGTTGACGCTGACGCTGATGAGCGCCTGGGCTTCAGTTCGCACCTGGCGCTATCTTTCGGACCATACGGCGCTTGAAGTGGAAGGAACGCTCGACGGTTTCGTGGACGCCGCGATGCCGAAGGGCGCGGTGGCGGCAGCCGAGTTCCTTGACATCGAAGGCATCGATTTCGGGCTTTAGAGCGTTGTTCGATCAAATTGAATCGTTTGGACGCCGGTATCGTGCGTCCTGGCAAGGAGCG
>CALMYO010000010.1 GCA_937873685.1 uncultured Paracoccaceae bacterium
GCCCGTCGAGCCGGAGCGCGGCGGCCGGCAAGGCGGCCAGCGCGGCGGGCTCGTCGCCCGGCGCAACGATGTCGCCTGCGCCGAAGCGGGCGACGGCAAAGGCTGCGCCGGGGGTGGAGGCGATGGCGGCGCGCGCGTCGAGCCCCTGCTCGAACAGGCGCATCAGCAAATCGTCGATCAGCCGGCGTTCGCCGCCGAACAGGTGACAGCAGCCGGCGATGTCGAGATAGAGCCCGTCCGGCGCATCCAGCGCCACCAGCGGCGTGTAGCGGTCGCACCAGTCGGCGACGCCCTCCAGCAGCCGGCGGTCGGCCGCCTCGTCCTCCTCCAGCACCTCGATCGCCGGGGCGATCGCGCGCGCATCGGCGATGCCCTGGCCGCGCCGCAATCCTGCCGCCTCGGCCATCTCGTCGAGCGCGGCGATGCGGCGCGTGTTGTTGTCGCGCCGGCTGACGACGATCGGCGGCGCGTCAGGACGCCCGGTCGAACGCCACGACCTGCCCCAGCGGCTGCGCGCAATGCGGTCGGTGGACAGGCGCGGCAGCGCCAGCGCCAGATAGCGGTTCGGCAAGCGGACCGGCAGCGGCGGCCCGGCCTGAAGGGACAATGTCGGCGAATGCGCGTTCATCGGCGTTCCACTCCATCATGAAAGACGCGGCGACGGGCGCGCCGCCACGCAGCTTCTCGATCGTCACCGCAAAGGCCAGCGGGCCGACGCCGGCCTCGAAGGCAGTTTCCAGCGCGCTTGCGGCCAACAAGCGGGGTGGCGAGGCCGGCGCGCTCGTGACGCAAAGCCGCCACGAAGCGGCGCTCGCCTCCCCGTCGCCCGCCTGGCGCAGCAGCAACACCGGCCGTGCGGCAGCCCGCGCGGCCATCGCCAGCCGTCGCGTCGCGGTGAGGTCGAGCGCGCGCGGATTGCCCCGCACCTCCAGCACGGCGGCCGCCAGCGCCGCGACACGCGCGGCCTCGCCGGCGATCCACAGCGCATCGGCCAGACGCGGCGGGCAGGCGAGCAGCAGGCGGACGGGATCGAAGCCGAGCCGCGCCAGGCCTGGCGCATGCGGCCGTCCGCCTTCGGCGAAAGCCTGCGGCGCGCCGATCCACAACACCGGCCCAGCGCCGCCCATCCGCGCCAGCAATGCGGCGACGAAGCCTGCAGCCGCGCCTGCGTCGGCGGTCGCCGCGCAGCGGATCTCGCCAAGCCCGCCAAGGTTCAAGCCGCCCGCCAGCGCCCGGTCGAAAGCGCGCGCGCCGGTGGCAAGGCGGCCGTGCGGCGCGGCTTGCGGCGGGCGGTCGTCATTGGCGCCGCGCGGCGCCGGATTGGAGGTTTCGCCGCACGGCTGCCGGCCCTGCCAGCACCCGCCAGCGGCGTCCGCCTGCACGACGGCCGCGTCCCCGCATGCCGGTCCGTATCGCGGCGCAGCCCCTGCGGCCGCCCGGCCGCCCTCGCCGCGTGGCGCGGCGTCGCCCGTGCGCCCGGTCAGGCGCACCGCCGGCCGGCCTTCGATGCGGGCGATCGCCTGACGCAGGCGCGCAAGGTCACGTTCCGGCACGGCAAGGGCCATGGCGGTCTCCGAAAATCACGGCAAGACACCAACTTTCCCGGCGCGCAACGGACGCGCTGCGGATAACGGCGAAAGCCTTTGTTCCTGTTATGTTCGTATAGATTCCAGCCGCTGCAACAAGAGTCAAGCGCGTCGAAAAAAGAATTTATTCCTGTTTTTGAATCAGTCACTTGGCATTCGCGCCCGCCCTCTCGCGCGCTCCGCCGCAAACCGCTATAGGGGCGCACGAAAGGACGACACCATGGCGCGCATCGACCAGACCGGCGACTGGATCAACCGTCTCTCGCCGTCGCTCGGCGAGATCGAGGCGATTGCACAGGAGGCCTATGCGCATCTGCCGGCCTCGTTTCGCGACCTGACCGCCGAGGTGATGATCGTGATCGCCGATTTTCCCGAGGAGCGGATCGCCGACGATCTCGGCCTGGAGACGCCGTTCGACCTGCTCGGCCTGTTCGAGGGGCGCGGCCTTGCCGAGCGCTGGACGCCGCAGACCGGCGAGGGGCCGAACCGCATCACCCTCTACCGCCGCGCCATTCTCGACTACTGGGCGGAGAACGAGGAGACGCTCGGCGAAATCATCGTGCATGTTCTGGTGCACGAGCTCGGCCATCATTTCGGCCTGTCAGACGAGGATATGGAGGCGATCGAGGCGGCGGCGGGGTAAGACCAGTTCGGGCAGGCGCCCGGGCGCCTGCGGCCATGCGCAGGCTGCCAGCCGCTTCACGCAAGCGCGGCGACCCCGCAAGCAACCCGCGCTTCGCGACACGAACCGCCAACGCAAAAGACGCTGACGCGCCTTGCATTTGCCACGCGTCGCCATTAGGTAGCCAGCCGTTCGACCAAATGCCCCAAAGAACGGAGAGGTGGCTGAGTGGTTGAAAGCACCGCACTCGAAATGCGGCATACGGGCAACTGTATCGGGGGTTCGAATCCCTCCCTCTCCGCCATGAACCAAATGGAACCGTGATCGAACTTCATTCCCGATAGGCGTGGTGCTTCATGGCAAGACAACCTGTGTTTCGGCGTCGAATTTTGGCTCTGACTCAAATCTGATGATTTCGCATGGCCGACTGGCGCAGATTCACGAAGGGAATCAGCGCCAGTCGGCCATGCGAAATCATCAGATTTGAGTCAGAGCCAAAATTCGACGCCGATTGACAACAAACAACTCGTCGCCGCTGGAAAGGCCCCGAAACAGGCCATCACAGCCGTCATGCGAAAGCTCGTCATCCTCGCCAACGCACTTCTCAAGAAAGGAAAGCCATGGCAGGAAAAAGTGGCTTGATCATCACGGATACTCTAGGCAAGACGGCGGGCGAAGGTTGGACGCGAGGCCCGTCCCTTCCGCCACGCCACCCGTTGTACAGATCAGAGACACGGGTGAGGGAATGCACCGAAGACATGGGTCACTGCAACGCACCGGACAGGTTGTAGACTGATTGCGCCCCGGCAAACGGATCACTGCACAAGAAAAGCCCGATCGACTCGCCATTTATCTCGGGCGGTCAACTCCTTGCCATCATCATTGCCAGACAGGCGATGCGGGTATGTCCTGGTCTGCGTCGCCGCAGGCAGGTTCGGCAAAATTGCTGATCGTACACATGAGAACCCGGCGCAGCCAAAGGCTTGCCGCATCGGCTTCATGCGCCATCGGCCAGACGGCTTTCATGGCGTAACCAGGCATCTCAAAAGGCAACGCCCTGTGGCCGCACAGCGCCATTACCGTCGTCAGCTGCGCGAATCGCTGCGGGGCGGCAGCGACAAGGTCGCTTTCGGCCAAAATCGGAACCAGCGACATGAAGTTCGGGACCATCAGCGCCACGCGCCGCCGCTGACCCAGACGGCCCAGTGCTTCGTCCACCGGTCCCTCGAAGCCCTCTGCCCGGGGCGACACCAATGCCTGGTTCAGCAGCAGGAAATCCTCCATCGGCAGCGGCCCGGCCAGCGCTGGATGATCGCGGCGGGCCATCAGCACGAAACGGTCCTGAAAAAGCACATGCCAGCGCAGAGGCCCCGCCGTTTCGGGCGCACCCATCAGCGCGAGATCCATGCCCGCAGCAGCCTTCGCATCCAACGGCGGCGGCAAGACCTTTATCCGGCAATTCGGCGCTTCCTGCGCCATCCGGGCAATCAGCCCGGGTAGCACCAGCACTTGCCCAAGATCGCTTGATCCCAGCATGAAATCCCTGGTTGCCCGGGCAGGCTCGAACCCGGCAGGCGAAAGCACGGACCCAACCCTGTCCAGAATTGCCCTCAACTCCGGCAAGAGCGCTTCACCTCTAGGGGTCGCCAGCAGCCGGTTCCCATGCCGCAGCAGTAGCGGGTCGCCGAAGACCTCGCGCGCACGGCGCAAGCCTTGCGACACTGCCGGCTGGGTCAGGCCCAAGACCTTTGCCGCACGTGACGCCGAGCCTTCGCGCAGCAACGCCTCGACGAGGCGCAGAAGGTTCAGATCGACACGCTTCAGATCCATAAGACAAGATTATAATGATAATTTTCAACATCTGTCTATCTGCATTGCAGGCGCCTGCTAAAATGCAACGTATCGGGAAGATGCGGGATATTTCGACCATGACCACAGGACGGCTCGGCACAATTGCGCTTGGCGGCGCAGGGGCAATGATGCTCGTCGTTGGTGCGCTGCATCTCATCGCGCCGCAGATGATGATGGAAGCGCCCGCGATCGAACTCTCCAGCACGAACCACTACCATGTCATCCGTGCGGCCTATGGCGGCGCCTATCTGGGGATTGCCATGCTCTTCTTGCTTGGCCTCGTGAACGGAAGACTGCGCGCCTCCTCGCTTCTGGCGGTGACCGTGTTGTTTGCAGGCTTTGCTTTCGGGCGCCTGGTCAGCATCGTGGTCGATGGTTTGCCGGTTGCCCTTTACCTGGGAGTGCTCGCCTTCGAACTGGTGTTTGCGGCGCTGGCCTTCATTGCCAACCGTCAGGAAAGTTGAGCCGAACCGGGAATCCCTCCACCTCCGATGCGTCACAAGATCAGGAGATGATGATCAAGACGCCAGAGGCTTCTGAAGAAACTTGGGAGCACATATCTTTATTCACCTGTCATGATACTGTAAATTATACTACTTATAATACATCTGTAAATAAATTTAAGAGGATGAACGTATCATGACTATCACACGACATGATGTACTTAGAATGATGCTCGCCGGTACGGCGTTCTTCCCAGGCGCAGCGTTCGCGCAGTCAGCTGCGTCTGAAACCGCGAACGGCATGCTGGCGCCGTGGAGCGGAGCAACGGAGATCGGTCCCAAACCTCTCACATTCACGGTAGTCGGTGACAACACGGCCTTGGCCAGGCCCGGCGTGTTCGATCAGACTATGACGCAGGTTTCGTGGCTGCAACCAGACTTTGTCATGTCCATCGGCGACGTTATTGAAGGATATGCCGAAGACGCGGAAACTGTTGCGCGTCGCTGGATGGAAGCCGAGCAATCGATCGCAAAGCTCGGCTGTCCGTTTCTCGTGTGCGGCGGGAACCACGATCTGAGCAACCCTGTCTACGCCGAAGCGTGGACCCAGCGGTTCGGCCGCCCGTGGCGTTCCTTTGAGTACAAGAACGCCCTGTTCTTGATCCTCTGCACCGAAGACCCGGTCATCCCCTTGACGTCCAAGGCTTCAGCGACCTTCAACGCCATGGTCGATCTCGTTGCGACCGATTTCGATCGAGCGCAGCAGGAACTGGGCGCCTTCCTCGCCTTGCCGGAAATCGTGGCGTCGCGCGACCTGACCAACCAGGTCAACATCTCGGATGAACAAGTGGGATGGGCCGTCGACACCCTGGCACAGAACCGCGATGCCCAGTGGACATTCGTGTTCCTTCACAAGCCGGCCTGGAAGAGCGAGGATCGCCAGTTCATGAAGATCCAGGCTGCACTCGGCGACCGGCCTCACACTGTCTTCGGCGGCCACACCCACTATGCGACGCACGAAGTGATCGCAGGCCGCGACTACGTGAACCTGGGAACCAGTGGAGGAATCCGGACCCGCCCCGGTCCGGGCAACCTCGATCACGTCATCAACGTGACGTTGACGACGAAAGGCCCTGTCTATGCGAACCTGAGGCTGACCGGACTTCTGGATCTCGCGGGTCAAAGCGGGCAGACCTTGGCCTATTGATCTCCGGCGCGACGCGTCCATTCCGCGCCGGTCGCCGGGCGTGCGCCACGCCGCCCGGCGGCCAACCTGTTTCCCGCGCACTGTCCGCGCTACGTCAGCACAATGTCGGCGGGTTTCGAGCCGGGCGAAAACGACTGACGAGACTTAGAGGGAATGGTGGAGCCAAGGGGAGTCGAACCCCTGACCTCTTGAATGCCATTCAAGCGCTCTCCCAACTGAGCTATGGCCCCGTTTGGACAGCCGGGTGAAGCCGTCCGGGTTGTCGGTTCCACCACCGACGGCCCGCTCCTTAGTCGCCGCGCCTGCCAGATGCAAGCGCTTTTAAGCGCCGCAGAACGGCGATGCAGCGGAATCCCAACCTTCCTCGTTCTCGTCGCCCACACGGCCTAGGATGCCGGTGACATTGTCTTCCATGTCGTCGGGCAGGAAGGTGTCGACCTCGTCGTCGCCAGGGTCCACATCGATGTCGGTCAGTTGTTCGCCCGTGGAATTTATCGTCGCGGCCGCCCCTTGCTCCGCTTCATGCGTTGCCAGCGCGGCGCCGTCATCCGCGTCGATTTCGGTCTCGTCGGCCTGTTCATCCTCGGCCCCGACGATTCTGACGCTGGTTTCCCGCAAGGCCGACAGCGGACACGACATGTCGGCACAGGGCAAAACAGGGAATGCTCTTGCAGCGCGAACACCGACCAGCAACAGAGCCATGGCGGACGTAGCAGCAAGCGGGCGAAAGCCGGTTTGCCCCTTTGGCGGCGTTCCGTTCGATCCAGGACGGCGCGTGTAGCCCGGCGCAATGCCGACCGGCGGCGCGATTGCGCGCATAGAGCGACCAAGTCACCGCTTCGGCGCGACCGGTAAGGTTTCCCCCCGGCATTAAACCCATGGCTGAAGATCGGCTGCCGCCGGGATTTTCCTGGTTGTCGCCCATCATGAACAATTGGCCGGCCGGCACCGTGACTTCGTACAGGTTATAGGCCGCGCCGTCGTCGCTGCGTTCGATGATGGCGTGTGCGCGGGCGTCGGGCAGATCAACGCAGGTCGCGGGTCATGGCGACCGGAAAGCCTTGGACGCCGCAGTGGCGTGCGCCAAACGTCGCGCCCTTTGTCTGGTCAGCGCACGGCTTCGACGGTAGCGCCGCGAAGGAATTCGGCTGCATCGAGCAGCTTGGCGCCGGCGCGTTGCAGCCGTGTCAGCCGCACCGCCCCCTTGCCGCAGGCGATGAGCAGGCGGTCGTCGAGCAACGCGCCGGGCACTGGCGATGCCGGTGGCGGCGATGGCTGCGGATCGTGCGGAACCGTGCTCGCCAGCACCTTCACCCGTTCCCATGCGCCGCCGGCCGACATCTCGCACCAAGCGCCGGGAAACGGCGACAGGCTGCGGATGCGGTTATGCGCCTCTGCGGCCGGGCGCGACCAGTCGATGCGGGTCTCTGCCTTGTCGATCTTGGCGGCATAGATGATGCCTTCGGCGGCTTGCGGCGTCAGCGTCAGCGCGCCCGCTTCAAGCCGCGCCATCGCCTCCACCATCAGCGCCGCGCCTTTCTCTGCCAGAACGTCGTGCAGTTCGCCCGCCGTCATGTCGGGGCCGATCGGCACGCGGGCGGTGAGCGCGACCGGGCCGGTATCGAGCCCGGCTTCCATCTTCATCACCATCATGCCCGTCTCGGCGTCGCCCGCCATGATCGCACGCTGGATCGGCGCCGCGCCGCGCCAGCGCGGCAGCAGTGAGGCGTGGCCATTGAAACAGCCGAGGCGCGGCGCATCGAGCACCGCCTGCGGCAGCAAGAGACCGTAGGCGACCACGACCGCGGCATCGGCGCCAAGTGCGGCGAATCGCACCTGCTCGGCGGCGTCACGCAGCGACTTCGGCGTGCGTACCTCGACGCCGAGTTCTTCAGCCGCCTTCTGCACGGGCGATGGCGTCAGTTCCAGCCCACGCCGCCCGGCCGGGCGCGGCGGTTGGGTGTAGCAGGCGACGATCCGATGGCCCGCCGCCGCAAGCGCCCGCAGCGTCGGGACAGCGAAATCGGGCGTGCCCATGAAGACGAGGCGAAGCGGCATGGCGGTTGACCCTGTTCGGCCAAGGCTTTGGCCAGCATGGGCGCAGCCGTCAAGGGTTGCGGGTGCACGGCGGCGCGAACTGGTGTAGGCACGAACCGGGCGCGGCATATCCAAACGGGCGGAACGCAACATGGCGCAGGACGATCGCGACGCGGATATCGATGCGCAGGACGACGCTTTGGCCGAGCTGGCGCCCGCGCGCCGCAGCTTCACGGTAATCGGCCACACGATCCCGGCGCGGCCGCGGGCTTCGGGGTTGTCCACCGTCTCCACGCCGATCGGCAATCTCGGCGACATCACTCTGCGGGCGCTCGAAACGCTGGCGGCTGCCGACCGGCTCGCGGCTGAGGACACGCGCGTCACCCGCAAGCTGCTCACCCGTTACGGCATCGCGCGACGGCCGGCCGCCTACCAC
>CALMYO010000011.1 GCA_937873685.1 uncultured Paracoccaceae bacterium
GTGGGAGACCTTCAAGGAGTTTTCCGCCCAGATCGACAGCGAGGCAGCGCGGGCCAAGGCGATCCGCGGCCCGTTCCGCATCAGGACGGCCGGGGAAACCGGCCGCCAGCCGGTGCCGCTCGCCACCGACCGCGCCCTGGTGACGCTGGCGCCGATCGAGGGCTTCCTGCACCAGCGCACCGAACTCGACACGCTGGGGCTCGACGAGCCGGAAGCAAAATGCACGGCTTTCAAGGGATGATCACCATGCGCAACGCTCTCTTCGCCACCACTTGCCTGCTGGCGTTGAATGCCGGGCAGGCGAATGCCCATTGGCTCTACGTTACCAACGAGAAGGACGACACGGTTTCGGTGATCGACACCGAGACCAACGAGGTGATCAGGACAATCCCCGTCGGCGAGCGGCCGCGCGGCGTGACGCTGTCGCAGGATTTCAAGCGGCTTTACATCTGCGCCTCGGATTCCGACGCCGTTCAGGTGATGGACGTGGCGACCGACACCATCATCCACGACCTGCCATCGGGCGCCGATCCCGAACAGTTCGCGCTGCATCCCGATGACCGCCACCTTTACATCGCCAATGAAGACGATGCGCTGGCGACCGTGGTCGATACGCAGACGCGCACCGTGGTGGCGCAGATCGATGTCGGGGTGGAGCCGGAAGGCATGGCGGTGAGCCACAATGGCAAATGGGCGATCGTCACCTCCGAAACCACCAACATGGCGCACTGGATCGATGTGGAAACCCAGTCCCTGGTGGACAACACGCTGGTCGACCAGCGCCCGCGCGACGCCGAATTCACGCTCGACGACAAGGAGCTCTGGGTCAGTTCGGAAATCGGCGGCACAGTGTCGGTGATCGATGTCGAAACGCGGCAGATCAAGCACACGATCTCGTTTGAAATCCCGAACGTCACCAAGGATCGCATCCAGCCGGTCGGCATGGAACTGACGCAGGACGGCAAGCTCGGTTTCATCGCGCTCGGGCCGGCCAATCACGTCGCGGTGGTGGATCGTACCGACAACTACAATGTCATCGACTACATCCTGGTCGGCCGCCGGGTCTGGCACATGGCGCTGACGCCGGCCGAGGATTTTCTCTACACCACCAACGGTGTCTCCGGCGACGTCACCATGGTCGATGTCGGCACGCTGAAGCCGGTGAAAACCATCAAGGTCGGTCGTTTCCCCTGGGGGGCGACCATCCTGCCGAAAGAGCACATTCCCGCCAACTGAGCGCTCCATCGCGCATCTGTCGTCGGCGGCCGCGTGGCGGCCGGCCTTGCCACCTGCACCTTGAAATGGAGGAGACTGCACATGACAAAACACCTGCGCGCCGCCCTTGCGCTTCTTGCCCTGCCGGTTCTAGCCACCGCGGCCAGCGCACAGTCGGGCCTTGTCGGCAAGGCCGAGGAACTGCCCGACATCACGCTTTCGGCCGAAGGGCCGCTGGCGGAAAAGCCGTTGATGCTCAAGGCCGGCGTCTATTACGAGATCAAGGTCGTTTCCGATGGCTCGGCCGAAAAGGCGATCAGCGCGCCCGCTTTCTTCCGCAACTGCTGGGTCGACGAGATCGTCATCAACGAGATCGAGATCCGCCCGATCGGCGTCGATTCCATCGAGTTCGACGACGAGGGCGAGGCCGAGATCAGCTTCATCTGCATCAAGCCGGGCAAGTTCGAGATGACAGCGCCGGGAACGCCGCCGCTTGAGATAATCGTAGAATGAGATTGCGTGCGTTCGGTGCGACCAGCATGCGTCTTCAGTTCGCGCCGGTTTTCGTTTAGCAGGGCGATGTCACCTCGGAAAACACCCTGACCGCGCACCCTGCACTTGCCGTTTCCGGCCTCAGCTTCGACTACGGTCCGCGCCGCGCGCTGGCCGATGTGTCGTTTTCGATTGCGCCCGGCGAAAGCGTGATCCTGCTCGGGCCGAACGGCGCCGGCAAGACGACGTTGTTTTCGCTGATCTGCGGGCTGTTTTCTGCCCGCACCGGTGCGATTGCGATTGCCGGACGCGACCTGCGGCGTGAAGGCGCGGACGCGCTCGCCCCGCTCGGCATCGTCTTTCAGGCGCAGACGCTCGATCTCGATCTCACCGTGCGCCAGAACCTGCGCTATTTCTGCGCGCTTCGCGGCATGCGACGCACCGAGGCGGACCAACGCATCACCGAGGAACTGACGCGTTTCGAGATGGCTAACCGGCTTGACGAAAAGGTGCGCGCACTCAACGGGGGCCATCGCCGGCGCGTCGAGATTGCGCGCGCCCTGCTGCACCGCCCGCAACTGCTGCTGCTCGACGAGCCGACGGTCGGGCTGGACATTCCGACACGCCGCGACCTGATCGCGCATCTGCATGCGCGCTCAGGCGTAGATGGTCCCGCGCTGCTGTGGGCGACACATCTGATCGACGAGGTGGCGCAAACCGACCGGGTAATCGTGCTGCACAAGGGCGCGATCGTCGGCGACGGTCGGCCGGCGGAACTGGCGGCCTTGGCCGGGACTGCAAATCTGGAAACGGCGTTTCACCGGCTGACTTGTGATCGGGGCTCGGCGAAGTAACGCGCAGGCGTCCGGGCCAAGCGGGTGAAAACCACCCCCACCCCCAACCCCTCCCCTCAAGGGGGAGGGGAGACAGCGCCGCGTAAGCCGACCGTGTTTGTATCTGAAGGATTCTCGCGGCTTGCCTCGTCAGAGCGTCGCCGGAACTCCCCTCCCCCTTGAGGGGAGGGGTTGGGGGTGGGGGTGAATCGGATGAATGTCACTCGCCCGGTTACCCTGCGCTGGCGCCCTGGCGGATTGCCACCTGCGCCCTTCGGTGCCAAAGACTGGTGCAGATTCTTTGCACATGGGAGCTGGACATGAAAATCGACGGTCAGGTTGCGGTGGTGACGGGCGGCGGCTCGGGCCTCGGCGAGGCGACAGCGCGGGCGCTTGCAGCGAAGGGCGCGAAGGTCGCGCTTTTCGACATCGGCCTGGAGCGCGCCGAAAAGGTGGCCGCGGAGATCGGCGGCATCGCGGTCAAATGCGACGTGTCGAGCGCCGAGGGTGGTGAAGCGGCTTTCGCGACCGTTGTCGAAAAACTCGGGGCGCCGCGCATCCTGGTCAATTGCGCCGGCATCGCGATTGCGCTGAAGACCATCGGCAAGGACGGCGCGCACCCGCTCGACCTCTACCGCAAGGTGATCGAGGTCAACCTGATCGGGACCTTCAACATGATCCGCCTGTTCGCCGATCGCGCCCAGTCGCTGGAGCCGCTCGACGGCGGCGAGCGAGGCGTCATCGTCAGCACGGCTTCGGTCGCCGCCTATGACGGGCAGATCGGCCAGGCGGCCTATTCCTCGTCGAAGGGCGGCGTTGTCGGCATGACGCTGCCGGTGGCGCGCGACCTGGCCCGCTCCGGCATCCGCGTCATGACGATCGCGCCCGGCATCTTCCGCACGCCGATGCTGGCCGGCTTGCCGGAAGAGGCGCAGAAGTCGCTCGGCCTGCAGGTGCCGTTCCCTTCGCGCCTTGGCGATCCGGCGGAATACGGGGCGCTTGCGGTGCACATCGTCGAGAACCAGATGCTGAACGGAGAAGTGATCCGCCTCGACGGCGCAATCCGCATGGCGCCGAAATGACATTGCGGTTTATGCCATATATGGTATGAATGGATGTGGCGCTTCGAATATCTCAACGAGGTTGTGCGTTCAGAACTGCGGGCGCAACCGGACGAGATTCGTGCGAAATTCACGCGTATTCTCAACCTGATCAACGTCAAGGGGCTTGAAAGTGTGCGCGAACCTTACATCAAACACCTCGACGGCAAGCTTTGGGAAATGCGGGTTACCGGAAAGGATGGAATTGCGCGCGCCATCTACGTTACAGCCTCGGAAAGGCGTATCGTTGTGTTGAGGGTTTTCACCAAGAAGACAGAGAAAACTCCGCACTCTGAACTCGACCTAGCTCGCAGAAGAGCAAAGGAAATCCGATGACCCGGAAGTTCATACCGATCGACGAAGACATTGTGGAATGGTTCAAGGATCCCGCCTTCGTGCGCGAATACGACGCCCTGGAGGAGGAATTCGCGCTCGCCGAAGCGCTGATCGACGCGCGCGCAAAGTCCAACCTTACCCAGGCCGAGATCGCCGAGCGCATGGGCACGTCGCAATCCTATGTCGCGCGGCTGGAAGGCGGGCGCGTCAGCCCGACGATCAAGGCGCTGAAGCGCTATGCGGAAGCGACCGGCACGCGGCTGCGTTTCCGGTTCGAACCGCTGGACAAGTCGTCCCTGCACACGCCGGCGGCGCGCAAGGGCAAGAGCGCCCATGGCGGCTGATCCGTCACAGTCATCCCGTGGCGGGCCGCTTCGCGGACTGACCGTGGTCGAGATGGCCGGCCTCGGGCCTGCGCCGCTGGCCGCGCTGATGCTGGCGGAAATGGGGGCGCATGTGCTGCGCATTGACCGCCTGAACGCCGGCCGCGCCTTCCTCAACATGGCGCCGGATATCGACATCGACCGCCATGGCCGCGACCTGCTCGCCGCCGATTTGAAGAGCGAAGCCGGCCGCGATGCGATGCGCCGCATCGTCAGCAAGGCCGATGTGCTGATTGAAGGCTACCGGCCGGGCGTGATGGAGCGTCTCGGCCTCGGGCCGGAGGCGTTTGCGGAGAGCAATCCGCGGCTTGTTTATGCGCGGATGACCGGTTTTGGCCAGGAAGGACCGCTCGCCAGTCGCGCCGGCCACGACCTCACCTATATCGCGCTGGCCGGCGTTCTGAACGCCATCGGCCACATCGGCGGCCGGCCGGTGCCGCCGCTCAACCTGGTCGGCGACTATGGTGGCGGCACGATGTTTCTCGTCACCGGCATCCTCGCGGCGCTGGTCGAGCGGTCGATCTCGGGGCATGGCCAGGTGGTCGATGCGGCGATGGTCGATGGCGCGTCGATGTTGGCTGCACCGTTCTTCGGTTTCACCCATGCAGGGATCCAGGGCGAACAGCGCGGCGGGAACCTGCTCGATTCCGGTTGCCCCTTCTACGACACCTACGGCTGTTCCGACAGCGGCCACATCGCGATTGCGGCGCTCGAACCGCAATTCTTCGCCGAACTCGCCAAGGGGCTGGGCCTTGAGCAACGCTTCGTCGCACGGCAATACGACCGCACGCTGTGGGCGGAGCTGCGCACGGAAATCACGGCAATTGTCGCCACGAAGACTCGAGACGAATGGGCGGCGCATTTTGAAGCAACTGACGCCTGCGTCGCTCCGGTGCTGACCTTCACCGAGGCGGCGCGCCATCCGCACAATGTCGCGCGCAGTGTGCATTCCACTGGCGATTTCGTGCGCCCGAACCCTGCGCCGCGCTTTGCCCGAACGCCGTCGAACCGGCGCGGTCTGGAAAACACCGTCAACCTGACCGATATGCTGGCGCGTTTCGGTTTTACGCATCGGGAAGCCGGCGAACTGGAACAGGCCGGCGTGCTGCGCGCCGGGCGAGGGTGACGACATGGCTGAAGACAGGAAGGTGCTACGCGAGACCGACGCCGAGGCGATCCGGCTCGCCAAGACGCTGATACGAACTGCCCGCTTCGGCGCACTCGCCGTCAACGGGCTTGACGGTGGGTTTCCGCAGGCCAGCCGCGTTGCGACGGCGACCGATGTCGACGGCGCGCCGCTGATCCTCACCTCGCAGCTTTCCGGTCATACCGGCGCGATCCTTGCCGATCCGCGCTGTTCGCTGCTGGTTGGCGAACCCGGCAAGGGCGACCCGCTGGCCTATCCGCGCATGACGCTTCTCGCCCGCGCGCGACGCCTGGAGCGCGGCGGCGAAGACCATATGCGGGCGCGGCGGCGCTATCTCGCCCGCCACCCGAAGGCCGAGCTTTATGCCGATTTCGGCGACTTCGCCTTCTTCAGGCTGGAGCCGGCCGGCGCCAGCCTGAACGGCGGCTTCGGCAAGGCTTATGCGCTTAGCCCCGCCGACCTGGCGACAGGGGGCGACATTGCCGGCGTTTCATCGATCGAGGACGGGGCCGTGTCGCACATGAATGACGACCACGCCGAGGTGATCGCGCTTTACGCGGAGAAAATCGCCGGCGCCAAGCCGGCCAAGTGGCGCATGTCGGGGCTCGATCCTGGGGGCATCGACCTTGTGGTTGGCGTTCCGGTCGCCCGGCTTTGGTTCGCCCCGCCGCTTTCTGACGCCGCCGGCTTGCGGGCGCTGCTGGTCGAGCTGGCGAAAAAGGCGCGCGCGGCCGCCTGAGCCGATGCCCGAACTGATCCGCATAGACGATCCTGCCGATCCGCTCATTGCAGCGTATTGCGACATTCGCGAACGCGATCTGGTCGGACGTCAGGGCCTGTTCATCGCCGAGGGGCGCACGGTGCTGCAGGTGCTGGTGGCCGCGCCGCGCTTTCGCATCCGCTCCGTCCTGCTGCTGGAAAACCGCGTCGCGGGCCTCGCCGACCTGCTGCCGCGAATGCCGGATGCGACGCCGGTTTACGTCGCAAGCCGCAGCGTGATCGACGCCATCGCCGGTTTCCCGATGCATCGCGGCGTGCTGGCGCTGGCCGAACGCGCCGTGGACGAACCGGCGGCAACCATTCTCGGCAACCTGCTGGCGCGGGCGGTCGTCGTCGCGGCAATCGGCATCGCCAACCATGACAACATCGGCGCGATCTTCCGAAACGCCGCCGCCTTCGGCGCTGCCGCGGTGCTGCTTGACGAGACATGTTGCGACCCGCTTTACCGCAAGGCGCTGCGCGTCTCGGTCGGCGGGGTGCTGAAGACGCCTTTTGCGCGCGGCGGTTCGGGCGAGGCGCTGGTTTCTGCGCTCCAACAGCATGGTTTCGACATCCTCGCACTGAGCCCGGCCGGCGCGACACCCCTGACCGGCATCGAACGCCGTGAGCGTATGGCTCTGCTGCTTGGCGCGGAGGGCCCGGGCCTTCCCGCAACATTGCTTGCGCGCCTGCGCAACGTGTCGATCCCGATGGCCGGCGGCTTCGACAGTCTCAATGTTGCCACGGCGGGGGCCATAGCCTTGTATGAACTGATGCGGCGCATGACGCCCGACGACGGAGTACCGTGATGATCACCGACATCGAAGACTTCTTCACCAGAGGCTGCGGGCGCTGCGCCCGGTTTGCGACGGCGGATTGCTCGACGCGCCGCTGGGAGGAAGGGCTTCGCGAACTACGCCGTCTCTGCCTTGAGGCGGGTCTCTCCGAAACCGTGAAGTGGGGCCATCCCTGCTACATGCATGCCGGGCGAAACATCGCCATCATCGGAGCGTTTCGCGACGATTTCCGGCTTTCGTTCTTCAACGCCGCACTGATGCGCGATCCGAACCGCGTACTGGAGCGTCAGGGGCCGAACACGCAGCATCCCGACATGATGCGCTTTGTCGACAACGGGCAACCGGCCGCGATGGCCGCCACGG
The DNA here is from genome assembly GCA_937873685.1 of uncultured Paracoccaceae bacterium. Classification (GTDB taxonomy): domain Bacteria; phylum Pseudomonadota; class Alphaproteobacteria; order Rhizobiales; family Rhizobiaceae; genus CALMYO01. The sequence continues at coordinate 7,426 of CALMYO010000011.1, forward strand.
TCGGCGCCTTTCTGAGCGAGGCGGCTGGCTATGCACAGGCAGGCATCAAGCCGCAACGCGAACCGTCCGACAACGACCTGCCCGACGAACTTGTCGATGCGCTCGACGCCGATCCGCAACTGGCCGAAGCTTTCACGCGCCTGACGCCGGGACGGCGGAAATCCTGGGCCATCGTCGTTCGCTCGGCAAAGAAGCCGGAAACCCGCATCGCACGCATTGCCGCCGCCCGCGATCGCATACTTGCGGGAAAGGGGGCGACGGAGCGGTGAGGGGGATTGGAGCACTCACGCCGTCTTGAGCATGTACCCCATCAACGCGCGCAGCTGCGCCGGCTTGACCGGCTTTCGCATCAGTTCGACGCCAATTGCGGCCGACAGTTCGCGCACATGCGGCGTCGGGTCCGCCGTGACGATAATCGCGGGAAGGGCGGGCGACACGACGGCGCGCATGCGCTCCACCGTCACAGTGCCGAGATCGCCATGGTCGAGATGCTGGTCAGCGATGACGATCGCCGGCCGCCAGCCGGTGTCGCGCACCAGATCGACCGCCTCGGTGGCGTTGCTGGCCAGCCGGCAGCGGCAGCCCCAGCTTTTCAACAACGTCGCCATTGCTTGCAGAACGGTCGGGTCGTTTTCCACCAGCAGCACCTCTGCGCCCTGGAGGGCGGAGATGTTGAGCGGGCGGGTTGCGGTCGCCTCCTGCGGCTCGGGCGAAGCGGCGAGGCCGGAGACCGGCACTTCGATGGAGAACACCGAGCCGCGGCCAGGGATGGAGCGGAAGCGAAGGGGATGCCCGAGTGCGGTGGCCATGCGCCGCACAATCGACAGGCCGAGCCCAAGGCCCGGCGGCTCATTGCTGCGGCCCGGAGCGGGTATCGTGTGAAATTCCTCAAAGATCATGTCGGTCTGGCCGGATTCGATGCCGATGCCGGTATCGGCGACATCGATTCGCAGAACCGGGCCGCGCCGCCGCGCGCCGATCAGCACGCCGCCTTGTGGCGTGTAGCGCACGGCATTCGACAGCAGGTTCTGCAGGATGCGGCGCAGCATCTGCTTGTCGGTGCGGATCACTGCGTCGCAACGCCGGAAACGGAAGCGCAGCCCCTTCGCCCGCGCCAGCGTCTGAAAATCGGAGACGAGCGGCGCCATCAGCGCATTGACTTCGATGTCCGTAGGGGAAGGCTGCATCACGCCAGCGTCGAGCTTGGAAATGTCGATCAATGTGCGCAGCAGGTCTTCCATCGTTTCCAGCGAACGTTCGACTTGTCGCACCAGTGCACGCGCCTCGTCGGTGGTTTGCAGATCGGCCAGCGCCGAGACGGACAGATGTGCGGCGTTGAGCGGCTGCAGAACATCGTGGCTGGCGGCAGCGAGAAAGCGGGTTTTCGAAAGGTTCGCCTGTTCCGCGCCCTCCTTGGCCTTGACCAGTTCCGCATTGGAGCGCTCGAGGCTGCGCAGCGTCGTGGTCAGTTCGTCTGTTCGCCGCCGCACCTGGCCTTCCAGGCTTATCGCCGTCTGGAACAGCGAAAACGCATTGCCCTGCTGGTCCATTGACCGCTCGACACGCGTCATCAGCGCTTCGTTGATGCGGCGCAACCGCTCCACATCGCCGATCATCGAGATGTTGGTCATGGGCTTGCCTGTCCGCCCGCGCCGAAGGCGATGCCGGTCAGGGTCTGGTTCAGATGCATCGACCGGTATTGCTCGCCATAGGTACCGAAACCGATGACGTGATTGGCCTCGTACAGATCGGAGATCTTGCGGATGACCTGCCGGTTGCGGGCATCGAGGCGGCGCAGCACGCAATCGAAGCCGAGCACAAAATCGATGCCGTTCAGGCCGGTGGCGATCTCCTTCAGCCTTTCACGCGTCGATTCCACCATGCCGAGCGGCTCGGCGACGGTCAGCACGACGCCGTCGTCGATGGCGCAGAAAAAGGACAGCGAGCCGTCCGGATTCATCTTCTGGATCGAGCGGCAGAAGTACTCGCCGCCGACACGCACCACGAGCGGATGGGAGGCAAAGCTCTGTGGCGTCAGAGTGGCGGCGTCGATGCCGATTGCCGCTGCGTATTCGTTGGCCGCCAGCCCGGCGTTGAACTCATAGACGATCCGGCGGTCGGGATCGGAGGCGGTAACGACCAGCTTGTCCCTCGTCGGTACGAAATTGTCGGTCTTGAAGACATGAAACGGCACGGTGGTGTGGACGAGCACGACGATTGCGCCGTTGTCATGCACCTGACCATCGAGAACGAGCCGGGTTTTTTCAAAGCGCAGGTTGTCGCCGGCCGATCCGCCGATCAGGGGAATGTCGTCGAGACCCCAGTGGATCGCCGAGGTGATCGATTCTTCAGCATAGGACATGCCGTCAATCAGCGAGATCGCAAAACTGTCGCCGCCGGCGGCGCCTTGCGTGCGAGCCTCAAGCTGGTGGCGCAGCGAGGCAACCTCGGAGACGATATGGCCCATTCCCGCGTCGCCGACACCGGAGATGAGGCGCGCTTCGATGTTGAAGCAGCCGGCCGGAAACAGGATGGCCACAATGCCGTGTTCGCCGATGCCGCATGGCGCAAGCTCGCCGGCAGTGGAACAACCGGCATAGCGCAGGCCGGGCGCAGCGGCGGAAAGCGCCGCGGTCACCGTTTCGGCGGGCCAGGTGTCCTGCGAAAAGAAGACGAAGGCGAATTCAATCACGTTGTCGCGCAACGCTTTGCTCAGCGCAGCGGCAAATTCGGCGATGTCCGCCTCGAAACTCCCAACGGCAATCACGCCGCAACGATAGTGCGCGCTTTCCACGCCCAACGGCATTTCCTCCTGGCGCCGGCATTATTGGCTTGCCGGTTTGCTCTCTTATCCAACGGCGGCGCGCACGGTGCAAGAGTGTGTAGCGGCATACAGCCTTGCCGGGCCGGACTTTTCGCGACCGAAAGTACAATGTATTTTGAAACCGGCGCGTTTCATGGTTAGTTCTGTTACGGGGAGGAGCGACATGGATCTGAGCGGCGAGTACAGGATTCCGGCGAGCCGGGAGCGCGTGTGGGAATTCCTCAACGATCCCGACATTCTGAAGCAGTGCATTCCGGGGTGCGAGGCGATCGCCAAGGACGGCGACGACAAGTTCTCGGCGACCGTCGTGCTGCGGATCGGGCCGATGAAAGTGCGTTTCACCGGCAATGTTTCCCTGACCGACAAGGTTTATCCCGAGAGCTACCGCATCAGTGGCGAAGGCAGCGGCGGCATCGCCGGCCACGCCAAGGGCGGCGCCAATGTGCGCTTGACGCAGGACGGCTCCGAGACAATCCTGAACTACAGCGTCGATACACATATCGGCGGCAAGATCGCACAGCTTGGCTCGCGGCTGATTTCGTCGACATCGAAAAAGCTCGCGGACCAGTTTTTTGGCAAGTTCACAGAGGTGGCGTCGCAGTCTGTTTCGGCCTAGTGTAGGCCGCTCGCGGCGATTGGCGGGCAGGAGGAGGGGTGCAATGGCGGACGGCTTCTTTTCGCGTTTGAAGAAAATGATCTTCGGCGAGGCCGAGGATATCGGTCGCCAGGGCGCGGATCTGGCGCGCGACGTGCGCCAGACCGCCGAGAAAACAGCGGATGAAGTGCGGCGTCGCGCTGGCGAAGTTGCTGAAGATGTGCGTAAATCCGCCGAGCGGGCCGTGCACGATGCCCAGGAGATCGCGCGCGACGCGGGGCAAGCGGCGGGCGAGGCGATCGCCAAGGCACAGGATATAGCCGGACATGCGGTGGAAACCGGCCGCAAGGCGCTCGATGCCGCGGTGGATACGGCAAGCGAGGCCGTTGAAACTGCAAAAGACACGGCAACCGGCGCGGTGGAAGCCATGCGCCGGCATGCCGGACCGGCCGCCGAACAGGCGGTCAAAACGGCGGCGGCAACCGTCGCATCAACCTTGGGCGGCGCTGCCTCTTCCCCGGACGGGGCGGGCGGCGGCGCAACCGATGAAGCGCTTGATCATGGGAGGTTCTCGATGGCGCATGTGGAAATGGTGGTGAATGGCCGGAAGGTGAGCGGCAATGTGGAAGGCCGCACGCTTTTGGTGCATTTTCTGCGTGAAAACCTCAACCTGACCGGCACCCATGTCGGCTGCGACACCTCGCAGTGCGGCGCATGCGTGGTGCATGTCGACGGCAAGGCGGTGAAATCCTGCTCGATGCTGGCGGCGCAGGCCTCCGGTTCGACGGTGACGACGCTGGAAGGCCTTGCCGTCAATGGCGAACTGCACCCGGTGCAGGCGGCGTTCCGCGAGCATCACGGCCTGCAGTGCGGCTTCTGCACGCCCGGCATGATCATGACCGCAGTCGACATGATCAACCGCCATGGCGGCGGCCTCGACGAGAAGACGGTGCGCGCCGAGCTTGAAGGCAACATCTGCCGCTGCACGGGCTACCACAACATCGTCAAGGCGATCCTCGATGCTGCGTCCAAGATGGGCGCAGGAGCACGGATCGCGGCGGAGTAGTGAATGGTGAATCGTGAATGGCGAATGGTGAACGCCTTGTCGACTTGGCAGGTCAGCGCCGGAAGCCTTTCACGGAAGGACCATTCCACCATTCACCATTGACACATATCGGGAGGAGCAATCTCCATGGGAATCGAAGGCATTGGCGCCCGCGTCGCCCGCAAGGAAGACAAGCGGTTCATCACCGGCAAGGGCCGTTATACAGATGACATGAGCGTACCGGGCATGAAGCATGCGCATTTCGTGCGCAGCCCGCATCCGCATGCAACGATCACCGGCATCGACAAGAGCGCGGCGGAAAACATGCCGGGCGTGATCGCGGTGCTCGACGGCGAGCAGATGGCGACCGACGGCATCGGCAACCTGATCTGCGGCTGGATGATCCATTCCAAGGATGGATCGCCGATGAAGATGGGCGCGTGGCGTCCGCTGGCGCAGAAAACCGTGCGTTATGTCGGCGACGGCGTTGTCGTTGTCATCGCCGAAACGAAGAGCCAGGCGCGCGATGCGGCCGAGAAGGTCGTCGTTTCGTATGAGGAACTGCCGTCGGTGGTCGAGGCGGTGGACGCCATCGAACCCGGTGCGCCGCAGCTGCATCCGGAAGCCGAGAACAACCTGATCTACGACTGGGAGATCGGCGACTCGTCCGCAGCCGACAAGGCGATCGCGGAGGCCGCGCATGTGACCGAGATCGAGATCACCAACAACCGCCTGTCGCCGAACCCGATGGAGCCGCGCGCCGCGCTCGGCCATTATGACGGCGGCGAGGACCACTATACGCTGTGGACCACGTCGCAGAACCCGCACGTGGCGCGTCTCGTGCTCTCGGCCTTCTACAATGTCGCGCCGGAAAACAAGCTGCGCGTCATCGCGCCGGATGTCGGCGGCGGTTTCGGCTCCAAGATCTACATCTATCCGGAAGAGATCGTCTGCCTGTGGGCCTCCAAGCGCGCCGGCGTGCCGGTGAAGTGGGTGAGCGACCGCACCGAGGCCTTCATGACCGACGCGCATGGCCGCGACCATGTGTCGAAGGTGAAGATGGCGTTCGACGCCAACAACCGCATTACCGGCCTGAAGGTCGACACGATCGCCAATCTCGGCGCTTACATGTCGCTGTTCTCGTCGTCGGTGCCGACCTACCTCTACGCCACGCTGCTGTCGGGCCAGTACGCGATCCCGGCGATCCACTGCAATGTGCGCACGGTCTACACCAACACCGTGCCGGTTGACGCCTATCGCGGCGCCGGCCGTCCGGAGGCGACCTATCTGCTGGAACGGACGGGGGAAACCGCTGCGCGCGAACTCGGCGTTTCGCCGGCGGAGCTGCGCCGCGCCAACTTCGTGCGCTCCTTCCCGTACCAGACGCCGGTGATCATGTGCTATGACGCCGGCGACTACGAAACCTCGCTCAACGCGGCGATGAAGGCGGCGGACTGGGACGGCATCGGCGCCCGCAAGGCTGAAGCCGCGTCGCGCGGCAAGAAGCGCGGCATCGGCATGAGCTGCTACATCGAGGCCTGCGGCATCGCGCCGTCGGCGGCGGTCGGCTCGCTCGGCGCCGGCGTCGGCCTTTGGGAATCGGCCGAGGTTCGCGTCAATGCTGTTGGCACCATCGAGATCCTGACCGGCTCGCACAGCCACGGACAGGGCCACGAGACTACCTTCGCCCAGCTCGTCGCCGAGCGGTTCGGGGTGCCGATCGACAGCGTGTCGATCGTCCATGGCGACACCGACAAGGTGCAGATGGGCATGGGCACCTACGGCTCGCGTTCCGGCGCGGTCGGCATGAGCGCCATCGTCAAGGCGCTCGACAAGGTGGAAGCCAAGGCCAAGAAGATCGCCGCGCACCTGATGGAAGCCGACGAGGGCGACATCGTGATCGAGAACGGCGCCCTGAAGGTGGCCGGAACCGACAAGAACGTGCCGTGGTTCCAGATGGCGCTCGCCGCCTACACCGCGCACAACCTGCCGTCCGGCATGGAGCCGGGGCTGAAGGAAGGCGCGTTCTACGATCCGACCAACTTCACCTTCCCGGCCGGATGCTACATCTGCGAGGTCGAGGTCGATCCGGACACCGGCAAGACCGAGGTCATCCAGTTCGTGGCGGCCGACGATTTCGGCAACATCATCAACCCGATGATCGTCGAGGGCCAGGTGCATGGCGGCATCGCGCAGGGCATCGGCCAGGCGCTTCTGGAAGGCGTGCGTTACGACGCCGACGGCCAGTTGCTGACCGCGTCCTACATGGACTACTGCATGCCGCGCGCCGACGACCTGCCGTCGTTCAACGTGTCGACCTCCAACACGCCTTGCCCGGGCAATCCGCTCGGCATCAAGGGCTGTGGCGAGGCCGGCGCGATCGGATCGCCGCCGGCGCTGATCAACGCGATCACCGACGCGATCGGCAACAACAACCTGTCGATGCCGGCCACGCCTGAAAAGGTGTGGGCGGCGGCCAATGCCTGAGCGCGTCGGTCGTCATTCGATGTTCGTCGGTCGCGAAACCTGCGGCCGATGAACGGCGAGCAACGAACGACTCCACTTTTCCGGGAGGATCTGATCCATGTATTCCGTAAACTATCACCGTGCCTCGTCTGTCGATGAAGCCGCGAAAATGCTGTCCGGCGCTTCGGAAGCCAAGCTGCTCTCTGGTGGCCAGACGCTGATCGCCACGATGAAGCAGCGCCTGGCGCAGCCGTCCGACCTTGTGGACCTGCGCCACATTTCGGAGATCAAGGGTGTCGATGTGCGCGGCAATATCGTGAACATCGGCGCTGCCACTACGCATGCCGAAGTTGCCGGCAATGCCGCGCTGAAAGCTGCCTGCCCGGCGATCTGTCATCTTGCCTCGCATATCGGCGATCCGGCGGTGCGCCACATGGGAACCATCGGCGGATCGATCGCGAACAACGACCCGGCCGCCGATTACCCATCGGCGATGCTGGCGCTTGGTGCGACGATCCACACCAACAAGCGCTCGATTGCCGCAGATGACTTCTTCACCGGCCTGTTCGAGACCGCGCTGAATGATGGCGAGATCATCAAGGGCGTTTCTTTCGACGTGCCGGAAAAGGCGGCCTACGCCAAGTTCCCGAACCCGGCCTCGCGCTACGCCATGACCGGCGTTTTCGTCGCCAAGGGTGCGGGCGGCGTGCGCGTTGCGGTCACCGGCGCCGGCTCCAACGGCGTGTTCCGCTGGACCGATGCGGAAAACGCGCTTTCCGGCAACTTCTCGGCTTCGGCGCTCGATGGCGTTTCGGCCGATGCCGACGGGCTGATGAGCGATATCCACGCTTCTTCAGACTACCGCGCCAACCTGGTGAAGGTGATGGCGAAGCGGGCGGTCGCCGCGGCCTGACGCCTCAGCCGGCTGGTTTCATGAATTTCGAACGGCGCCTTCGGGCGCCGTTTTGCATTTCCTTCTGTCGTCGCAGGGAACCCGTTGCTTCCAGGCACCGGAAATTCCGCTCTGGCCGGGATGGCCGCGCGCCTTACTCTGCCGCCACACGCACAGCGCCCGCTTCAAGGAATCGGCGAATCTCGCCGATCACGCGGTCCTGGTCTGCCGGCTTCAGATAGGGATGCATTGGCAGGCACAAAATCCGTTCCGGAAGCGTTTCTGAGACCTCCAGTCCGGTCGGCGTGCGCGGATAATGCGCATATGCCTGCTGGAGGTGCAGCGGCTTGACGTAGTAGATCACCGAGGGAATGCCATTTGCCGAAAGTTGCGCCTTCAGCGCATCGCGCATCGGCGTTTCGATCGCATACTGCGCGAAGGCCGAAGCGCCGTGTCGCGGCGGCCGCGCCGCCTTAACCAGATCGCCAAGGCCAACGGCATAGCGTGCGGCAACCGCCGCCCGGGCTTCCATCTCGTCGGGCAGGATCGCCAGTTTCTCGATCAGGATCGCCGCCTGCAGGGTGTCGAGGCGCGAATTGAGCCCGATGCGCACATTGTCGTACTGGCTGGCCCCCTTGCCATGAAAGGCAATGGAGCGCAGCGTTTCGGCGAGGGCCGCGTCGTTGGTCATCATCGCGCCGCCGTCGCCATAGCAGCCGAGCGGCTTGGCGGGATAGAAGCTGGTGCCGGCGACCGCGCCGAACGCGCCGCACATGGTGTTGCCCGAACGGCCGCCGATCGATTGCGCGGCGTCGCTGATCACCGCCAGTCCGTGGCGCGCGGCAATCGCGCCAATCGTCGCATAATCCGCGGCAAACCCGAAAAGGTCGACCGGGATGACGGCGCGCGGCCGCAGCCGCCCCTCGGCCTCGACCATGCGGATCGCCGCTTCAAGCGACGCCGGATCGATGTTGTAGGTATCGGCCTCGACATCGACGAAAACCGGTTCGGCGCCAGCGAGCGCCACCACTTCCGCCGTGGCGGCAAACGTGAAGGATGGCACGAACACCGCGTCGCCGCGGCCTATGCCCATCGCCATCAGCGGGATCAGCAGCGCGTCGGTGCCGTTGGCGCAGGCGACCACATGGCCGACGCCGAGATACTCCGCCAACTGGCGCTCGAACGCGCCGACCTTTGGCCCGAGAATATAGGCGCCGCTGTCGACCACCTCGGCGATTGCGCGGTCCAGACGGTCCTTGATGCGGGCGCGCTGCGCGCCGAGATCGATAAACTGCATGTTTGCCCCGAAACCGCGCGACACACGCACGGCTGCACGATTTCTGTCCATCCCCTGTTTCGGCCATACTCCAGCCGGCGAAGCTTCGCCAGTGGGGTGAAATCACTCTGCACGCGCCATTGTTACCGCCGGTGATTCCCGACCGGCCGGCGGCCGCTGCACGAAAAGCCTCAGCGCTTCGTCCGCTCCCCGTGCAGCACCGTGCCGGCGGTGAGGATGCGCAGGATGTCCACCGCTTCCTCGCCGGTGGTGCGCGGCGTGGCGCGCCCCTCGATGCAGTCGATGAAATGCTGGCATTCGCGCGTCAACGGCATGCCTTCGGCCACCGGCACAAAGGTCGCCTTGCCCTCGGTGAAAGCCCAGCGCCCGTCATCCTTCCACACCGCGTGGCGATAGACGGCAAGCTTGCGGTCCCAGTCCCCCACATCGTTGAACCCCGCCATCGCGCGCGAGCCGACGACGGTGAGCCGCCGCTCCCGGTATGGGTTCAGCCGCGAGGCGAACAGATGGGCGCGGGTGCCGCCAGCAAAGCGCAGGTGCAGATGGGCGAAATCGCTAAGCTCGTCGAGCAGCGCCGCCCCCTCGCCGCGCACCTCCACCGGCGAGGCGCCGGTGATCGCCAGCATCATTGAAAGATCATGTGGCGCCAGATCCCACAGCGCGTCGCTGTCGGTGTGGAACCGCCCGAGCCCGAGCCGGTGCGAATGCATGTAGCCGACATCGCCGAGTTCGCCATCCGCGATCAGCCCCTGCAGCCGCTCGAAAGCCGGGTGATAGCGCAGCACATGGCCGACCAGCAGCACGCGGTTGGCGCTGCGCGCGGTATCGACAGCCCTTTCGGCATCGTCAACAGTAAGCGCGATCGGCTTTTCCACCAGCACATGCTTGCCCGCGGCAACCGCCTCCACGATCGCATCGGCATGGAATTGCGGCGGCAGCGCCAGCACCACCGCATCGATGCCGGAATCGTCAAAAAGGTTCTTCGGGGAAACCGCCCGGCACCCGAAATCGCGGGCGAAGGCCTCTGCGCGTTCGGGATTGCGGTCGCTGACAGCTGAAAGCGCGCCAAGCGAGGAAAGCGTGCGGATATGGTTCCCGCCCCAGTATCCACAACCCAGCACCGCTATGCGCGCACTCATGTCCCGCCTTCAGCATGATCAAATCGACCGCCCGACATAGGCCGCAGGCGACGCAATGACAACCGGGTGGGAAACGCGGTCCAGGCTTTCGGCGCATTCCAGCTGGCCTGTTAAGGGCAATCGCTTCATGCGGGATCGCGCCATCTCACCCCCACCCCTGACCCCTCCCCTCAAGGGCGAGGGGGACTGAAACGCTGCGATGCCGGGAATTCCCAGACCGGAAATGCCAATGCCTGAGGCGATAGTCGGCGTGAGCCGTCCCCCTCCCCCTTGAAGGGAGGGGTCAGGTGTGGGGGTAATTCCTGAAGCTGCTGCCGCGCTGCACGGGTTATCGCAACGCTTGACACCGGCCGTTCGCCGCTCCTATATCCGCGGCGCTGACAGCGTTCGGTCAACCGCGCGCGTGTTATGGCATGGCAGAGTAGCTCAGCTGGTTAGAGCGCCGGATTCATAACCCGGAGGTCGGCGGTTCAAGCCCGCCCTCTGCTACCAGTTCAGACAAACTTCCTGAACAGTTTCGTCCGGTCGAACAGCTCTTCGAGCTTTGCCATGCGCTCGCGCGTCGTCGCCCAGGTGGCGGTTTCCACCGCCGCGATCAGCGCTTCGGCCACCGTCATCAGCGCCACGGTGGAATCCCAGGCCGACGGCGCTTCAATGCGCGCGTGGAAACTGTGCGCCGCGCCCTTGGCCGCGGGCGACCCCCACTGGTCCGTGAACAGCACCAACTTCACCTCCCGCTCATGCGCCATCTCGGCCAGCCGCACGATGTCGTGCTCGTAGCGGCGGATGTCGAACGCGACCAGCACGTCACCGGCGCGCATGTTGAGCACGTAATGCGGCCAGGAATTGGCGTTCGAGGCAATCAGCGTCACTCCCGGCCGCACCACCTGCATGTGGGTGAAGAAGTAATCGGCCAGCGCCCGCGTGATGCGCCCGCCGACCACATCCACGTGGCAGTGCGGGCGGGCGGGCAGGCGGACCGCCGCATCGAAATCAGCTGCATCGATGCGCTGGATTGTCTGGCGGATGTTCTCGGCGGCGGCGGCGCCGAAACGCGACAGGATATGCCCCTCAGGCGCCCCGGAGGTCCATTGGTCGTGCTTGGCGATCGGGTTGGACAGCGTCGCTTGCAGTTCGGCGCGCAACGCGGCCTGCATGTCGGGAAAGCCGGCGAAACCGAGCTTGCGCGCCATGCGCAGCACCGTCGGCATCGACACCCCGGCCTTCGCCGCCACCGCGCCGATGCTTTCAAGCCCAAGCATGGGATAGTTCTCCAGGAGCGCGTCTGCAAGTTGCCGTTCGGCGCGCGTCAGCGCTTCGAAATCGCCGCGCAGCCGCTCCGCCACCGTCGGCCCGCCGGCCACCTGCTCGTGCATGCGCGTCGTCCTCCCGGACGAGGTAGGATACATATCTTTCGCATTAGTACCAGCTGTAATTTTTCTTTCAGAACCCGGCTTGACCGCATCGCGGTTTGCGTCAAGGATGCCCGCAACAAGGGGAGAACGACGTGCGCAACGCGCCCGCAGATGCCGGGGCACATCCGGCGAGCGACGAGGCGGTGGAGATCGTCAACGCGGGCGGCAAGGGGCCGTTCGTGATCGCCTGCGAACACGCCTCGAACAACATCCCGGCCGAATTCGCGGCGCTCGGCGTATCGGCAGATGTGCTGCAAAGCCATGCCGCCTGGGATCCCGGCGCGCGCGCCGTCGCGCTGCATTTGAGCGCAATGCTTGATGCACCTCTGGTCGCAAGCCGCATCTCCCGCCTGGTCTACGACTGCAACCGCCCGCCAATGAGCGACGGCGCGACACCGGCGAAAAGCGAAATCCACGCGATACCCGGCAATGCCGGCCTCACCGCCACCCAGAAGCGCCGCCGCGCCGAACTCGCCTATTTCCCGTTCCGGTCTGCCCTGTCGCGGGTGTTGTCGTCAAAGGGGCGCGATGTAGCGCTCGTGACCGTGCATTCCTTCACGCCGGTGTGGTTTGGCAAGCCGCGCGAAGTCGAGATCGGCGTGCTGCACGATGCAGACGCACGACTGGCCGACGCGTTGCTGGCAGAAATCGCGATGCGCGCGCCCGGCCGGCGCATCGAGCGCAACGAGCCCTATGGTCCAACGGATGGCGTGACGCACACGCTGATCGACCAGGCGCTGCCGCGCGGCCTGCCGAACGTGATGCTCGAAATCCGCAACGACCTGATCGCCGACGCGGCTTCGCAGCAGGCCCACGCGACACTGCTGGCGCAGGCGTTGCAGGCGGCAATGTCCGCCCTGTCTCCCGTGCCGGTCGCGGTCGAAAGGCTGGCCCATGCCTGAGATCGCGCTCGCCTATGTCCGCATCGTCGATCGCATCAACCGGCGCATCGGCCGCTTTGCGATGTACCTGATCGTGGTGCTGATGGGGATCCTGCTGTGGTCGTCGATTTCCAAGCAGGCCGGTTCGCCGTCGGTGTGGACGCTGGAGATGGCCCAGTTCGTGATGGTGGCCTACTATGTGCTCGGGGGCCCCTATTCGGTGCAACTGGGCGACCATGTGCGCATGGACCTGCTTTACGGCTCCTGGTCGGAGCGCACCAAGGCCGGCGTCGACGCCTTCACGGTGCTGTTCCTGCTGTTCTATCTCGGCGTGCTGTTCTATGGCGGCATCTCTTCGTCGACCTACGCGATCGAATACGGCGAGCGCGCCCATTCGGTGTGGCGACCCTATATGTGGCCGGTCAAGGTGGTGGCGACCTTCGGCATTTTCATGATGCTGCTGCAGGCCTTCGCCGAACTGCTGCGCGACATCGCCAAACTGCGCGGCATCGAGGTGCGCGGATGAGCTACACCTCGATTGCGCTTTTGATGTTCGCATCGATGATGCTGATGCTGATGACGGGCAAGCGCGTCTTCGGCGCGATCGGCGCGGTCGCCGCCGCCTCGGCGCTGGCGCTGTGGGGCACCGGCGGGGTGGAGATCGCCTTTGCCCAGTCGATCAAGCTGATGAAGTGGTATCCGCTGCTGACGCTGCCGATGTTTATCTACATGGGCTACATGCTGTCGGAGAGCCGCATCGCCGACGATCTCTACGAGATGTTCCATGTCTGGTTCGGGCCGGTGCGCGGCGGTCTCGCCATCGGCACCATCGTGCTGATGGTCATCATCTCGGCGATGAACGGCCTTTCGGTTGCCGGCATGGCGATCGGCGCCACCATCGCGCTGCCCGAACTGCTCCGTCGCGGCTACGACAAGATCATGGTCACCGGCGTCATCCAGGCCGGATCGTCGCTCGGCATCCTGATCCCGCCCTCCGTCGTGCTGGTGCTCTACGGCATGATCGCCCGCCAGCCGGTCAGCCAGCTTTGGCTTGCCGGCGCGATTCCGGGGTTGATGATGGCGGTGATGTTCATCGTCTACATCGTCGTGCGCTGCCGCATCCAGCCGGAACTCGGCCCGGTGCTGCCGGCGGCGGAACGCGCCATTCCGATGCGCCACAAGCTGCGCCTGTTGCGCGCCGGCATCCTGCCGCTGGCGATCTTCGCCTCGATGACCGGGTTGTTCCTGATGGGCGTCACCAGCCTTGTCGAAAGCTCAGCCGTCGGCGCGCTGGCCGCCACCGTTGCCGCCGCGGTGAAAGGACGCCTGACCGCGCAGGTGTGGGAAAACACACTGCGCAAGACGCTTGGCATCACCTGCATGTTCATGTGGATCATCCTGGCCGCGCTCGCCTTCGGCGCCGTGTTCGACGGTCTCGGTGCGGTGAAGGCGATCGAAGGCTTCTTCCTTGAAAAGCTCGGTCTCGGCCCGTGGGAGGTGCTGATCCTGATGCAGCTCTCCTTCATCCTGATGGGCACGTTCCTCGACGACACCGCCATGCTTGTGATCGTTGCACCGCTCTACGTGCCGCTGGTCAAGGCGCTCGGCTTCGATCTCGTCTGGTACGGCGTGCTCTACACGATCACCTGCCAGATCGCCTACATGACGCCGCCCTTCGGCTACAACCTGTTCCTGATGCGGGCGATGGCGCCGCCGGAAATCCGGCTGCGCGACATCTACGCATCGGTGTTTCCGTTTGTTATCGTGATGATCCTGGCGCTCGCGCTGGTGATGATCTTCCCGCAGATCGCCCTTTGGCTTCCCGCGCAATTCCAGGGCAAGCTGCAGGGGTGATGCGGGCAACGAGGTGAATGAGGCAGAAGAAGGAGCACAGCAAATGACCAACAGACGCAATTTCCTTAAGTCAGCCGGCCTTGCCGGCGCAGCAACGCTCGCCGCCCCGGCGGTCGTGCGCGCCCAGGCGCCGATCAAGTGGCGCATGCAGACCTATGCCGGCGCCCCGCTCCGCCAATTCGTCACCCAGCCTTTCGTGGACGCCTTCAACAAGGCGGCGAATGGTGAAATGGAGATCGAACTGTTCTTCGCCGACCAGATCGTGCCGACAGGCGAACTGTTCCGCGCGCTGCAGGCCGGCACCATCGACGCCGTCCATTCCGATGACGATTCGATGGCCGCGCCGGTGGAAGTCGCGGTGTTCGGCGGTTACTTCCCGTTCGCCACGCGTTCGATCCTCGACGTGCCGGTGCTGTTCCAGCAATACGGCCTGTCCGAAATCTGGCGCGACGCCTACGCCAAGGCCGGCGGCGTGGTCTGGCTTTCGGCGGCTGGGCAGGATCCCTGCCACTTCAACACCAAGAACCCGATCCGCAGCCTCGCCGACCTGCAGGGCCTGCGGCTCTACACCTTCCCGACGGCGGGACGCTTCCTGACGCAGTTCGGCGTCGTTCCGGTCTCCATCCCTTACGAGGACGCGGAAGTGGCGGTGCAGACCGGCGAACTCGACGGCATGAGCTGGTCCGGCATCACCGAGGACTACACCGTCGGCTGGGCCAACGTCACGAACTACTTCACAACCAACAACATCTCCGGCGCCTGGATCGGCTCTTGGTTCGCCAACGAGAAGAAGTGGGCGGACCTGCCGGAACACCTGAAGCAGCTGTACATGTCGTGCATGGAAGCAAGCCACACCTTCCGCAACCAGTGGTACTGGGGCGGCGAGGCGAAGCTGCGCGCAACCGGCGACAAGCTGGAATTGACCACGGTTCCGGCCGCAGAATGGGCACAGGTCGAAGCCGCAGCGCTGAAGTTCTGGGACGAGATCGCTGCCGAAAGCGAGCTCAAGGCCAAGGTGGTGCAGATCTTCAAGGACTACAACGCCGTCATCAACAAGGCCGGCTTCCCTTACGCGAACGGTTGATCGCCTGATGTCGAAAGCGGCGCTTCCCGGATGACCGGGGAGCGCCGATCCGGTCAGGCATTGCGGGAAGCGCTTTGCTTCAGTTCGAGAAAAGCTTTGTCGTCAAGCACCTGTTCGATCGAAACGAGATCGGAAAATGCCCGTATCGCCGCTTCATGGTTCTGCGCGTTCTCCGGCTCGTGGTCGGCGAGGGCGCTTCTCGCCTCGCTGCATCCTTCTGCAAGCGAAACTGGAAACACTGCCACTGCGTGCCGACGCAGGCTCGGGCTGTCGCGAAAAAGTCTGGCCAATTGGCGCCGTTGTTCGCGCACCGTGGCGCGCCAGCCTGCCCGAGGTTCCGGCTTGCGTGAAACCGAAAGCTTGACGAGATGCTCAATCAGCGTTTCCAGCCTCGATTCGACCTCGCGCCTGAGGCTGCTGCCCAAATCCTCGATCTCCTCAAGCAGGTTGCCTACGTCGAGGCGGTCGAAGCGCCCCTGTCGCAAGGCCGCGGCTTGCACCTCCAGCCATTCGGCGTGGTCGCGCTCGTACAAGTCATCGCCAAATGTCGCGGTTGGACTGATCGCCTTCATGCCCATGAAATTACCATATCAATCAAGCCATGTCGCGCGCTACCTGCGCCCATGCAACCATACGCGGGAGATCGTTGAATGTTGACCATGGAATCCCTTGAGGACGACGTCCGCAGCGGCGTCATCGACACCGTGCTGGTCTGCGCCATCGACATGCAGGGCCGGCTGATGGGCAAACGGTTCCACGCCCGCCACTTCCTCGCTTCCGCACATGAGGAAACCCATTGCTGCAACTACCTTGTCGCCACCGACATGGAGATGGAGACGGTTCCGGGCTACAAGTCGACCAGCTGGGCGGCGGGTTACGGCGACTATACGGTCAAGCCCGATCTCGCCACGCTGCGCCGCGTGCCCTGGCTTGAAGGAACGGCCATGGTTCTTGCCGACCTGCTTGACCATCACGGCGAACATGAAGTGCCGCATTCGCCCCGCGCTATCCTCAAGCGCCAGATCCGCCGTCTCGCCGACAAGGGCATGATGGCCTACATGGCGAGCGAACTGGAATTCTTCCTGTTCGACGAGACCTACGACGCGGTGCGCCAGGCCGGTTACCGCGGCATGCAGCTCGCCGGCGGCTACAATGAGGATTACCACATCTTCCAGACCACCAAGGAAGAGGACGTGATGCGGGCGATCCGCAACGGCCTCGTCGGCGCCGGCGTGCCGGTGGAAAACACCAAGGGCGAGGCTTCGGCCGGACAGGAAGAGGTCAATGTGCGCTATGCCGATGCGCTGACCATGGCCGACAACCACGTCATCATCAAGAATGCCTGCAAGGAGATCGCCTGGTCGAAAGGCAAGGCCATCACCTTCATGGCCAAGTGGGATTATGCCGCCGCCGGCTCGTCGTCGCATGTGCACCAGTCGCTGTGGAGCGCCGACGGCAAGACGTCGCTGTTCCACGATGCGTCGGCGCCACACACCATGTCGCCGGTGATGCGCCAGTATCTCGCGGGGCTTCTCACCCATTCCAGCGAGATCACGCTGTTCCTTGCGCCTTACATCAATTCCTACAAGCGCTTCATGGCCGGCACCTTTGCGCCGACCAAGGCGGTCTGGAGCCCGGACAACCGCACCGCCGGCTACCGCATCGTCGGCGAAGGCACCAAGGGCGTGCGCGTCGAATGCCGCATCGGCGGCGCCGACCTGAACCCCTATGTCGCCTTTGCCGCGCTGCTGGCGGCTGGCCTTGCCGGCATCGAGGGCGGCTACGAACTTGAGCCGGCCTTCAGCGGCGACGCCTACGGCGCGGAAAACATCCGCCACATCCCGAAGACGCTTCGCGCCGCGACAGAGGCCGCGCGCGGCTCGTCGATGCTGCGCGCCGCCTTCGGCGACGAGGTGATCGACCATTACTGCCACGCGGCGGAATGGGAGCAGTTCGAATATGACCGCAGGGTGACCGACTGGGAGATTGCGCGAGGGTTCGAGCGGGCGTAGTAAGCTACTTAGTTTACTGTGTTGACATCATGTTTATCGGGAGCTAAGGGACAAGCGCTGGCGTTCATGCCGGCGCATCCGATGGAGGTTCAATTGGGCAAGTACGCACCGTTGAAGGAATTCCTGCTCGCACAGAATCTTGATCAAGTTCCGATGAAATTCCACGAGATCGAGGCGATCATTGGCGACAAGCTGCCGCCGTCGAAGCAGTATCCCGCATGGTGGAGCAATAGTCCGTCAAACAATGTCATGACCAAGGAATGGCTCGCTGCAGGCTTTCAAACCGAGAACGTTGATACCGCCGGACAAAAGCTGGTGTTTCGCCGCGCGCGCAAACGTAACGGTGCCGAAACACCTCCGGTCGTGATAACGGCTGAAATTTTGGCGTCGGGCACATCCAACACGGGACAGCCTCATCCTGCCGGAGAAACTGTGCCGCAAACTGAAGTCGCCGAAAAGACCAAGCGACACCCGTTGTTTGGCTGCATGAAGGGTACCGTAACGCTGCTTCCGGATGTCGATCTGACTGCGCCATCGGAACCGGATTGGTGGCGGATCTACGACAATGACTGAGCGCCTGCTTCTCGACACTTGCGCATTGATCTGGATTGCGGCCGATGCGCAAATAGACTCAAAGGCGACGGAGGTAATCGAGCTTGCCCGCAATGCTGGGCAGTCCTTGTTTGTCTCTCCGGTATCTGCATGGGAAGTCGGGATTCTCGTGTCAAATAACCGGTTGCCTCTGACAAAACCGCCGATGCGGTGGTTCAGTGATTTCATGTCGACGGATGGAGTGGACTTGGCGCCGATGTCCCCCGGTATACTAGTTTCTTCTTCTTTCCTGCCCCCGCCGATTCACAACGACCCGCACGACCGTATCCTGATCGCCACCGCGCGCGAACATGACATGACCATCGTTACCCGAGACAGCGGGATTCGCACCTACGCTGCCGCCGGCCACGTCCGCGTACTTGTCTGCTGAAAGGGAACCCGCCCCATGACCGCCACCCTGAAATGCATCTCCCCCGTCGACGGCTCGGTCTATGTCGAACGTCCCGTCATGACCGTCGAGGCCGCTGCGACCGCGATAGCCCGCGCCCGCGCCGCCCAGAAGGACTGGGCGCGCCGCCCGCTGGAAGAGCGCATCGCGATGGTGCACGCCGGCATCGCCCGCCTCAACGACATGAAGGACGAGGTGGTGCATGAACTGGCCTGGATGATGGGTCGGCCCGTCCGCTTCGGCGGTGAGTTCGGCGGCGTCAACGAGCGCGCGAACTACATGGCCGGCATCGCCGCCCGCGCCCTGTCGCCGATCGTCGCCGAGGACAGCGACGCCTTCGAACGCCGCATCGAGCGCGAACCGCATGGCGTCGTCTTCGTCATCGCGCCGTGGAATTACCCGTACCTGACCGCGATCAACACCATCGTCCCGGCGCTGATCGCCGGCAACGCGGTCGTCATCAAGCACGCAACCCAGACGCTTCTGGTCGGCGAGCGCATGGTGCGCGCCTTCACCGAGGCCGGCATGCCGAAGGACGTGTTCATCAACCTGTTTCTCGACCATGCGGCTACGGAGGCCCTGATTGCCGCCGGCAGTTTCAACTTTATCAACTTCACCGGCTCCGTCGGTGGCGGGCAGGCGATCGAGCGCGCGGCCGCCGGCACCTTCACCGGCCTCGGGCTGGAACTCGGCGGCAAGGACCCCGGCTACGTCATGGACGACGCCGATGTCGACTGGGCGGTCGACGTGCTGATGGACGGCGCGATGTACAATTCCGGCCAGTGCTGCTGCGGCATCGAGCGCATCTATGTCGCTCGCCCGCTGTTCGACGAATTCGTCGAAAAGGCTGTCGCCTGGGCGAACAACCTTAAGCTCGGCAACCCGCTTCACGCGGAAACGACGCTTGGGCCGATGGCCAACAAGCGCTTTGCAGCCGAAGTGCGGGCGCAGACCGACGAGGCGCTGCGCGCCGGCGCCCGCGCGCTGGTCAAGCCGTCGGATTTCCCGCAGGACGATGGCGGCACCTACCTGATGCCGCAGGTGCTCGTCGACGTGAACCACCAGATGCGCGTCATGCGCGACGAGAGCTTTGGCCCCGTCGTCGGCATCATGCCGGTCAAGGACGACGCCGAGGCGCTGGCGCTGATGAACGATTGCCAGTTCGGCCTCACCGCCTCGTTGTGGACGAAGGATGCCGAACGCGCGGCCCGCCTCGGGCGCGAGATCGAAACCGGCACGGGCGGGATGAACCGCGCCGATTACCTCGACCCCGCCCTGTGCTGGACCGGCTGCAAGGCAACCGGCCGCGGCGGCGCCTTGTCTGAGATCGGCTTCCACAATCTCACCCGGCCGAAGAGCTATCACCTCAGAAAGATGCGTCCATGATCCCCACAGCCAACTGGTCCTATCCCACCGCCATCAAGTTCGGTCCCGGCCGCATCCGCGAACTTGCAGATCACTGCAAGGCGGCCGGCATGAGACGCCCGCTGCTGATCACCGACCGGGGCCTGGCCTCGATGGCGATCACGCAAAACGCGCTCGACATTCTCGATGCCGGCGGTCTCGGTCGCGCGCTGTTCGCCGATGTCGATCCGAACCCGAACGAGAAGAATCTCGACGCCGGCGTCAAGGCGTTCCGCGATGGCGGCCATGACGGCGTCGTCGCCTTCGGGGGCGGTTCGGGGCTCGATCTCGGCAAGGCGGTCGCCTTCATGGTCGGCCAGACGCGCCCGGTATGGGATTTCGAGGATGTCGGCGACTGGTGGACACGGGCTTCGACGCAAGGCATCGCGCCGATCGTCGCCGTGCCGACCACGGCCGGAACCGGTTCGGAAGTGGGGCGCGCCAGCGTCATCACCAATTCGCAGACCCATGTGAAGAAGATCATCTTCCACCCGAAGTTCCTGCCGGCAATCACCA
>CALMYO010000012.1 GCA_937873685.1 uncultured Paracoccaceae bacterium
TCCATCGCAAGCCCCGGAGGAGACCTCATGCGCCGCACCGCCCCTGCCCTCGCCACGCTGCTGATGCTATTGACGCCGGCCATGGCCGAAAACCGCATCGACACGATACGCCCCGACGCGCCGGAACTGGCGGCTTTCGGCCCGCACCAGATCGGCGTGCGCCCCGTGTAGATGGTCTGCCCCGGTCAGGTCGACATCCTCAACGTTTCGGAAGGCAAGGAACTTCCGCGCTACGACCGGCCGCTCACTGTCGAGGTCTGGTACCCCGCCGCCGCAGGCGCGACCGGGTCGACGGAGTACAATGATGTGCTGCTGCGCGACGGCGCAACGAAGGTCTCGTTGCAAGGTCGCGCCATGCGCGACGCCTCACCCGATAAACAAGGCGCTCCCTTCCCCTTGGTCATCATCTCGCACGGCTACCCCGGCAACCGTTTCCTGCTGAGTCCCCTCGCCGAGAACCTCGCCTCGAAGGGATACGTGGTCGCCTCGATCGATCACAAGGATTCCACCTACGACGACAAGACCGCGTTCGGCTCGACGCTGGTGAACCGGCCGCTGGACCAGTTGTTCGTGCTGAACGAGATGGCGAGGCTTTCCGCCGATGGCGCAAGCCCGCTTGCCGGGATGGTCGATGCCGGAAGGACCGGCCTGGTCGGCTATTCGATGGGCGGCTACGGCGCGGTGATCACCGCCGGCGGCGGCGTCACCGATACCGGCATCGGCTATTCATGGGGCGCACCGGCGGGCACGCTTGCCATCCACAAGGCCGGTAGCGAAAGCCTGTTGAAGCGCTTCGATCCCCGCATCAAGGCAGTGATCGCCTTTGCGCCCTGGGGCCGCAATCTCGAATTCTGGAACGCCGATACCCTGAAGGACATGAAGATACCGACGCTGTTCGTTGCGGGAAGCGTCGACGATGTCTCGGGCTACGAGAACGGGACCCGCAAGATGTTCACGGAGGCGACCGGCGTCGAACGCTACCTGCTCACCTTCGACAACGCCAACCACAACGCCGGCGCCCCGATGCCGCCCCCGGCAGAATCGTGGAAACCATCGCCGGCGCTCGATTTCCTGCCGTACGACCACTATGCCGATCCGGTCTGGGACAATGTGCGCATGAACAACATCGCGCAGCATTTCGCGACCGCCTTCCTCGGCGCATATGTCTTGGGAGACGAGGCAAAGAAGCCGTATCTGGACCTCGTCGCGAACGCCAACGATGGCGTCGTCGCGCTGGACGAGGCGGGCAAGCCTAAGCCGGAACACACGCAGTGGAAGGGTTTCGCGCCGCGCACCGCCAAGGGACTGCGCTTCGAGCGGCTGGCCAAGGGGCAGTAGGACCACGGATCGCGCCAGCGCCGGGCGTCGGGTCCACTTGGACCGGACCGGGCGCGCCAACTTTGGCCGACGCGCCCGAAT
The DNA here is from genome assembly GCA_937873685.1 of uncultured Paracoccaceae bacterium. Taxonomy (GTDB): domain Bacteria; phylum Pseudomonadota; class Alphaproteobacteria; order Rhizobiales; family Rhizobiaceae; genus CALMYO01. The sequence continues at coordinate 1,420 of CALMYO010000012.1, forward strand.
AATCATTCGCCTTTTGGCGTCATGCCATGGCGAGGCGCGAGTGCGCCTCGCCGGGTCGCATCTACTGCGACGTCCCGGTGGTTGAGGTTCCAGAACCGGTCGCCCCGGCGGCCGGCTGCTGGGTTGCGCCCTCTACCGCCTTGCTGACGGCGTCTGCGCCCTGCTCAACCGCCTTCATGCCGCCCTCGACGGCCTTCTCGCCGGCTTCGATGGCGCCTTCGACAGCTTTCTGCACTTCGCCGGCAGGCTTTGTGGCTTCAGTGGCTGCGGGAGCAGCAGCCGGCGCGGTTTCCGCCGGCTTCGCCGTTTCCGTTGCCGGCGCGGGTTTCGGCGCTTCCGTTGTCGGGGCTGCGGTCGTGGCCGACGGCGTCTCAGCCGCAGGCGTCGTCGTCGCCGCAGGCGTCGCCTCGGTGGCAGGCGCAGCATTGCCAGTTGCCTGATCCATCGCTTTGCCGGCGGCGTCCTTCGCCGCATCGACAGCTTCCGTGGCTTTCTCCACAGCCGCCGCGCCGGCGTCTTTCACCGCTTCGCCGGCTTCCTTCGCCGCTTCGCCTGCCTTTTCGACTGCTTCACCTGCGGCATCCTTCACCGCGGTGGCGGCTTCGCCCGCCTTCTCGACCGCGGCTTCTCCGGCGGCCTTTGCGGCCTCGCCGGCTTTCTCGACGGCTTCCCCGGCCTTCTCGACCGCTTCGCCCGCCGCCTTGGCGGCTTCGCCCGCCTTGTCGGCCGGCTTCGGCGCTTCCGTCGTCTGGCTCGCCGGCGCGTTTCCGGTCGCCTGCCCTTCCTGCTTCTTCTCCTCGCCGCAACCCGCCAGCGCCATCAGCGCCAACGCGGAAACCGTGAACAACAATGCCTTGCGCATGGTTGGAATTCCTCTTGTCTGGACCGTTTCGCCCGCTTCGGGCGCGCCGGATATGGGGCGGCATTGTGGCCGCATTGTGCAATGCAGCATGAATTCTCGCGCCTACGGGATTGTTGCGACGCACCTGCGGCAGACGCCCTGCCGCTTGCCAGTTCTCGCGAAACTGCCCAAAAGGCGTCAGGCACGGAGGGCATCATGACAGGCGTTTGGGATTTCTGGATCGATCGCGGCGGCACGTTCACCGATATCATCGGCCGCGCACCTGACGGGCGGCTGCATCCCGTCAAGCTGCTGAGCGAAAATCCCGAAGCCTATCGCGACGCCGCCGTGCAGGGCATTCGCGAACTGCTGGGCGCGGCCCCCGGGGAGCCGGTGCCGGCGCATCGCATCGGCGCGGTGAAGATGGGCACCACGGTCGCCACCAACGCGCTGCTGGAGCGCAAGGGCGACCGCACGCTGCTCTGTATTACCAAAGGTTTTCGCGATGCGCTGCGCATCGCCTACCAGGCGCGGCCCGACATCTTCGCCAAGCAGATCATCCTGCCCGAACAGCTTTATGAGCGCGTCATCGAGGTGGACGAGCGCGTGCGCGCCGACGGTCACATCGAACGCGTGCCCGATATCGATGCGCTGCGGCCGTTGCTGCAGCAGGCGAAAGCCGACGGCATCGATTCCGTCGCCATCGTGCTGATGCACGCCTGGGCGTTTCCCATCCACGAGCGGCTGATCGCCTCGCTCGCCCGCAACACCGGCTTTGGCCAGGTGTCCGTCAGCCACGAGGTCTCGCCGCTGGTCAAGCTGGTCGGGCGCGGCGACACCACGGTTGTCGACGCTTATTTGTCGCCGATCCTGCGCCGCTATGTCGAGCAGGTGGCGGGGGAACTGGGTTGCTCCCCTACCTCCCCCTTGTGGGGAGGTCGGACCGAAGGTCCGGGTGGGGGTCAGCCGCCGAAGGCGGCGAACGAAGATTCCACCCCCACCCCGGCGCTACGCGCCGACCCTCCCCACAAGGGGGAGGGTGAAGGCGTCGCTCAACCCCGCCTGATGTTCATGATGTCGTCGGGCGGCCTCACCGCCGCCGAACTGTTCCAGGGCAAGGACGCGATCCTGTCCGGCCCGGCCGGCGGCGTCGTCGGCATGGTGGAGACGGCGCGCGCCGAGGGCTTCGAGCGCGTCATCGGCTTTGACATGGGCGGCACCTCGACCGACGTCGCCCACTATGACGGCGAGTACGAGCGCGCCTTCGACACGGAAGTCGCCGGCGTGCGCATTCGCGCGCCGATGATGCGCATCCACACGGTTGCCGCCGGCGGCGGATCGATCCTGCATTACGAATCCGGCCGGTTTTCCGCGGGTCCCGACAGCGCCGGCGCCAATCCCGGCCCGGCCGCCTATCGCCGCGGCGGGCCGCTGACCGTGACCGACGCCAACGTGATGCTTGGCAAGATCCGCCCCGAATTCTTCCCGGCGATCTTCGGTCCCGGCCGCGATCAGCCGCTGGATGCCGGCGAGGTCGCCCGCCGCTTCGCGGCGTTTGCCGAAAAGGTCGGCGACGGCAAGTCGGCCGAGGAGGTCGCGGAGGGGTTCATCACCGTCGCCGTCGAGAACATGGCCAACGCCATCAAGAAGATCTCGGTGCAGCGCGGCTACGACGTGACCGGCTATCTGCTGAACTGCTTCGGTGGCGCCGGCGGTCAACATGCCTGCCTGGTGGCCGATGCGCTCGGCATGAGCGCGGTGCTGATCCATCCGATGTCCGGCCTGCTCTCGGCCTGGGGCATCGGCCGCTCGCGCATCTTCGCCACGCGCAGCCATGCGCTGGTGAAACCGCTTGGCGATGAATCCCAGATCGCCGTCGACATGATGATCAGCCAGTTGTCGCAGGCCGTCTTCGCCGAACTGGCAAGCCAGGGCGTTCCCGACGAGGCCGTGTCATGGCGGCCGGTGCTGCATCTGCGCTACGCCGGCACGGATACTGCACTCCCGGTGCCGTTCTCCGACCGCGATTTTGCCGCCGCGCGCGCCGATTTCGAAGCGGCGCACAAGGCGCAGTTCGGCTTCGTCTACGACGACAAGCCGATCGTGATCGAAGCGATCGCGGTGGAAGGGATGGACGACCGCGATGACGGCGCCGATGCTCAAACCGTCGAAACGCACCCCCACGACGCCAAGACCGGCGACACCCGCCCGCTGTTCACCGGCGGCGGCTGGCGCGATGCGGCGATCCACCGCCGCGAGGCGCTCAGCCCCGGCGCGCACATCGCCGGCCCGGCGCTGATCATCGAGCCGCACCAGGCCATCGTGGTCGAACCGGGCTGGCGCGCGGAAATCACCGCTGGCGACGCGGTTGTCATGCGTCGCGTCGAAGCGCGCCGGTCGGGCGCCGCCATCGGGGCCAAACCCGCCGATCCGGTGATGCTGGAGGTGTTCAACAACCTGTTCATGTCGATTGCCGAACAGATGGGCGTGACGCTGCAGAACACCGCCTATTCGGTCAACATCAAGGAACGGCTGGATTTCTCCTGCGCCGTGTTCGATGCGCAAGGGCGGCTGGTCGCCAACGCCCCGCACATGCCGGTGCATCTCGGCTCCATGGACCGCTCGGTGGAGACGATCATCCGCCTCAATGAGGGCCAGGTGAAGCCCGGTGACGTCTTTGCGCTGAACGCGCCGTACAATGGCGGAACGCATTTGCCGGACATCACGGTGGTGACGCCGGTGTTTGGAGACGAGGCTCCATTCTCCCCCGCAAGGGGGGAGAAAGGCCTCCCGCCCATCCTCTTCTGGGTCGCGTCGCGCGGCCATCACGCCGATGTCGGCGGCACGGCGCCCGGATCGATGACGCCGCTGGCGACCACCGTCGACGAGGAAGGCGTGCTGATCGACAATTTCAAGCTGGTCGACCAGGGCCGTTTCCGCGAGTCCGAACTGGTCCACCTGCTGACCGACCACCCGTGGCCGGTGCGCAACGTGCACCAGAACGTCGCCGACCTGAAGGCGCAGATCGCCGCAAACGAAAAGGGCGTGGCCGAATTGCGAAAGATGGTCGCCCATTTCTCGCTGCCGGTTGTGCAGGCCTACATGGGCCATGTGCAGGACAATGCGGCCGAAAGCGTGCGCCGCGTGCTCGACCGCCTGCCCGACGAGGCGGCGTACGAATACCCGACCGACACGGGCCAGACCATCCTTGTGAAGATCACCGTCGACCGCAAGGCGCGCAAGGCGAAGGTGGATTTCACCGGCACCTCGAAGGTCCAGAAGAACAATTTCAACGCTCCCGAACCGGTGACCCGCGCCGCCGTGCTCTATGTCTTCCGCGTCATGGTGGAGGGCAACATCCCGATGAACGCCGGGTGCCTGCGGCCGATCGAGATCGTCGTGCCGGACGGCTGCATGCTGAAACCGGCGTATCCCGCCGCAGTGGTCGCCGGCAATGTGGAGACCTCGCAACACGTCACCAACTGCCTGTTCGGGGCGCTCGGGGCACTGGCGAACGCGCAGGGCACCATGAACAACCTCACCTTCGGCAACGACCGGGTGCAGTATTACGAGACGATCTGCTCCGGCTCGCCGGCCGGGCGTTTCAACAACGGCACTGGATTCGAAGGCACGTCGGGCGTCCACACCCACATGACCAATTCGCGCCTCACCGACCCCGAGATCCTCGAGATGCGGTTTCCGGTGCTGCTGGAGGATTTCCGGATTCGCGAGAACTCGGGTGGCAAGGGCAAATGGAACGCCGGCGACGGCACGCGTCGCACCATCCGGTTTCTCGAAAAGATGGATTGCGCCATCCTCTCCTCGCATCGCGGCGCCCCGCCGCGTGGGCTCGACGGCGGCGGCGACGGCGAGGTTGGCCGCACCGAAGTGCGCCGCCTCGACGGAACGATCGAGACGCTGAAAGCCTGCGACCAGACGGTGCTGGAGGAAGGCGAGGCGGTGATCGTGACCACGCCGACGGCGGGGGGATTTGGGCGGTGACGAACGATCTGAACCGGTCCGCACAAGGATGCTAAGCGATGGCGCTTGAGACCACCCCATATGACACTGCGGAGTTTCTGGGCGATCCGGCCGCAAAAGCAGCCTATCTGGAGGCTGCGTTCGAGGATGGGGAACCAGCCGTAATTACCCATGCGCTTGGCGCTGTCGCACGCGCCAAGGGCATGTCGCAACTCGCGCGGGAGGCAGGAATTACCCGCGAGGCCCTGTACAAGGCTTTGACTGCGGAATGCGACCCGAAACTCTCAACCTTCATCAGCGTGCTGAAAGCGCTCGGCATGCGGCTCACCGCGCAGGCAGCATGAACGATCGACAACTGTTCCCCTGTTCGCAACAGGCTGCTGAAAGCCAGGATCAGCGGCCGATTTCCGCCGAGGCGTCACGCCACGGCGCGCACGTCCGGTTCCGCAGTGGCGGCGATCTGCGCGATCACGGCGGCTACTTCGCCGGCCTCGACCGGTTTGCCGATGCAGAAGCCCTGCAATTCGCTGATGCCGGCATCCTGGACGAATGAAATCTGTTCAGGTGATTCCACCCCTTCCAGCGTCGTGGTGATCCCGAAGGCCTGGCCGAGGCGCACGACCGTGCGCACAAGCTCGGCTTCACGCGAATTCTCCATCATGTTGGTGGTGAACGAGCGATCGATCTTCAACTGGTCGAGCGGCAGGTTCCGAAGATGGTTGATGCTGGAGAAACCGGTGCCGAAATCGTCGAGCGCGATGCGGACGCCGTGCTGGCGCAGTTCGACCAGCAACCCGCGCACCATGTCGATGTCGGACAGGAAAACTGCCTCGGTGATTTCGAGTGTCAACCGGCCAGGCGCGAGCCCGCTTTCATGCAGGCAGGCGATGACATGCTCTGCAAATCCACGCTCCTTGAACTGCTCGGCCGAGACGTTGACGGCGACGCCAATCGGCGCCGGCCATGACGCAGCATGCAGGCAGGCCTGGCAAATGACCCATTGTCCGATCGGCAGGATCAGGCCGGAGGCCTCCGCGATCGGAATGAAGTCCGTCGGGGAGATTTCACCACGTGTGGGGTGCTCCCAGCGCAGCAGCGCCTCGAAGGCGCGCAGTTTCATTGATCCGAGGCCGACGATCGGCTGAAAGGCGAGCCGGAGCTGGTTTTGCGCCAGCGCACCGCGGATCTCGCTTTCCATGCGCATGCGCTCGTTGGCAACTTGCGCCATCGCCGCGTCATAGTGAACGTATACATTTCCGGGCAGCGATTTCGCGGCGTAAAGCGCCAGATCGGCGCGCGACAGGATTTCACTGACAGACGTGTCGTTGGCTTCGATCCATGCAATGCCGATGCTGCCGCCGGTAACCACATTGGTCGATTTGAGTTTGACGACTTCCCCGAGACGTTTGGTCAACGCCTCGGCGCGCGCATCGATTTCCGCTCCGCTGCCACCATCCTGCCAGAGCACGACGAATTCGTCGCCACCGAGCCGGTAGACGGTTCGCGCACCCACGCCGGTGCTTTGCAGGATATTGGCCATTTCCACCAGCAACTCGTCACCGACCCCGTGTCCGAGCGTGTCGTTGATGAACTTGAACTTGTCGAGATCGACCAGGAACAGGCAGCGGCGGCGATGCGCGGCATACTGGGAGACCAGCACGCCGAGGTCGCTGATAAGGGCGTGACGATTGCGCAAACCGGTCAGCGCATCGCAATAGGCGTTGCGGGTCAGCATCTTTTCGGCTGCAACCCGCCGCGCCAGCTCCGCACGCACGGCATGCTCGCTTCGGCCCATGAAATAGAAGGACGTGCCGAGCACGAAAGGCGTCAAAAGGATCACATAGTAAAGCGGGTTCGATTCCAGGACCGTGACCAAATCAGCGCCCGGATGCAGGACTTGCAGGTCATAGAGCAAGCTGAAGACCGGAAAGCAGGAGCCGAAGAGGACGCCAAGCATGCCGTAGCGGAATTTGAGCGGAATCATCTGCAACGGCCCTTGCTGAAAACTTTGAGCTACATTGCAAACCGGCCGGCTAAAATATGATTAATACTGGAAGCAGCGCGTTCGGGTTCGAGGCACTTGGTTTCGATTTTATGGACAAGTTGCTGGCGGTTTGCAGGCGTTGCAGCGCCTGCCGGGTGGCCGGGAGAGCGATCCCACGCCTGCCGATCAAGTTGAGGGCCGTCGCCGCAGAAGTTGTGAGATGGGGCAGAAATATTATTTACTTACAATTCGCCCCTCTATGAAATTGTAGTCCAGTATTAGCTCTGATTTTTTCGGACTTGTAGAGTCGCCTTGCCTTGAGTGGAATTTCGCTGGCACGACGCCGCTAAATCGATTAAAAAAGAACGAAAATCGCATCGTTCGGAGAAATCCCATGCCCTCCCCTCGTCGCCACAAGGTCGCCCTGCTCACAGCTGGCGGTCTCGCGCCATGCCTTTCATCCGCCGTCGGCGGATTGATCGAGCGCTACAGCGACGTTGCGCCGGACATCGACCTCATCGCCTATCGCTCCGGTTACCAGGGCCTGCTGACCGGCGACGTGATCGAAATCACGCCGCAGATGCGCGCCGGAGCTCCCCTGCTGCACCGCTACGGCGGCTCGCCGATCGGCAACAGCCGGGTGAAGTTCACCAACAAGGCCGATTGCGTCAAGCGCGGCTTCGTGAAGGAAAACGAGGAGCCGCTGGCGGTCGCCGCGCACCAGCTTGAGAAGGACGGCGTGACGATCCTGCACACCATCGGTGGCGACGACACCAACACGGCCGCCGCCGACCTCGCTGCATGGCTCAAGGCGAACGGCCACGATCTCACGGTTACCGGGCTGCCGAAGACGGTCGACAACGACATCGTGCCGGTGCGCCAGTCGCTCGGCGCCTGGACGGCGGCGGAAGCCGGCGCGCGTTTCTTCGACCATGTATCCAATGAGCAGACTGCGGCGAAGAACACGCTGGTGATCCACGAGGTGATGGGCCGCCATTCCGGCTGGCTGACGGCGGCGACCGCGCGCGCCTATAACCGCCTGCTTGCCGGCCAGGAGTTTCCGGAAGGCTTCATGATGAGCCGCACGCTGAAATTGATCGATGGCGTTTATGTGCCGGAAGTGCATTTCGACCGCGACCGCGAGGTCGCGCGCCTGTCGAAAATCATGCGCGATCACGGCCACGCCACGCTGTTTGTCTCGGAAGGCGCGGCCATCGACACCATCGTTGCCGAGCGCGAGGCCGCCGGCCAGGAGATCAAGCGCGACGCCTTCGGCCATGTGAAGCTCGATTCGATCAACGTGGGCGACTGGTTTTCCAGGCAGATCGCCGGCGCGATCGGCGCCGAGCGGACGCTGGTGCAGAAATCCGGCTATTACGCCCGCTCCGCCGCCGCCAATGGCGATGATTTGCGCCTGATCCAGTCGATGACCGACCTTGCGGTCGAAAGCGCGCTGAACGGCGTCGCCGGTGTCATCGGCCATGACGAGGGCAATGGCGGGCGGCTGCGCGCCATCGAACTGGAGCGCATCGCCGGCGGCAAGCATTTCGACCCGTCGGTCGCGTGGTTCGGCGAGATGCTGGCGGCAACCGGGCAGGCGTGACCTGCCCGGCCACCGCGTCATTTCACCGTCAGTGGCGCGCGTCCGCGGATGGCCCAACCGCCAATGATCGGCGAAACGTAACGCAGTTCCCAATCGCCCGCCTCAGGCGCCGCCTTGAACTTCGCCTCGCCCGAAAAAGGCACATAGATGTCGCCGCCCGTCTTGTCGTCTGCCGTAGCGTCGGCCTTGGCGATGTGGAGATAGTCGCCATTGGCGCGCACGATTGCATCGTCAAGCGCAACGGCGAAGGGTTCGCCGGCCTTGGCCTCCAATGCCGGCACGACCACGGGCGTCGGTTCGCTGACCGTGATCGTCTGGCTTGCCGCAACGATCTTCTCGCCGCCGGCCAGCACATACCGCAACTCGTAGGTTCCCGCCTTGGAGGGAGCGCGCACCTTCACCGGGTTCTTGCGCAGGTTTTCCACCAGCCAGACATGACGCGCCTGCGCATTGTCCGTAGCGTTCACCACCGCAACGAAATTGTTCTCGCCGTCAGGGCCCGTAACAGAAACATCGAAGGTCTGGCCGCCAACCACCATTTGCGGCGCATCCAGCGAAGCTGGATCGGCAGGGGTGACGGTGATCGGCATCGACGCCAGGATCTTCTTTTCCTTCTGGTGGACGAAGCGCAATTCGTAGTCGCCCGCCTGCGAAGGCGCGGTAAGCATCAACGGACGATTGCGGATGACATAGCTGCTTGCCCCGAACATGAACGCGTCATCGCGATCTCCGGGGCGCGCAAAGCCGATCCAGCGGGCATCCTTGATGTCGGGCGCGGTGTACTTGACCTCAAGGCCCGCGCCAGCCTTGATGCTTGCAGGCGCCGTCATCGCGTACTCGCCTTGGGTGACAGTGTTCTCCTGCGCCGGCCCGGCCGCAGTGGCCGCTTCGGCCGGTTTGGCCGCAGCCGTTTCGGTCGGCGTCGCCACCGGCTTCGTTTCCGCCGGCTGGCCTGCCGCGAGCGCAGGACCACAGGAAGCCTGCGCTGCCTCAAGCGCCTTGCGCGATCCGCGCAGGGCAAAGGACGCCTCCAGCTTGTCGGCGCCGGTTCCAAGCGTCACGATCATCTTGTTGCCGGCTTTAAGCGCTTCTATCGCGTCGCCGGGAACCGCGATGCCGCCGGCCACGCTGTTGGCGACAGTGGGAAACACGGAACCGTCAATGACAAGCGCGGCTGGAACCACCCCTTCCATCGATGCGGCGAAAGAATCGAGGCGAAGAAACCATGCGCCGCCGGCACATTGCATTTGCCCGCCTGCGACAGCCGTTCCGGAAATGGCAGCCGGAATGCGCGCGGTGCCTCCTTCCCCGGCAGACCAGTTCTGCGCAAGGGCAGAAGTGCAGATCAGCGTGGCCGCTGCTGCCGCAAACAAACGTTTCATGACGATAGACCCTCCTTTTGACCGAAACCGGAAAGAATCCGGATGCTCCGCTCCTCCGGCCCCGGGAGAAGGACTTGCGTTTATCGGCATTAAACACATCAATGGCAACATGCCCGGACGACCTTTGGCGGCATTACGGGCTAATCATATGGCACGGCGAGCGAACAGTTCGAGCAAATCGGGCCGCAAGACGGGCGTTCGCAGCGCACCGTTCCTCCTTGTTGCACTGGCAATCGCGATGGGCGGCTGCTCCACTTCGCGGCCAACCGCCGCGCTTGCACCCGCAGCGGTGGAATCGGTGGCCGCGCCGGAAGTCGAAGGACCGGTTGCCGTTGTCGACGACGGCACTCCATTGGCCGAGCCCGCCGCCTACGCCCCTCCCGCCGCCGGATCGGCCGCGTCTCCAGTGGTCGGTACGCGCTCGCCCTACGATCACCTCATCGCCCATTACGCCCGCGTCTACGACGTGCCGGAAGCCCTCGTGCATCGAGTGGTGAAGCGCGAGAGCACCTACAATCCCCGCGCCTACAACCGCGGGCATTACGGACTGATGCAGATCAAGCCGGCGACAGCGCGCGGCATGGGCTATCGCGGCCCGGCGTCAGGCCTGTTCGACGCCGAGACCAACCTGCGTTACGCGGTCAAATACCTGCGCGGCGCCTGGCTCCTCGCCGATGGCAGCCATGACCGCGCCGTGCGTCTCTATGCCGCCGGCTACTACTACGAAGCCAAGCGCCGCGGCATGCTGGTGGAGACGGGGTTGCGGCCGGGGTGAGCGAGTAGCGAGTCGCGAGTAGCGAGTAGCGAGTATTGACTGAAACTTCATATAATCCCCAATTAAAAGATGTAATTACTATTTTCCGCGCAGTATGTATTCTGGATGACCCAACATTTTTCGTGATCTATATTTCTTACTCTCTACTCTCTACTCTCTACTCGCTATTCCCCACCACCCCCATCACCGCCATCGCCAACCTTCCCGCCCTGTAGCCGAGCCGGGAGGGGGTAAGCCCAAGCCGCACGATGACGAGGTTCTTGGCCGGGATCACCGCGACAGACTGGCCGTCATGGCCGGAAAGCCAGAAGCTTCCCGCCGGCAGTTGCGTTTCCGCTGCTCCGTATTCATTCGGCGCGCGCAACCAGGTATGGGCACGGCTGTATTGACCGTTCGAGGCCGGATGCGCCTCGCTCATCAGTGCGACGAAGCCTTCCGGCAGCAGGCGCCTGCCGTTCCACATGCCGTCCTGGATCAGGAACTGGCCGAACCGCGCCCAGTCGCGGGCTGTGGCGTAGAGATAGGACGAGCCGACGAAGGCGCCGCGCGCATCGGCCTCCAGCGTCGCGCTCGCCATGCCGAGCGGCTGGAACAGCCGGTCATGCGGATAGCGCAAGGCGTCGTCCCCGACCCGGTCCTGCCACAGGCGTGACAGCAGCACCGACGTGCCGGACGAATAGTTGAAGGTGTGGGATATCGCCGTCTCCACCTGATGCGTCTGCGCAAAACCAGCCATGTCCGGCTCGAGGTAAAGCATGCGCGTGACATCCGAAACCGAGCCATAGCCCTCGTTCCAGGCGAGCCCGCTCGCCATGCCGAGCATGTCGGCGAGCGCAATGTCCTTGTTCACCCCGTCCCAAGCGGGAAGCAGTTGTGTATCGGAAAGCGCCAGCTTGCCATCGGCGATCAGCGTGCCAAGCAGCGCGGCAGTCACCGTCTTGGTCATCGACCAGCCGAGCAGCGGCGTGCCGGGGTCGAAACCGTGGCCGTAGCGCTCGCCGATAATGCGACCGTTGTGGACGACCACGACCGCCCGCATGCCGGGGCCGGTCAGATCCGTGTCTTCCAGAATCTTTGCCAGTTCAGGGTCTTGCGAGGGATCGACGCGTTCGCCCGCCGGCCAAAGGGCCGAGTCATCCGGGTCGCGCTCATCGCCGGGATCGAAGGAAAAGGCCTTGGCCTTTTCCACATCGCCATCCGGGGCGGAGGCGCAGCCCGTGCCGGGCCGGTAAACCGCAACGCCCTCGCCCGCATAGCCGAGCAGGTGGGCGCGCACCACGCCGGCCTCGTGGTCGATAGCCACATTGATCAGCTTCAGCAGCGGATGACCGGGCGCCTGCACATCGACCGCCTGCACTTCCGCCGCATCGCGCCCGGCAAGAAAGACGTTGGAGCACACGATCTTTGCGGTATAGCCTGCCCCGACGCGGATCAGTTCCGGCGGCGCAAACCACAGCCAGAACCCGGCCGCCGCAATCAGGACCACCAGCGCTGCCGCCAGCCATTTCACGATTTTCCGCAGCACAGCCACTTGTCCCTCCTCGCCGTCGATGCAGTCGTCTGGGATTTACCCCCACCCCTGACCCCTCCCCTCAAGGGGGAGGTGGACGCCCGCGCTGCGCCCGCACAGACCATTCTCGAACCTGACTCCGCGGCGAACGGCGAGTCGTTGCCACATGCGTTCCCCTCCCCCTTGAGGGGAGGGGTCAGGGGTGGGGGTACAGTCAACGCGCCTTTCCGCATCGTCGGTGGTAGTTCTTGCCCAAGCTTCGAACTTCGTCAACAAACCGGGAGCAAACAACCGATGCAGGCAGTGCAGTCGGGCACGATCACCAAATCGTCACATTCCCGCCGCATGGCGATCACGAAACGTTAACCGTGCGTATACAGCGGGCGGGGATCCTGCGCGTGATGATTCGCAACCGAGGGGGAAGCATGCGCCTTCGCGCCACCATCCTGGCCCTTTCTTGTGCCGCGCTCGCCAGCGCCTGCACCGGCGCCAGCTACGACGCGCTGCAATCGGCGTCGATTTCACCGGCGCCCCAGATTTACGCCGCGCGTTTCAGCGATCGCGACCCCGTCGACTTCGGGCGCCGCCACCCCGGCCGGCACGCCGTGCACGGCATCGACGTCAGCAAGTACCAGACCTCGGTCGACTGGGCGACGGCGCGCGCCCACGGCGTCTCTTTCGCCTTCATCAAGGCGACCGAGGGCGGCGACCGCGTTGACGACCGGTTTGCCGAGCACTGGCGCGGCGCGCGTGCGGCCGGCGTGCCGCGCGGGGCGTATCACTTCTTTTACTTCTGCCGTCCGGCCAGCGAACAGGCGGACTGGTTCATCCGCAATGTCCCGCGCGAATCCGGCGCCCTGCCGCCGGTACTCGACATGGAATGGAACCATAAGTCGCCGACCTGCAAGCTCCGCCCGCCGGCAGAGACGGTGCGCCGCGAGATGAAGATCTGGCTTGGCATGGTGCAGCGCCATTATGGCAAGCGCCCGATCATCTACACCACGGTCGATTTCCACCGCGAGAACCTCGCGGGACATTTTCCCGACGAGATGTTCTGGCTGCGCGCCACTGCCGAGCACCCGTCAGACATCTATCCCGGCCGCGAGTGGCATTTCTGGCAATACACGGCGACAGGTCAGGTGCCCGGGATCAAGGGCGACGCCGACATCAACGCCTTTGCCGGCACGAAGCAGGAATGGGCGGCCTGGTTGAGGAAAGCCGCGCGCTGATCCATGTTTCTTGTCAGCCCCTTCCAATCCAACGCGGAACCGACCATGCAGCGACCAAACGGAACCCTTGCGCCGCTTCTTGGCCTTGCCTTGATCGCGGCGGCCGCGCCCACGCATGCGGCCGAATGTGGCGGCGACTTCGGAACCTGGAAATCCGCCGTTACCGATGAAGCGCGCGCCGCCGGCGTCGGCGACAAGGGGCTCTCCGCGCTCGCGACCGCGCAGGTCGACCCGAAGGTGATCGAACGGGATCGCAAGAAATCGGTGTTCACGCTCGATTTCATCTCCTTTTCCAAGCGCCTGATTTCACAGAACCGGCTCGATACCGGGAATGCGAAAATGGCCGAACAATCCGCAGCGATGGCGCAGATGCAGTCGCGCTTCGGCGTCGACCCGGCGGTCATTGCGGCCTTCTGGGGACTGGAGACTGATTTCGGCGGTTACCAGGGCGATTTCGTCACGCTGAACGCGCTGGCCACGCTGGCGCATGATTGCCGCAGGCCCGAACTGTTCCGGCCGCAACTGCTGGCGCTGCTGGAACTGATCGACCGCGGCATCGTACCGGCCACGGTCACCGGCGCCTGGGCAGGCGAGATCGGCCAGGTGCAGGTGCTGCCGGCCGACTACCTGCGTCTTGGCCTCGACGGCGACGGCGACGGCAAGGTCGACATGAAGGCATCGGCCCCTGACGCCATTCTCACCGCAGGCAATTTCCTGCATGCGCTCGGCTGGAAGGCCAACCAGCCCTGGATGGAGGAGGCGGTCGTGCCGGCCGACATGGATTGGTCGCTGGCGGTGCGCACCAACAAGCGCTCGCTGGCCGAATGGGCTGCGCTTGGCGTCGCGCCGAAGCGCGCCTCGGCCGCCGGCCCTGACACGCCGGCCGCACTGGCCATTCCCGTCGGGCGCAACGGCCCGGCATTTCTCACCTACGAGAACTTCGACATCTTCCTTCAATGGAACCAGTCGATGACCTACATCCTGACGGCGTCCTACTTTGCCACGAAGTTGGCCGGCGCGCCTCCCTTCGATCCGCGCAATCCCGATCCCGGCCTCGATGGCGAGCAGATGAAGCAGTTGCAGACCAAATTGCGGGCGCTCGGCTACGATGTCGGCGAGATCGATGGCATCCTCGGCGAGGGCACACGCAACGCTGTGCGCGACATGCAAGGCAAGCTCGGCATGCCGGCCGATGCCTGGCCGACGCCGGAATTGTTGGGGAGGATCTGAATAGGGAATAGGGAGTAGGGAGTAGGGAGTAGGGAGTAGGGAGAATTATTATGTCTAATCAAATCATGGAGTAAATATGCATTTCATAAAATAGAATATACAACTTCGTATTGAGTACGCCTTTCAATCTGATTTCCGCCGGCCAAATCCCTTCTTGCTACTCCCTATTCCCTACTCCCTATTCGCTTCTTTCCTCCCATTCACCATTTCCCTTGCCGCCTTGCGATGCGCCGTTTTCGCCTTGCGACGGCGCAAGGTCATGCGGCCGGCACGGTAGCGCACATGCGCCCAGTGCCACGCCCCGCCCACAGCCTCGCCGCCACGCAGCACATTTTCCCAGTGGTCGTGATAGGCCTCCGCCAGCGCTTCGCGATAGGTGGTGTAGCCCTCATGCGCGAACTCGTCGACGCGGTGCATCAGCGCCATCCAGGCCGGCGAGAACAACAAGGTTGCGGCGGTGACTGCGATCGCCAGCCGGTAGATGTCGCCATCGATGGTCCCCGCCGCCAACCCGGCGGCGGCAAGGACAAACGAAAACTCGCCGATCTGCGCCATCGACAAGCCGGCGACCAGCGCGGTCGGATGGCGTGAACCGGTGAACCGCAACAGCGCAATGTTAAGCGCCGTCTTGGCGACGATCACCGCCACCGTTGCGCCCAGCACGACGCCGATGTTGTCGGCGATGAAGCGCAAGTCGATCAGCAGCCCGATCGACAGGAAGAAGGCAACGAGCAATACGCTCTGGATCGGCTCGATGACCGGGATGACGCGGCTGCGCAGCGTGGAGTTGCCGACGATCAGCCCGGCGACGAAGGCG
>CALMYO010000013.1 GCA_937873685.1 uncultured Paracoccaceae bacterium
ACCTCAGTACTGAATCACGAAACGGCTCCGATGGGGAGGTTTTTCGAGGTGTCCACTTGGCCGTGTCGTTCAAGCTCTTGTAGTTGCCGGCCGGGCCGATGATTTCGCCAAGTCCCGGCCCGACATTCGATATCGCCGAACCGGCGCCGGAAATTGCGGTCAGGAAATCGAGCCCCGTCATGCCGAGCGCTGTCGCCAGCAGGATGAAGGAAATGAAATAGAGGAAGATGAAGCTGACCACCGCAGACGACACCGAGTCGCTAAGGATGCGACCGTTGTAACGCTTTACGAAGACCCCGTTCGGGTAGATGAATTCCTTCATCTGTTGGCCGATCTCGGCAAGAAGCACCTGGAACCGGAAAATCTTCACACCGCAGGAGGTGGAGCCGGCACAGCCGCCAATGAACATGATCAGGAAGAAGAACGCCACTGCATGACTGCCCCAAAGACCGTAATCGGTTGAGGCATAGCCGGTGCCGGTCATGATCGAGACGACATTGAAGGCCGAATAGCGCAATCCCTCCAAACCGACATGATTGCCGCTTTCATGGGCGATCAGCCAACCAATGCCGATCGCTGTCGCAAGGGCCAGGGCAAACCCCCGGACCTGCTGGTCGCGGAACACCGCCACGGGTCGCCCCTGCAACATCTGCACATAGATCAGGAACGGGATCGAGCCGATCACCATGAAGGTCACGGCGATCCAGTCGACTGTCGCACTTGCATAGTGTCCGATCGAGGCATCCTTGGTGGAGAACCCGCCGGTTGCAACCGTCGTCATCGCGTGCACGGCGGCATCCGTCGCTGTCATGCCGGCAGCCATGTAGAGCAGCGCGCAGACCAGTGTCAGCACGACGAAGATCAGGGTCATCGAACCGGAAATCTGCGTCGCCCGCGGCAGGATCTTCTCGGCCGTGTCGAAGGCTTCCGCCTTGAACAGCTGCATGCCGCCGATCTGCAGCATTGGCAGCACGGCAACCGCCATGACGATGATGCCGAGCCCGCCGAGCCATTGCAGGATGCCGCGCCACAAAAGGATGCCGGGCGGGGAAGTATCGAGTCCGACGATCACTGTTGCGCCGGTCGTGGTAAGGCCGGACATCGATTCGAAGAATGCGTCGGTGTAGGTCGGCACGGTCCCCGACCACAGGAAGGGGAGCGCGCCGAAGGCGACGAGGGCGATCCACGCGACCGCCGTCATAAGCAACGCCTGCCGGGTGGAAAGCGAGCGCGTCGTGTCGCGTGTCGCGGCATAAAGCGAGAACCCGACCAGCATCGTGACCGCCGAGGCGCCTGCGAACACCTGCCAGTCGGCGTTCCCCACCGAAGCATCGATCAGCGCCGGGACGATCATGGCGGCGCCGAGCGTCGCCAGCAGGATGCCTGTAACCAGGGCGATCGGGCGCGGGTCCAGCGCGCTGTTCAATTCAGCGTTCTCCGCACCTGCGGAAGATCAAGCGAGAAAGCGGGTATTTGCGCCTTGAACACGTTGCCGGTCTCGCTGGCCATGACGTAGTGCCCCTCCATGGTGCCGGACGGCGTCGTCAGCGGACATCCGCTCGTGTATTGGTAGCTGTCGCCGGGGTTCAGGATCGGTTGTTCGCCGACCACGCCGGGGCCTGCGACCTCCTCCACTTGGCCGCGCGCATCCACGATGCGCCAGTATCGCGATTGCAGTTGCACCGTATGGGCGGAATGATTGACGATGACGATGGTGTAGGCCCAGAAATACCGGTTCTCGTCTGGCTCGGACCGCTCCTCCATGAAGGCCGGCCGAACCGAGACCTCGATCCCCTCTGTGGTTAGCCTGTACATGCCTTGCCGAAGCTCCCGTTCGGGACATGCAGTAACACGGAGCGCCGCGTGTTGTGAATGTTCCAGCGCGCCGTTGGCGTTGCAAAGCCGGGTCTGGCGCGTCAAACAACGGTCACGAAATGCAGGAGACCTACGCAGATGCTCGATGGCGCCGGGCGAAAACTGATCGATCCGCTGCTGGTGCGGATTGGCGAGAGGTTGGCGGCGGCGGGCGTCGCAGCCGATGCGGTGACCTGGGCCGGCCTCGCGCTCGGCCTGCTTGCAGGCGCTGCGGTTGCCGGCGAATGGTATTGGCTTGCGATTGCGCTCATCGCGGCCAGCCGCATGTGCGACGGGCTCGACGGCGTGGTGGCGCGATTGCGCGCCGCGACCGACTTTGGCGGCTTTCTCGACATCGTGCTCGATTTTGCCTTCTATGGCGCAATTCCGCTCGGCTTTGTCTTGGCCGATCCTCAGGCGAACGGCGTGGCCGGCGCCGTGCTTCTGTTCGCCTTTTATGTCAACGGGGCGAGTTTCCTCGCCTATGCGGTGATGGCGCAAAAGCGCGGGATCGCGTCGCGGGCGCGAGGCGAGAAGTCGCTGTATTTCACCACCGGCCTGGCGGAAGCGACCGAGACATTGGCGGTCTTCATTGCCGCTTGCCTGTTTCCGGACTGGTTTCCGGTTCTCGCTTACGTCTTTGCGGCGGTCACGCTGTACACCGCCGCATCCCGCATCGTCTTTGCGTCGCGCGAATTCCGTCAGCCGTGACGCGCTGCTGCGCCGAGCGCGGCGTCGAGATCCTCGATCAGGTCGTCGACATCCTCAAGGCCGACTGACAGCCTGAGCGTGCCGCCGCGAATTCCGAGCGCCTGCCGCGACCCCTCGTCAAGGTTCTTGTGCGTAGTTGTCGCCGGATGGGTGATCAGGCTCTTCGCATCGCCGAGGTTGTTGGACATCAGCACCAGGCGCAGCGCATTCGAGAGGGCAAATGCCGCCGCCTTGTCGCCCTTGACGTCGAAGCAGATCAGGGTCGACCCGCCCGTCATCTGGCGGGCGATGACATCGGCCTGTGGATGGTCGGCCCGGCCGGGATGGATGACGCGCGATATGGCGGAATGTCCGGCAAGGAATTCTGCGATCCGCGCCGCGCTCTGCGTCTGCTGGCGTACGCGCAGCGGTAGCGTCTCCAGCCCCTTCAGCAGCGTCCAGGCGTTGAAAGGGCTGAGCGACGGGCCGGTGTGACGGAAATAGTCGTGCAGGTTCCTGTCGATCCATTCCTTGTCGGAGAGGATGATGCCGCCGAGGCAGCGCCCTTGCCCGTCGATATGTTTCGTCGCCGAATACACGACGATGTCGCAACCCAGCGACAGCGGTTTCTGGAACAGCGGCGTGGCGAACACATTGTCGATGACGGTCTTTGCGCCGATGCTCTTCGCCAGCGCGACAACGTGGGCGATGTCGATCACCTCGAGCGTCGGATTGGTCGGGCTTTCGAAGAAGAAGACCTTGGTGTTCGGCCGGACCGCCTGTTCCCAAGCGCGCGGATCGGCGCCGTCGACGAGCGTGGACTGAACGCCATAGCGCGGCAGAAGCTTTTCGACGATGTAGCGGCAGGAACCGAACAGGGCCCGCGCCGCAACCACATGGTCTCCGGCCTGCAACTGGCAAAGAAGTGCGGCGGACACGGCCGCCATGCCGGAAGCCGTGGCGCGGGCCTCTTCGGCGCCTTCCAGCGCACACATGCGCTTTTCGAACATGTCGACGGTCGGATTGGCGTATCTCGAATAGATAAAGCCGGGCTCGTCGCCCTTGAACCGAGCTTCGGCCGCTTCCGCGCTGTCGTAGACGAACCCCTGTGTGAGGAACAGGGCCTCGGATGTCTCGCCGAAAGCCGAGCGGTTGACGCCGCCATGGATCAACTGCGTGGCGCTGCGCCAGTTGCGGGACACTTCGTTCATCGCGCTCTCCAAAACACAAAAACCGGCATTGCGAAGTCGCAAAGCCGGTTCCACACGGTCCTTTAGCGACTTGTTTTACGTGGCTGCAAGCCGACCGGCCAAATCACCACGGGATAACCGGCCTCTAGCCGATCGCCGATATTGCGTCAATCGCCGGCCGTGTTAACACCCGCAAAATCGGGATTGGCGACGTGAGCGAAGAAAGACAGGGCATCCTGCCCGACTGGCGGATCGCGGAACTCCATGCGCAGGGCGCCATCGTTGCCGCACGCGCGCTCGACGGCGACCAGATCCAGCCCGCAAGCCTCGACCTTCGCCTTGGCGAGACGGCATGGCGGGTGCGCGCCAGCTTCCTGCCGGGGCGAGAGACCGTGCGCGAGAAACTCGACAGGCTTTCCCTGCACCAGATCGACCTGTCACAGGGCGCGGTGCTGGAAACCGGCTGCGTCTATGTCGTGCCGTTGCTTGAATCGCTGGCCTTGCCGGTCGATCTCGCAGCCGCCGCGAATCCGAAGAGTTCGACAGGTCGCATCGACATCTTCACGCGCGTCATCGTCGATCACGCGCAGGAATTCGACAAGGCGCCTGCCGGGTATCGCGGTCCGCTCTATCTGGAAATCAGCCCTCGCACCTTTCCAGTGATCGTGCGCACCGGTTCGCGCCTGTCGCAGATCCGCTTCAGGCGCGGGAGCAGTGCGCTCTCTGCCGAGGCGTTGCGCGAACTGCATCGCAGCGCCGGGCTGGTTGCAGGGCGCGACCCCGACATTTCCGGCGGCGGCATCGCAGTCTCCATCGATCTTGCGGCGCTCGGCAAGCCGGTCGGCTGGCGCGGCAAGCGCCATACCGCGCTGATCGATGTCGACCGCCGCGGCGCTTTGGCGATCGACGATTACTGGGAACCGGTATATCCGCTCGCCGAGGGCGCGTTGATCCTCGATCCCGACGAATTCTACATCCTGGTTTCGCGCGAGGCGGTGCATGTGCCGCCCGGCCATGCTGCCGAAATGACGCCTTTCGACCCGCTGGTCGGCGAGTTTCGCGTCCATTATGCCGGCTTCTTCGATCCGGGGTTCGGGCACGAGGAGGCCGGGGGCCATGGCAGCCGGGCGGTGCTGGAAGTGCGCAGCCGCGATGTGCCTTTCATCCTTGAGCACGGCCAGACGGTCGGCCGCCTCGTCTATGAGGAAATGACGGCGCGCCCGAAGGTGCTGTATGGCGCCGGAGCCGGATCGACCTATCAGGCGCAGGGCCTCAAGCTCTCGAAACACTTTCGCGGCTAGAGCGTCGTTCGATCAAGTTGAATCGTTTGGACGCCGGTATCGCGCGTCCTGGCAAGGAGCGGAACGCGACGCGGTGCGAGCACCGTTAGCGATTCGCGACGATGTCCAGGGCGGACGAGACCAAGTCCAAACGATTGCAGTCTGCCAATTGAAACAAAATTCTCGCCTGTCCGGCTCGGCGGTCTTTTCCGCTTCGGCCGCGTCGAAATCATCGTGCGATACGCGTATCAGGCTGCGGTGTTCTCCTTGCCGAAACGAAAAATCCCTGCCACCAAACCGCTCCAGTTTGATCGAACAGCGCTCTAGTGATCCGATTCCGACATTTGCTTCCTGTTGCTACAGGTCCTTGGGCAATGTCGGAAGCAAAGGACCACCAGCCTCTTTGGACTTGCGATCATCGTCAAACACTGGCGGCTGCTGCGCCGCGTACCGCCCCTCGCCGGGATGCAGGATCCTGGCGTCCATACGTTTCGATTTGGTCGAGCGACGCCCTAAACCGTACCCGGCCCACGGTAGTGACGGCGATGCGGCGTCTTTTCCCACAGGAAAGGTTTGCGCCAAAGCTGGAACAGCGCGCGCCAGGCCGCAAAGGACATCAGCATCCAATAGGCGGGGATCGCCAGCAGCGCGATGGCGTCGCCGGACGTGCGCCTGGGCCGGCTTGAGGTCCAGGCAAGCCAGCCGAAGGCCATGTAGCTCAGGATGATGTTGGCGAGATCGATCGAAAACAGGATCAGCGCCAATGGGTCGCCGCCATGCGAGCGAAACCAGAGCGTGGCGAGAGCCAGCAACATGACAGGATGCAGCAATGCGGAGACGAAGACACCGATCAGGATCGTCTGGACGATCGCGTATGCGACGGGAGGCATTTCGCGCGCCAGCGCGAACGGCGCCCGGCTGTGCACCAGCCAGGTTTGCAGCCAGCCCTTGTACCAACGGGTGCGTTGCCGCATCCAGATGCGCAGCGTGTGTGGAGCATCCTCCAGCGTTGGCAGGCCGATCGTCGCTACACGATAGCCATCGCGCACCAGACGCAAGCCCAGATCGGCATCTTCCGTGACATTCCACGGATCCCATCCACCGCACTGGATCAAGGGAGCGCGGCGGAAGTGATTGGATGTTCCGCCAAGCGGCAGATAGCGCCTGCCATCCGCCAGCCAGGGCAACAAGCCGCGGAACAGCGCAGCATACTCGAACTGGAACAGTTTCTGCAGAAGACCTTCGTCGCCATTGGCGATTTCCAATGGCGCTTGCAGGCAGGCCAGGTCGTCGCCGTTGCGCGCAAACACGGACCATGCCTCGCGGAGTTGCCCGGGATGCGGTCTGTCTTCGGCATCGTACACAACGATGAACTCGCCACGAGCGAAGGCGAGCGCGTACATGAGGGCTTTCGGCTTGGTGCGCGGCCCGATGACGGGCACACGGATGATGTCGAACCGGAAGTCGAGTTGCTGATTCTTCAGCGCCTCAAATGTTTCGGCGTCGTCTTCCTCGCACATCAAGAGGAATTCGATGCGTGAGGCGGGCCAGTCGATTGCCTTCAAGGCGCCGACGAGATCCGCAATTACTTCCGCCTCCTCATGAAGCGGCACGATGACTGAGTAGAAGGGCGCTGGCCCGCCAACGACCGGCTGGCTGGAACTCTTCCCGACGCGCCTGGAGGCCGCCCCGACGCGCAGCGCCACGCAGGAAAGAAAAAACAGCGACAGGAAGGCATGGATCGCCAACGAAACGGCGCCGGGCTGAAGCAGCAATGCCGAGACGACCAGCATGAGGAAAAGCGCCGCAAGGAAACCTTGCAGCCCTGTCGCAACCACCCGGGCGGAGAATTGCGGGCGATCGCGCCTCAACTGGTCGCTTACCTGATGCGCGAGCGCAATGGCGACTTTGCGTGCAACCACGCGCCGCAACTGCTTTGGCTCGGCAAGCCGCAGCCTTTTCAGCAGGTTGGGTGAGGTTTTCAGGATGGCGCGAAGCCGTTCGGCGTGGCTCGGATTGAGCCCGAGATAGAGGCAACTTTCGTTGTCGGAACCAAGCACTGTGACAAATCCCGCGCCCGCGATGATCTGCGACGGCGTGACGGCCAACGGCCTCAGGGATGCGGGATCGGGAGGCAGTTCGTAGGCCAGGCCGAGATCGAGCGCCAGCGCGCGATGATACAGTTCGGGTGTGATGGCGCCTTTAGCCATCAACTCGTCTGCCGCAAGGCTTCCATTGCGCCGGGCGGCGGCGGTAGCCTCGCCAAGCACTACAGGGGATAGGCCGAAGCGCAGCAGAAATCGCACCGAGTCATCGATGCGCAGGAGGTCCGGTCCTTCGGCATGTGTTGAAACTTCAAGTCCGTCGGAGGCCAGCTGACGGGCGTCGTCTCCATGCAACCGACGAGCGCTGTAAAGCATGCGGGAGGCAGGATCCGCTTTGCGGCGCGAATCGGGATGATCGCTCATGATCGGGTGCAGCTGCTGCGTCGCCGGTGACGGACAGCGACCGTCACCGCGCCAGGCCAGATCAGGCAGAGCGCCGGTCTGCTTCGGAGTCGTCCTCGGCAGCGTCGCGCAACTTCTTCGCCCAGTTGTGAAGCGGCGATGGGCGGCGTAGCGCGGAATGATCGAGAACTCCCGGATCGTCCCAGGCCCCTTCCGGCCGAATGATCGTCAGCGGATCGCTGTCGATGGTGATGGCGTCGACGCGCGCATCAAGGACAAGATCTCCCTCAAGGTAATCACGATCCGAAAACGAGAAGGTGGGATCGCTCGTACGCGGTTTGAATCCGAACCGAATCCACAACGGAGCAACCTTCGGCTCGCACTGCCCGTACAAGCGCGTGTAGCCCTTGCGACTGCAAATCTCGATGGCCTTGCGGATCAGCGCATTTGCGATTGTAGCCGAACGGTGATGCTTCAGCACCGCAAGTCGTTCGACTTTTGCGAAGCCGGCAAAGAAACGCAGCCGGATGCAGCCGATCGGCGTGCTGTCGCACCGCGCTATCAGATGCATGCCGACAAGGTCATTCCCGTCGAACTCCTCATTGTAGGGGCATTCGTGCTCGGCGACATAGGTCGCGGACCGGATCGCAATGATCTGTTGCAAGTCGTCAAGGGTTCGGCAGACCTCAACCTGAACCGCCGGCTTGCGGGCTTCTCCCGATGCGCCGACGCCGGTTTGCGGCTCTGCTCCGCCCGGATTGCGCGGATAAACCATCAGCCCCGGATTGGTTGCCGCGCCCGGCGTGGCGCTCTCCCTGAAACCGAGGGTAAGGAAGAAGTCGCGCGACTTCTGTGAAGCGGCGCGGCAGTAAAGCGTCGCGGCAGCGTTTTTCCGCGAGCTCAACCGTTCCATGACAAGCGAAATCCCGCCCGCCGTGCGCCTGTCGACAAAAATGCACCAGATGTAAATTGCGGCGGCCGTTTCGTTCTGGTGTGCGATATGGCGGGTGTCGGGATTTGCGGTATCCAGATCACCGGACAACAGCGCGGCGTGACCGTCTGCGGTCAAGGGCAACTGCGCGATAAAACCAGTCGGCCGCTCCAGCTTCGGTGACACGGGGTTCGCACGAGCCAGCGCAAAAACTGTATCCGGATTGAAGTGAAATACTTCGAGCACCTTGTCCGGGTTGGACAGTCCGGGAATTTCATTTGCCGCTTCCGCAAGGAGACGGCGGATATCGGCGTCAGTCGGGCTGAAAAGCTTGATGCCTCGACCGATCTTTTCAAAATCCATCCGGTCGAGTTCGCGGCCGCCCGGCGACGGAACGGAGCCTTGCCCTGTCATTTTCCGTTGCATAGTATCCCCACCAGAGAGACTGCTTTTGACAACTTCCAGTCTAGGCGCTATCGGTGAACTCGTCTGCGGCACGGATTGGAACGGGGTGTTCCAAATATGGAACACTACGACGACATTCTTGACAATCTGGACTGGAATGGCCTCAAGTTGCTGCTTGCAGTTGTGGAGACGGGCAGCTTTCGCAAAGCCGCGCAGACCCTAGACGTCGCCGTCAACATGCTGCGCCGTCGCATCGAGAAATTGGAGCAGCAGTTCGGCCACGCCATCCTGATCCGGGACCACGGCGGCATTCGGGTCACACCGTTCGGCGCCGAACTGCTGAAGGCCTCTGCCGAGATGGTCGAGGCGGCCAAGCCGGTCGGAAGGCTGCTTCGCCGACGCGACCGCCAGATCCTCGGCAGCGTTTCGCTGAGCGTCACCGAAGGTCTCGGCACCTTCTGGCTGATCCCGCGGATGATCGATTTCCAGCGGGCGCATCCGCATATTTCGCTCGACCTGCGATGCGCCATGGGACTGGCGGATGTATTCAACATGGAGGTCGATGTCGGTGTCCAGATCGAGTATCCGAACGCACCCGATCTTGTCGTGACCAAGCTTGGCACCTTGCACATGATGCTGTTTGCCTCCGAAGAGTATGTCCGCGTCTATGGCGAACCGCGCAGCATTTCGGAAATTCTGAATTATCGTTTCGTCGAACAGGTGTCCGGACAGGTCAACAGCAGCATGCTTGACGAGATGTTCCCGAATGTCCCGCAGGATTTTGTGGCGGTGCGCACCAACACCAGCACGTCGCATGCCTATGCCAATTCCCGCGGCGCCGGCATTGGTGTTCTGCCGACCTATGCTCGCGCCATCACGAAGCGCGTGCGCCCGGTATGTCCCGATTTCCGGTTCAGTCGAAGCATCTGGATGACCTACAATCGCAATGCTCTGCTTTCAGAGAGGGTCGTGGCCACTCTTGACTGGCTGCGCAAGTCATTCGATTCCAAGCGCTATCCATGGTTCTCCGAATCCTTCATTGCGCCCGAGGTTTTCGAGCGGCAGTTTTCCAACGCCGCTAGCCTGCATCTCTTCGACGGATTTCGCGACGAATGACGCACGCGATCGGCAATCCCTATCCAGTGTCCACTTGGCGAATGCTTCGAGGCGCGATTGCGGTTTGTGCATTGGTGTTTGCTCCCGCAACTGTTAACGCGGCCCTTGCCGGGTCGCCCGATCTGTTCGATTCGCGCGAACGATTGGCTAAGCCCGACCCTGCGGCGCTCGGAAGGATCCGCTTCGTTACCACCACAACTTTTCCGCCGTTCAACTTTGTCGACACGCAAGGACGCCTCTCGGGCTACAACGTCGATCTTGCCCGCGCCATCTGCGATGAACTGGCCATTTCGGGGCGTTGCGAAATCCAGGCAGTGTTGTGGGAAGAACTGCAAGCCGAAGTGCTTGCCGGGCGCGCCGATGCCGAGATTGCCGGCATTGCTGCGACAGCAGAAAGCCGCAAGGCGCTTGAATTCGGCCGCGCCTATTTCGTGTTCCCGGCGCGCTTCATCCGCTTGAGGAACGCCGAACCCGTATCCGACTTCGATACTGGACTTCGCAATCGAAGGGTTGGAGTTGTCGCCGGCACTGCCCATGCGGCCATGCTCAAAGACTGGTTTCCTGAATCGGTAGCGGTTGAATTCGCGGATCTGGAGGCGGTATACGCCGGTCTCGGCGCAGGCGCTGTCGCACTCGCATTTGGCGACGGGTTGACCTTTTCATTCTATCTTTCAAGTGAGCGTTCGGCAAACTGCTGCGCATTTGCGGGTGAGGCCTACTTTTCCCCGCAGTTTCTCGGCTCCGGCCTTTCGATCGGGTTCTCCCCGGACAGCGATGACCTTCGTGCTGCAACCGACTACGCCTTGCGCGAACTCTACCGCAAGGGCGTACTCGAAGAACTGTACCGCCGGTATTTCCCGATCGACTTCTTTTGAAATGTCCGAAAAGCTATCGCCGAAACGGCAGCAGCAACGCCCAGCCCAGATGTGTCGGACCGTCATCGCGGTATTCGCGAAGCCCGATCTCCATGGCGTCATGTCCTTTCGCCGGGCGCGGTGTGTAGACGCCGAAGAGGCGATCCCAGAAGGAGAAGTTGAAGCCGTAATTGCTGTCCGTTTCCGCCGGCGTGCTGGAATGGTGCACCCGGTGCATGTCCGGCGTCACGATGATCAGGCGCAGAGCCCGGTCGAGCGCGCCGGGCAGGCGAAGATTGGCGTGGTTGAACATGGCGCAGCCGTTCAACACGATCTCGAACAGCAGGACGCAGAGCACCGGCGCGCCGAGAAGCACCACGATCGCGGCTTTCCATATCATCGACAGCAGGATTTCCAACGGATGAAATCGCAGTGCTGTCGTCAGGTCGAAGCCCGTATCGGAGTGATGCATGCGGTGGATGCGCCACAACAGCGGGATCTTGTGGCTTGCAACATGTTCCAGCCACACGGCAAAATCGAGCGCCACGAAGGCAATCACACCGGCAACCAGCGGATCGACGGACGCCATGCGGAAAAAGCCGTACCCGTTTGCCTCTGCCCAGAGCGCCGCACCGACGGCGGCGGCAGGAAAAACGATGCGCAACACCACCGACGACAAAACCACCATCGCAAGGTTGACGAACCAGCGCCGAGCCTTGACCGCGCCGGCCATTTCACGTCGATTCAGGCGCGGCGCCGCAAGTTCCAGCAGCGCCATTGCTGCAAAGATCGATACGAACGCTGCAAGCCTGATGCCTGCTTCAGATTGGAGCATGTTCACCGTCCCGTCCCACCCCAACCTACGAGCGCGACCGCATCAACTCAAATCACGCGGCGGTGAGACAGGCTTTATCCGATGCGGCTACTTGACGCGGTAACGCGCCCGCGCCGAACGTTCGATTGCCGCGATCGTCAGTTTGTCGAGATCGAGTTCGTCGCGCAACATCTGGAGGAATCGCAGTTCCTCCTGCTGCACGTCGAGATCGACCGCCGCAACTTCCACGGCAAGCGCATAGGCGGTGTCGTAGAGGCGATCGGGCAGGGCCGCATGCACCTTGGCGAGGATGGTGTCGAGGCCATCCTCCTCCTGCAACAATGCAGAACAATCCTGCGCCAGATCGACAAGGCTGTCCTCGTCGAAACCGGCGAAGATCGGCAGGTTTGACACGATGTTGCCGATCGTCGCCAGTTCTGCGTCGCTCATCGAGCGGTCGGCCGCAGACATCGTGACCATGATGTAGACAAGCGCATCCTGCGGGGAGATATCGGACATGTTCGGCCTCGTTGCGATTTGGCGGCAAACTATTGGGCGAAAGCCGCAGGCGCAAGGCTTAAGGCTGCGGCGCAAACGACACGCCCGGCCGGGGAAGCGCCGCTGACGGCTTCTCATTGTGCAAGCGATCGACTATCGCTCCGTTTCAATCGACCAGCGGCGGAATTTCTGCCGCAACACCAAGGACCGACTGCGCATCATGACCATGGCGCCCCTGACACAAGAAGAAATGTCACCCGAAATGCGGATTGCGGCGGCAGAAAGCCGCGCGTGGCCGTTCGAGGAGGCGCGCAAGATCGTCAAGCGTTACGAGAAGACCGGTTTTCCCGCTTCGGTGCTGTTCGAGACCGGATACGGACCGTCCGGCCTGCCGCATATCGGCACGTTTGGCGAGGTGGCGCGCACCACGATGGTGCGCCATGCCTTTCGCGTGCTGACCGGCGATGCCGTCCCCACGCGCCTGCTCTGCTTTTCCGATGACATGGACGGCATGCGCAAGATTCCGGAGAATGTGCCGGATCGGGCCGAGCTCGAACCTTTCCTGCACATGCCGCTGACGGCGGTGCCGAATCCGTTTGGCGGCAACCATGAAAGTTTCGGGCACCACAACAATGCTATGTTGCGCCGGTTTCTCGACACGTTCGGCTTCGATTACGAGTTCGCGTCGGCAACCGAGTATTACAAGTCGGGCCGGTTCGACGCGGCGCTGCTCAATGCGGTTGCGCGCTACGACGACCTGATGGCGGTGATGCTTCCGACACTTGGCGAGGAACGCCGCGCCACCTATTCGCCATTCCTGCCGATTTCGCCGAAATCCGGCCGCGTGCTGTATGTGCCGATGAAGCATGTCGACGCCAAGGAAGGAACGATCACCTTCGATGACGAGGACGGGACCGAAACCACCCTGCCGGTCACCGGCGGCCGTGTGAAGATGCAGTGGAAGCCGGATTTCGGCATGCGCTGGGCGGCGCTCGGCGTCGATTTCGAGATGTTCGGCAAGGATCACGGGCCGAACGCGCCGCTCTATGACCGCATCTGCGAGATCCTCGGCGGCCGCGCCCCGGAGCACTTCATCTACGAACTGTTTCTGGACGACAAGGGCGAGAAGATTTCCAAGTCCAAGGGCAATGGGCTCACCATCGACGAATGGCTGGCCTATGCCCCGACCGAAAGCCTCGCGCTCTACATGTTCCAGAAGCCGAAGACGGCCAAGCGCCTGTTCTTCGATGTCATTCCGCGCGCCGTCGACGAGTACTTCACCTTCCTTGGCGCCTGGGAACGGCAGGACGCGAAGGACCGGTTGATCAACCCGGTCTGGCACATCCACAACGGCCGGCCACCACAAACCGACATGCCGGTGCCGTTCGCGATGCTGCTTAACCTCGTCAGCGCCTCCAACGCCCATGACAAGGAGGTGCTCTGGGGCTTCATCTCGCGTTACTCTCCCGGCGCGACGCCGCAGAACCATCCGAAGCTGGATGAACTCGTCGGCCTGGCAATTCGCTATTTCGACGATTTCGTGAAACCGGCGAAGCAGTTCCGCGCGCCTGACGAGGTGGAGCGCGGCGCGCTGGACCAATTGGCGGCAAGCCTTGAGGCCTTGCCCGCCGGCGCTAACGGGGAAGCGATACAGAACGCCGTGCTGGACGTGGCGCGCGCGATCCCGCGTTACCAGGATCAAAAGAAGACCGGCCCGGATGGTGGTCCCGGGGTCTCTGTCGAATGGTTCCAGGCGCTGTACCAGATCCTGCTCGGGCAGGAGCGCGGGCCGCGCTTCGGTTCGTTCGCCGCGCTCTACGGCATCGCCAACACGGTGGCGATGATCCGCAAGGCCTTGACCGGCACGTTGTCCTGACGCCGGGCTTGCCGGTTCACCGTCCGTCGGAACTCAGGCCGCGGCGCTGCTGCGCCGCCTGCTGAGCCGCCTCTACGTAGGCGGAGCCGGCCTCGGCGCGCGCCCAGCCGTTTCGCGCAAGCCACAGTGCGACATCGTCACCGGACAGCGTGCAATCGGTCACCACCGGCTCTGGCGGGGCAGGGCGCGGCACGGCGCAGTTGATCGAGCGTGTCCTCAGATAACCGCGAAACGCGGTGCGCGCCGCTGCCCCGCAGGGCCAGGATGCGCCCGACGCGTTGACGCAGGTTTCGTCCGGGCTTGTGACTTGCAGTCCGTCGAGGCGTATCAGGTAGGCGCCTGCGCGGATTTCGCCGGCCGCCATCGCCACGACGCGGTGCAATGGCGTGCGGTAGCGGCGCTCGGCCTTCGCGGCACTGGGCGCGGCAGTACTGTTTTTTTCCGGTTCCGCCGGTTCGGGAGCGACCGGTGCAATGCGCTCCAAAGGTCCATCGGCAACACCCGGAAAGGCCATTCCGGGTGCGGCGTTGCGGGCCCGCGGTTGTTCGACTGATGATGATGGCGTGACGTCTTGCGGTGTGGTAGCGGCCCGTTCGCTGGGCGATGCGGGATGGTCGGTTTCTTGCTCGCCAATGCTGAACCAAAGGGCGCCAACCGCAACCGCGCCGGCCGCAAGGCCGATGGCGATCTGTCCCGATGGGCGCATGGCTGGCAGCCGCAACAGGCAGTTACTGGCTGACCCAAAGGATGCGGGCCATCCATTCCACATGCGCCAGATCGAGCGTGCGGTTGGGATGCTCCGGATTGGTCGATCGCAGTTCGATCAGGCGCGTCGTCTGGCGCTGCAGGATCTTGGCCGTCACCTCACCGTCGCGCGTCTTCACCACGACACGATCGCCGCGACGCACGGCGGCCCCGGGCGACACGATGATGATGTCGCCGTGTCGATAGAGCGGCAGCATCGAATCTCCGCTGATTTCCAGCGCGTAAGCGCCCGGTATCGGCGTTCCGGGGAAATCCACGACATCCCAGCCCTGGCCGGCCGGAAAGCCGGCGTCATCGAAAAAGCCGCCTGCGCCCGCCTGCGCCAGGCCGATCAGCGGAATATCGCCGCTAGCGCGGACAGCATCGCTGCCTCGCACAAGGACGATGAATTCCTCCAGCGTCGAACCGGTCGCGGCCATGATCTTGGACAGCGATTCCGTCGATGGCCAGCGCGCGCGCCCGTCGCTGGCGAAGCGCTTCGACTTGTTGAAGGTCGTCGGGTCGAGGCCGGCGCGCTTGGCGAGACCGGAAGCCGAAAGCGAATTGCGCTGCGCCAAGGCATCGATCGCCTGCCAGACACGCTCGTGCGAAAGCATCGGGATCATCCTGCAACTGTAAATGTTGCAGGAAAAAATACCTGCCTGACGGGGCGCGTCAAGCCTGTTTTACGATTGTCACCCGTTCTGCGCACCTGCGCAGGAGAGCGGATTCAGACCTGACGGTGTTCGTCGCGTTTTTGCGAGAGTTCGGCGAGATCCTGGCGAAGATACTGCGCCCAGCCGATTAACGGCCAAAGCATCAGCCGCGCCACGTCGTTTTGCGGAATGCCGTCCGCGCCGAGCGGCTTGTCGCAGGGACCCGGCACATAGTACGTCCCGAAGATCACGTCGAAGAACGGAAACACATTGGCGAGGTTCTTGCCATAGGCGGCCGGCACGTCGGCATGGTGCCAGCGGTGGAAGCGCGGCGAGGCGAGCAGGTACTTGAACCGGCCGTGATCCCAATCAAGATCGACATGCACATAGATGTTGTGGATCGCGATCAATACGGCCGCAAAGCCGAGCGCACCGGGCGGCAACCCGATCCACGACAGCAGGATGGTGTAGGAGCCCCACATCACCAGCGATTCCAGGAAATGCACGCGGTAGCTGGTGGCGAGATTCACGTCAGGATCAGAGTGATGAATGGCGTGGATCGGCCACAGCCATTTCAGGTGCATCGCCCGGTGGTTCCAGTAATTGGCAAAATCGTGGAAGAAGATGGCCGCGATCACCGTGACCCAACCGGGCATCTGCGGCCAGAACTGCGGATCGCCGCGCGGCAGGCCGATCACCTCATAGGCCGCCTGCAGCCATAGCGCCGCCAGCCAAACGAAGGGCACGAAGAGGAAATTCAGGTGGAAGATCGTCAGGCTGGCGAGGAAACTCTCCACCTTGCGGCGGCTCCAGCCCATCGCGCCGCGACGGCGAATGAAATCCACCGCCAGCACCGCAAGGATGAACAACACTCCAGCAAGCACCGTACGGTCCGTGTAGGCGCCGGAGATTTTGGAGATCACGTAATCGAAAAGCGCTGTCGGATCGAACATCATTGCGCTGATTTCCCTGCATTCTTCAGGGAAATGATGACATGGCGCGGTTAAGCCTGCGTTTCACACTGTGTCGAACACCGATGGGGCGCTGTGGCGAATCCGCGCAGCCGCCTTGTTGTCTGCGCCATGGAAAAAAGAAACCCGGCGCCAGAGGCGCCGGGCTTGCCTGCAAACAGCGTGCGGGCAGGGTTCAGCGAACTTTGATGGTCTCCCACTTGCCGCCCTTCACCTCGAGTTCCTTGTAGGAACCCTTGGCTTCGCCAACATCGGTGAACTCGACATTGGTTGCGCCGTCGTAGTCGATGTCCGTGCCGGCAGCGACCAGTTCCAGAGCCTTTGCCAGTTCTCCGGGGCCGATCTTTTCGCCCGGTGCGTTGGCGAGTTCCATGATCGAGCCGGCGATCATCGAGCGGTCGGCTTTGCCGGCCTTCTGCATGGCGAGGATCATCAACGCCGCGGCGTCATAGGATTCATGACGATAGGGCGTGGTCTCGGTGATGCCGGCCGCTTTCGCCATCTCGTCGAACTTCGTGGCATTCTCCGAAGTCGAGCCGGGCGCGGTGCCGACAACCGAAGCGCCGTCGAGGCCGCTGACGGTCAGCAGCGAATCGCCGATCATGCCGTCGCCAAGGACGAACTTGGAGAAGGCGCCGGTGTCGATTGCGTTCTGCATGATGCCGCGGCCACCCTGGTCGACATAGCCGAGCACCGCGAGAGCGTCTCCGCCGGCCGCGGCGAGCGAGGCCACTTCGGCGGCATAGTCGCCCTTGCCGTCCTCATGGGCTGCGGTGATGGTCACCTTGCCGCCCCGCGCCTGGAAAGCGGCGGCGAACGAGTCCGAAAGGCCCTTGCCGTAGTCGTTGTTGGTGTAGGTGATGGCGATCGAGGAGATACCGCGCTCCATCACCACGTCGGCGAGCACTTCGCCCTGGCGGGCGTCGGACGGCGCGGTGCGGAAGAACAAGCCCTTGTCCTCGATGGTGGTCAGCGCCGGCGAGGTCGCCGAGGGCGAGATCATCACGACGCCGTTCGGCACGGCAACGTTGTTGGCGATCGCCGTGGTGACGCCCGAGCAGTCGGCGCCCATGATCGAGACGACGTTGTCAGAGGTGATCAGGCGCTCGGCGGCAGCCGTTGCGGCGGCTGCGTCAACGCAGGTGGAATCGGCGCGGACCGAGGTGATGGTCTCGCCGCCGAGGAACTTGCCGGAATCGGAGGCTTCCTTCATCGCCATTTCCGCCGATCCGCCCATCGCGGGCGTCAGCGATTCGATCGGACCGGTAAAGCCGAGGATTACACCCATCTTCACCTCGGCCGAGGCGCCGGCGGTCAGCGCGAGAACGCTGGCGGCGGCAAGCAACATTTTTTTCATGAGACGACTCCCGTTGTCGGTTTCGGCCGGTTTGAGCAAAAAACGCAGGAGACCACCGGCCGAAGGTTCCTCCTTGCATGGGATGATTCATGCCTTGCCCATGGCCAAAGTCAATGGCGCGCGCGTAAAAGCGGAGAGTTTGGTTGCCGTTCCGCCGGGCAAGTGGCCCGGTTTCGCGGGAACCGTCCCTGAAATGCGTCTTGGGTCAGGATCCCGGCCTGTCGTCGTCGTCCAGCAGGATGCGCGCGGCGTCGCCGTCCGGATCGTCGAACTGGCCGCTTTTCAGCGACCAGATGAATGCGCCGAGCCCGATCGCACCGAGACCGAGCGCCACGGGAATGAGGATCAGCAGGTTGGTCATTCGGCCGGTTCCGGCGCCTGTTGTTCGAAGGCTGGCACAACATTTCTGCGGCTGCGCTCTCCAAGCCGCAGCCGTAAAGCGTTCAGCACGACGATCATCGACGATGTCGACATGGCGATTGCCGCGATGAGCGGCGTTGCATAACCGAAGACGGCAATCGGCACCGCGAGCGCGTTGTAGGCGAGCGCAAGGCCGAAATTCTGACGCACCAGCGACAGCACACGCTGCGACACGCGGCGCGCCTCTGCCACCGCGCCGAGATCGGGGCGAAGGAACACGAAGTCGGACGCGGTGCGGCCGACATCCGAAGCCGACCCCGGCGCCATCGACACATGCGCAGCGGCGAGCGCTGGCGCATCGTTGATGCCGTCGCCGACCATCAGCGGCCGGCGTCCCGTCGCCTTCAACGCCTCGACATGCGCGATCTTGTCTTCCGGCAGCAACCGGCCATGCACGGCGCTGTCTGCGAGGCCGAGCGCATCCCCGACCGCGTGAACCACATCCGCGCGATCGCCCGAGAGGATCTCGACCGGGAAACCGGAAGCGGTCATGGCGCCGACCGTTGTCACGGCGCCCGCGCGCAGCCGGTCGCGGAATGCAAGGGAAGCCGCCGGCGCGCCCTCGATCGCAAATGCCACGGACCCGTGGCCCGCTGAACCGCCATCCGTTGCGGCGATCTCCGCCACCCAGTCCGGGCGGCCAAGCCGGACGCGGCGACCGTCGACAACGGCCTCGACGCCGTGGCCGGGATGCTCGCGCGCACCGCCCGCCAGCGTGACATCGATGCCACGCGATTCCGCCGCGCGCATGATCGCCGCCGAATAGGGGTGACGACTGGCGGCTGCGAGCGACGCGGCCGCCGAAAGTGTGCGAAGGTCAATCCGGTTCGTATCGATCAGCACCGGTTGGCCGTCGGTCAGCGTGCCGGTCTTGTCGAACACCGCGCAATTGGCTTCCGCCATGCGCTCGAATGCGGAACCGGACCGCACGAGGATGCCCTTTTCCAGCAGCACGCCGGAGCCGACAACCTGCACCACAGGCACGGCGAGGCCGAGCGCGCAGGGGCAGGTGATGATCAGCACCGCCACCGCCGTCATCACCGACAGGTGCCAGTCGCCGCGGGTCCAGGCCATCCAGCCGAGGAAAGTGAGCGCTGCAAGGATGTGCACGGCGGGCGCATAGGCCTCGGCGAAACGATCGGCGATGCGACGATAGCGGGCGCGGCTTTCCTCGGCCTGCTCCATCATCCGCACCATCTCGGCAAGGAAGGTCTCGCGGCCGCGCACCCGCGCCTCCACCACCACGGGGGCGGTGAGGTTGAGATCGCCGGCCAGCACTCTCGAACCTTGCCGAAGCGCCTCCGGCGCGCTTTCGCCCGTGACCACGGAGCGGTCGAAGTCCGATGCGCCGTCCGCAATGACGCCGTCGACCGGAACCCGCTCGCCAAGCGCCACCGAAACCCGCATTCCGGGTTCGATCTCGTCGATCGGGGTATAGGCGATGCGCCCGTCCGCCCCCACCACCGCCGCGCCGCGGGCTGCAAGCCGCGACAGCCGCGAAACCGCGGCCCCCGCCTTCTCGCGCATCAGATGGTCGAGATAGCGGCCGATCAGCAGGAAGAACAACAAGGTCAGCGAAGCGTCGAACCAGGCGTGGTGCTCTCCCATGAACGTTTCGAACAGGCTCATGCCGGTCGCCAGCAGCACGCCGAGCGTGATCGGCACATCCATGTTGACCTTGCGCGCCTTCAACGCCCGCCAGGCGGACCGGTAGAACGGACGGCCGCTATAGGCGACCGCCGGCAGCGCGATCAGCGCAGAGACGAGATGGAAGAAGTCACGTGTGGCCCCGTCCGCGCCCGACCAGACGGAAACCGAGAGCAGCATCACGTTGCCGGCGGCAAAACCGGCCACCGCGAGCGCCTTCAAAAGCTCTGCGCTTTCCTTGCGGGCCGGCGCGCTGTCGGCCGAAAGGTCGAGCGGCGTAGCCGGATAGCCGGATGCGCCAAGCGAGCGCACGATATCGAGCGCCACGTCTGCGTCGGGCTTGACGGTGACGGTGACGCGCCGCGTGGTGAAGTTCACCCGCACATTGGCGACGCCTTCAATGGCTGAAAGCGATTTTTCGATAGTCGTGATGCAAGCCGGGCAGTGGATGTCCGGTACAGACAACGCCATCTGGCTCGAGCCGTCCGGCAATTGCCGCGCCGAGCGCTCGAGTTCCTCCGCCAGCAGGAATTGCCGGTCGCCGGCCTGCGTCGACTGTACCGCGCAATCTGCCGAGATGTTGCCGCCGCAGCAGGACATGGGATCACTTAAGAGTCAGTTCGTAGGTCTTCTCGAAACGCTGCCCGTCAGCCAGCGTCGCGTCGACCTCGATACGCCACAGGCCGGGCACGAACTCCTGCGCGGACGACCATGCGCCGCCCGCGCCGGAAAGAGTAACCGGGACGCCCGTCGCCGCAGCCTTGCGATGGAAGGCTTTCGCCTCGATCGCCAGAACTTCAAGCGGCTTGCCCGCGCCATCGTGCAGGAACAGCGAGATGCCCTTGCCGGTCATGTCGATATCGGCTTTCCAGCCGAGCGCCTCCTGACGGCGTGCCTCCTCAAGCTTGCCGTTGAACTCCTGGCTTGCGACATAGGAGTTCTTGACGACCAGCCCGCTCCACG
The DNA here is from genome assembly GCA_937873685.1 of uncultured Paracoccaceae bacterium. Classification (GTDB taxonomy): domain Bacteria; phylum Pseudomonadota; class Alphaproteobacteria; order Rhizobiales; family Rhizobiaceae; genus CALMYO01. Next base: position 20,714 of record CALMYO010000013.1, read on the forward strand.
AGGTGTTGGCGTACCATGCCATCAGCAGGTTGACGCTGATGATCGTGCCGAAGAACAGCGTCATCACCGCGACCATGTGGTAGCCGGTGAACTCACGCCGCGCGAAAAGGTTCTGCATCATTTTGGCGCCTCGAATACCGCCTTGTAGGCGTCTTTCTCGAAACTCTGCTTATCCTCGACGAGGAAGGTGAACTCGCTGCGTCCGGCCGTCACGTGCTGCTTCGGCACTTTGACATAAACCTTGAGCGGACGCACCTTGTCGGGCTCCACCGGAATGGCGAACGACACGCCTTCCGGCTGGTCGATGCCGGTGACCGTCATCGTGGCGCCCGGCAATCCCTCAAGTGAAAGGAAGATCACCCGCGGCTCGGGGATCATGTTGAGGATCTTGACGTCGAAGCCGTTGCGGATCGAGCCGTCGGAGAGCGTGACGAACAGCGGGTTGCGGTCGTGCAGCACGTTGACCTCGAGCCGGTCGCGCGCCAGCAGGAAGCCGAGCATGGTCAGGCCGATCAGCGACCACGCCGTGGCGTAAATCAGCGTGCGGGGCCGCAGGAAAATGTGCCAGTTGAAATGGCGCACCTTGTCTATGAACCTGCCATCGGCGCCGCGCAGCAACGAAGGATCGAGCGTGCCCTCGCGTGTCGAGGCCAGCGCCTTGTTATGATTGTAGTCGCGCAACGTCGAATAGGAGATCAGCCCCTTTTCGCGCCCGAGCTTGCCCATCACATCGTCGCAGGCATCGATGCACAAGGCGCAGGTGATGCATTCCAGTTGCTGGCCGTCGCGGATGTCGATGCCCATCGGGCAGACCACGACGCAGGCGTTGC
>CALMYO010000014.1 GCA_937873685.1 uncultured Paracoccaceae bacterium
TCTCGGAGAAGAAGGTCTCCTACAAGGGCGAGCCGGTCTGCGCCATCGTCGCCGACAGCGAGCGCATCGCCCGCGAGGCCTGCGCCGCCGTGCGCGTCGACTGGGAGCCGCTGCCGGCGGTGTTCGACGTGGAGGAGGCGCTGAAGCAGGGCGCGCCGGTGGTCAATGAGACCTATCCGAAGAACGTCTTCGTCTACCACGACAAGTACGATCACCAGAAACTGCGCTACGGCGATGTCGAGGCGGCGTTCCGGCAGGCGGATGTCATTGTCGAGGGCCGCTACCAGATGAGCCCGATCGAGCAGGCGCCGGTGGAGACCTGCGGCGCCATCGCCGCGCCGGAAACCAACGACCGCTGGGTGTGCTACACGTCCACCCAGGCGCTGTTCTTTTCGCTCGGCACGGCGGCGAAGCTGCTCGATGTCTCGTCGGCTAGGTTGCACTTCATCGGCGGCACGGTTGGCGGCGGCTTCGGCGGCAAGGTCGACAGCCTGCACGAACCGATGGCGATCCTCGGCGCGATGCTGACGGGCAAGCCGGTGAAATACATGTTCGACCGCGCCGACGAGATGCAGGTCGGCGCGCCGCGCGGCGCGGAACGCTGGTACATCAAGGACGGCGTGATGCGCGACGGACGGATCGTGGCGCGCAAGTTCACCGGCTACTTCGATTCGGGCGCCTATACGAGGCTTTCGTCCTACGCCATCATCAAGGGGGTCGGCCACCTGCCTGGCCCCTACACCATCCCCAACGTCCATGCCGACGTCTATTGCGTCTACACCAACCGCACGCCGGCCACCGCCATGCGCGGCTTCGGCATCACCGGCGTCGATTTCGCCATCGAATGCCACATGGACAAGGTGGCCCACGAGGTCGGCATGGACCCGGTCGAATTGCGCATCCTCAACGCCTATCGCGACGGCGACATGAAGGCGCATCGCCGCCTCGCCAAGAACACCGCGCTGATCGAATGCTGCCAGGTGGCGGCGCAGAAGGCGAACTGGCAACTGGCGGAGTGGGCGCGGCAAGCCTCGTCGCTGCGCGATGGCGGGGGCGATCGCGCGCTGATCCCCAACTACACGGCGACCGACGAAAACGGCCTCGTGCCCGGTGGCCGAACCGGCGGCTATGCCCGCAAGGCAAAACGAAGCGACGCCGGCCGGCCGACGTCAACGGCGCAAACGCAGACCGCGCGGCCCTCGGCGCCGGCTGAGGCCACGCCGCCCGCCCGTCCGGGCTACCAGCCGGCGGTCTCCGGTGGGACGAGCTATCCCGGCGGCGCGTCGACCTCCTCCTATCAATCGGGCGGCACCGGCTATCCGCCACAGCAGGGGGCGGGCGGGCGCGAAGCGCCGCACCCGGCGCCGGATGGCCGCTCGCCGCAACAGCCGCCAGCTCCACCCGCGCCGCCGCAGCAACCGGCGCGCGGACCAACGCGGTTTTCGTCTTCCGTTTCCGGCCTGAGGAGGCGCTGATCATGGCCATGCACCGCGGCAAGGGCTTTGCGGCCATCAACTATCCGATCGGCATGAACCTCGGCGGCGACCCGAGCCAGGCGCTGGTGCATTCCAACCCGGACGGCAAGTTCATGGTGGCGCTTTCGTCGATCGATCTCGGCCAGGGCATGAAATCGGTGACGCGCCAGATCGCAGCCGAGACACTCGGCGTGCCGGTCTCTGATGTCTATGTCGACACCGCCGACAGCGACACCGGCCCGCATTGCATGGGCTCGTTCGCCTCGCGCGGCACGCACCGCGTCGGCAATGCGGTGATCGAGGCGGCGCGCGAGGCGCGCGCGGTGATGCTGGAAGCGGCGGCAGAGGAACTGGAGGTCAACGCCGCCGATCTGGTGACCGACGGAGCCGGCAACATCCACGTCAAGGGCGCGCCGTCGCGTTCGATCACCGTGGCCGAGGCCTGCGGCGCGGCGCAGTTCAAGCAGGGTCGCACGGTTTCCGGCCGCGGCATCTTCCTGATCCCGCTGTCGGAGGTCGATGCGGAAACCGGCGAGATGACGCCGGTGTCGTGCTTTGCGCATGCGGCGCTGATCGTCGAGGTGGAGGTCGACGACGAGACCGGCGAGGTGCGCGTCGTGGAGATGAACTCGGCTTACGAGGTCGGCCGTGCGCTAAACCCGCGGCTCGTCGAGCAGCAACTGGTCGGCGGCGCTTGGATGGGCATGAGCCACGCGCTGTGGGAAACGACCGAGCCCTATTATCCGCGCCGCGATCACGGTCCGGTCGATTTCAACACCTACACCATGCCGGGGCCGGGCGATATCGCGCCGCACAACATCGCGATCCTCGAACGTCCCGCGCCCGACGGTCCTTACGGCGGAAAGGGGCCGGGCGAGATGTGCGCCAACCCCGTGCTGCCGGCGGTCGCCAACGCTGTGTTCAACGCCGTCGGCGTGCGCGTCGACGAACTGCCGGTCACGCCGGAAAAGATCCTGCGCGGCCTGCGCGCCCAGGGCGGCGCGCGGCCGGGGCCAAGAAGGTAGGGAGGACTACGTGGCGGTCAGGCGCGCCATCGTCGGCATCGACAGCCCGGACGCGCTGGCGCGCGCGCTTTCCGCCGCACAGTATCTGGCTGGCGACGAACTGGCCACCGCCGCCTATCTTGCGCTGGCGCTCGGCAAGCCGCTGCTGCTGGAGGGCGCGCCCGGCGTCGGCAAGACCGAGGCCGCCAAGGCGATTTCCTCGGTGCTCGGCCGCCAGCTGGTTCGCCTGCAATGCTACGAGGGCATCGACGCCGCCGCAGCGCTCTACGAGTGGAACTATCCGCGCCAGATGCTGGCGATCCGCCAGGCAGGCGACGCTTGGGTGAACATCTATGCCGACGACTTCCTGATCGCCCGCCCGATGCTGGAGGCGCTCAGGAACCCGCGCGACACTGTGTTGCTCATCGACGAAATCGACCGCGCCGACCACGAATTCGAGGCGTTCCTGCTCGAGTTCCTGTCAGATTTCTCGATCTCGATCCCTGAACGAGGCACCATGAGCGCCGAGGAACATCCCGTGGTGATCCTCACCTCCAACCGCACGCGCGAACTGCACGAGGCGCTGCGCCGGCGCTGCGTCTATCACTGGATCGACTACCCCGACGCGGCCCGCGAGGCGGCGATCGTGATGATGCGCGCCTCGTCGGTCGCGCGAGACACGGCCGACAAGGTGGTGCGCGCGGTCGGCAGCCTGCGCCGCGAGCCGCTTGCCAAGCCTCCCGGCGTCGCCGAGACCGTGGAATGGGCGGAAGCCGCCACGTTGTTGCATGCGCAAGGCGCGGCCTGGCCCACCGCCTTCAAGCGCGCCATCGGCGTGGCGCTGAAGGATCAGGACGACATGGTCTTCGTCGGCGATCGGCTCGACGACATCTTGCGGGATGCAGCGGCATGATTGCCGAACTTCCTCGCGCTCTGCACCCGTTCCTCGCCTTCGCGACGGCCTTGCGGGCGAACGGATTCGCCGTCGCGCCCGAACAGACGGAGAGCTTCGTCGAGGCGATTGGGCTGCTTGGCCCGCGCGGATTGCAGGATATCCACCGTGCAGGCCTTGCGCTGTTCGGCCCGCCGCCTGAACGGCGCGACGAATATGACGCGCTGTTTCGCATGGTCTTCCTTGGCCAGACGCTCGCGGCCAGCGCCGCCGAGGGCGATGAGGACGAAGTACAGGCCTTCGACAGCCGCGACGGCGCGATGGAGCCGCCGCAGGCCGATGAGGTGCGTGAATCGGGCGCCGAGGCGACCGGGACCGAGAAACTTGGCTATCGCGCCTTTGCGCCGCAGGAAGCAAGCGCTGCGCTGGCGCGCTTTCGCCGCGCCGCGCCGTCGCGCCTGCCGCGGCTTTCGTCGCGCCGCCGCATGTCCGCGCGAACGGGCCGCACGCCCGATCTGCGCCGCGCCTTGCGCGATGCGGTCCGGCGCGATGGCGAGGTGGTGCGCCTGCCGATGCTGGCGCGGCGTAGCCGCCAGCGTCGCATCCTGTTGCTGATCGACGTTTCGGGGTCGATGAAGGCGGGCACGCAGGCGCATCTGCGCTTTGCGCACACGCTGGCGCGGGTCGCCGATCGCGTCGAAGCGTTCACGATCGGAACCCGGCTGACGCGGGTGAGCCGGGCGCTTCGGCTGCGCAATGGCGACCAGGCGCTGGCGCTTGCTGGCAGCCTCGTTGCCGATTGGGATGGCGGCACGCGCCTCGGCGATGCGCTCGGCGCCTTTCTTGCCGTGCCGCGCTTCGCCGGCTTTGCGCGCGGCGCGCTCGTGTTGGTGGTCTCCGACGGGCTGGAGCGCGGCGATCCGTCCGCGCTGGTGGAAGCGGTCGGGCGGCTGTCGCGGCTCGCCTGGTCGATCCTGTGGCTGACGCCGCTTGCCGCCGATGCTTCCTTTCGCCCGCAGACCGAGGCGCTTGCGGCAATTGCACCGATGGTGCGGCGTATCGGTTCTGCTTCCGACACGTCCACGCTCTGCGCCGAGGTGCTGGATTTTGCGCGGAGGCCGATGCCGTGACCCCCATCGTCGACGCCCATCACCACATCTGGCGCCAGACCGACCTGCCATGGCTGCTCGGGCCGACGCAGCCGCGCATCTTCGGCCCGTATGACGCGATCAAGCGCGAATATCCGATCGGGGAGTATCTCGCCGACATCGCCGGCCTTGGCGTCCAGAAATCAGTCTATGTGCAGGCCAACTGGGCGCCGAACTGGTTTGCCGACGAGGCGGCCTGGGTGCTGGAAACGGCGGAGCGAACCGGCTGGCCGCATGCGATTGTCGGCTATTGCGACATGCTGCAGGAAGATGCGCGGCGCGATCTCGACAAGCTGGCGCGTTACGCGCTGATGCGCGGCGTGCGCCAGCAACTGCACTGGCACAAAAACCCGCTCTATCGTTTCGCGAAATCGCCCGATCTCGCCCGAAACGCAACGCTGCAGAAGAATGTCGCGCGTTTGGCCGATTACGGCTGGGTCTTCGACCTGCAGGTTTTTGCCGGCCAGATGGACGGCGCCTGCGAATTGGCCGACGCCTGCCCGGATGTGACCTTCGTGCTGCAGCATTCCGGCATGCTGGAAGACCTCTCCGAGGAAGGCCGCGCAAGCTGGAAGGCGGCGATGAAGGAGCTTGCGAAGCGCAAGAACGTCGTCTCCAAGCTCTCGGCCTTCGGCACCTTCATCCACCGCAACGATGTGGATCACATTGCCTGGATGGTGGCGGAAACCGTGAAGCTCTTTGGCGTGCGGCGCTGCCTGTTCGGCTCCAACTTTCCGATCGAGAAATTGTGGACCAGCTATGCCGACCTGCTCTGCGCGTTCCAGTCGGCGACGGCCGACATGAGCGAAGCCGCGAGAAAAGCGATCTTTCACGACACCGCGTCGCGGGTCTACCGGCTGCACGAAAACAAGGGAGGACAATGATCATGGCGCTGGAAATCAGGATACTCGACTATGGCGATATCGAACTGGAATCGAGCTTTCTCGTGCTCGGACGCGATTGCGGCCGCACGCGCCGTGTGCCTGTCTACGGTTTCCTGATCCTCGGCGGGCGCTATCCGGTCGTCGTCGACACCGGCTATCGCGACAACGCGATCATGGAATCGCTTGGCATGCGCGGATTGCAGTTCCACGAGAACATGATCGAGAACCAGCTTGCCCGCCACGGGGTGAAGATGGGCGACGTGCGCTATGTCTGCCACACGCACCTGCACATCGACCATGCGGGCAAGGACGACCATTTCCCGATGAACACCACGGTGGTGTTGAACCGCCGCGAACTGGAATACTCGGTTTCCGGCCTGATGTTCCCGCAGTATCCGAAGCCAGACATCCAGCACCTGATCGAGCGGCTGCACACGCCGGGCGCGCTGCGGCTAGAGGATACCGAGATCACCGGCGAGGTGGAACTGATCCCCGGTGTGACGCTGGACTGGGCGGGAGCGCATACGGAAGGCTCGATGAACATCCATGTCGAGACCTCCGAGGGCCGCGCCACGATCTGCGGCGATGTCATCTACGATTTCAACGACCAGATCATCCAGCCGCTGCACGAGATCCACGATCACGAACCGCGTGTCACCGGAAATCACGGCACATCCAAGCGCCAGGAAAAGGCGGCGATCAAGAAGCTGCTGAACGGCTCGAAGTTCCTGCTGCCGATCCACGACAAGCCCGCGAAGATCGAGCACGACCAGGTGGTCGGACGGCTCGACATGGTGGTGCCCGGTCCGATTAGCCAGACCGTGCCGCGCCGCAACTGGTTCCCGGCTTAGGGAGCCGGGCGGCGCCGTAACGGAGGCGACAGAACCCAACGACGACGATCGAGGACACAGCCATGGCCCATGAAGCGCTTCGCCCGCAGTTCCGCCAGCTGATCGACGAGCACGCGCCGGTGCGCCAGATCGGCTCGGGCTTCACCTTCACCGAAGGCCCGATCTGGCATCCGCGCGACCAGTACCTGCTGTTCTCCGACATGCCGGGCGACGTGCGCCGCCGCTGGGATCGCGCCGGCGTGCGCGAGGTCATGCGCCCTTCCAACAAGGGCAATGGCATGACCTACGACCGCGATCTCAACCTGATCGTATGCGAGCACGCCACGTCGTCGGTGGCGCGGTTTTCGCCTGACGGGCGGCGCGAGGTGCTGGTCAGCCATTTCGAAGGCAAGGAACTCAACAGTCCGAACGACGTGGTGGTGAAATCGGACGGTTCGATCTGGTTCACCGATCCCTGGTACGGGCGCATGCCGCATTACGGCGTGGAGCGGCCGCGCCAGCTTGGCTGGCAGGGCGTCTTCCGCATCCGGCCGGGACAGGTCGGCGGCGATCCGCAACTCGTCGTCGACCGCTACCAGTTCACCATGCCGAACGGGCTGTGCTTCTGCCCGGACGAATCGAAGCTTTACGTCAATGATACCGAGCAGGCCAACATCCGCGTCTTCGACGTCGCCGGCGACGGGACGCTGAAGAACGGCCGCATCTTTGCCTCCGGCATTCGCGATGCGATGAAGCCCGGCGTGCCGGACGGCATGAAATGCGATGCGCAAGGCAATATTTGGGTGACGGCGCCGGGGGGGCTGTGGGTCTACGATCCCGGCGGCGCGCTGATCGGCAAGGTGTCGATCCCCGAATTACCGGCAAACCTGCATTGGGGTGGCGCGGATTGGCGCACCCTGTTCGTCGCCGCATCGACTTCGGTCTACGCCGTCGACGTGAAGATCGGACCGCGCAACGAACCTTTCATGCGCTCGGACGCGGGCGCGAGCAGGCAGGTGGCAGCTTCGCGCGAGACCGCGCCGTCCGTCCCGGGCGGGCTGTCGCTTGACGCCTCGCGCTGCGCCCTGATCATTCAGGACATGCAGAACGACGTGGTGATGGAGGGCGGGGCCTTCGCCTCGTCGGGTTCGCCGCAGCATTGCCGCGAGCAGAACGCGATCGAGAACGCGCGGCGGCTGGCCGAGCGTTGCCGCCGCCTCGGCATCCCGGTCATCCATGTATGGTTCGTGCGCCGCGCCGACGGGCGCGACATGACGATGAACGCGCCGCTGTTTGAAGGAACGATCGAGGCGAATGCGCTGATCGAGGGGACGTGGGGCGCTGCGCCAGTGCCCGGGCTGGAAGCGGCCGACGGCGATTTCGTCGTGCGCAAGAACCGCATGAGCGCCTGGGAAGGAACCAATCTGGAGACCATCCTGAAGGCGCAGGCGCGCGACATCATCATCGAGACCGGCGCCTGGACCAACATGTCGATCGAGCACACTGCCCGCACCGGCGCCGACAAGGGGTATGTGATGATCATCCCCGAAGACGCCTGCTCGACCATGAACGCCGACTGGCACCGCGCCTCGATCAACTATGCGATGCAGAACGTCGCGGCGGTGACGACGACAGACGAGGTGCTGCGGGCGCTGGGCGGGTAGGGGAAGCAAATTTCCCCTCATCCCCCTGCCGGGACCTTCTCCCCACAGGGGAGAAGGAGGAAAGCGGCACCGTATGCGCTAATTTGCCAGCCTTGATAATGGTTTCGAACTCCGCGTGGTTGCTCCTTCTCCCCTGTGGGGAGAAGGTCCCGGCAGGGGGATGAGGGGGGCAGCACGGGACAGAGTACGCCACTGGGCCGCTTCGCGGCCATCCTTACCTCGAAGAAATGGAAGTTTCCCTCACGCCGCCTTCACCGGCCGCACGCTGGCGGCCGCGTCGCGCACCAGCGGATCGAACCGCGCCGGTTCGCCGGCCACGAGCGAGAAGAACTGCGCGCGCATGCGCGGTTCCCAGAAGTTGGAGATGTGATCGGCGATACCGGCGACCGCCTCGTCATGCGGGCGGGTGCGAAAAAAGGCGGCGATCTGGTTTGCCATGTAGGAAAGCTTGTCAGGCGACACGGCTGAGCGCTCCCTGTTCGATGCGTTGCGGATGGGTGAAGATCTCGAACTCGCTGTCACGCGCCACCGCGACAAGCGTGATGTTGGCGCGTTCGGCCGTCTCGACGGCAAGCGCGGTCGGTGCGGAAACCGCGATCAGCACGCCGCAGCCGGCGACAGCCGCCTTCTGCACTAGTTCAATCGAAAGCCGGCTTGAGACGACGAATGCGCCGTCGCCGGCGTGGCGTCCGGCGAGCGCCAGCGCGCCGGTCAGCTTGTCGAGCGCATTGTGGCGGCCGACATCCTCGCGGATCGAAACCAGCCCTTCGCCGGCAACGAACCAGCCTGCGGCGTGAACGGCGTGGGTGCGGCGGTTCAGCGTCTGGGCAGCTGTCATCGCTGCCGCCGCGTCTGCGATGTCGCGCGCCGACAGCCGGACCGGCGCAGACACGGACCGCAGCGTGCGCATTGCCGCCTCGATGCTCTCCAGCCCGCACATGCCGCAACCGACCGGCCCGGCCATGACGCGCCGGCGCTTCGCCAGCGCCTCGGCGGCATCGGCCGTGAGGCGCACCTGCGCATCGACGCCGCGGTCGCCCTCGACGATTGCGATCGCCTCGATTTCGGCAAGCGAAGCGGCGATACCCTCGCTCAGCGCAAAGCCGCGCGCCAGATCCTCAAGATCGGCCGGCGTCGCCATCAGCACGGCGTGCGACGAACCGTTGAACGAGATCGCCACCGCGGTCTCGGCCGCAAGCTCGCGCGCAGAGGCGACAAAGCGTCCGCCGCGGCGCGCCAGCGTGTCGAACGGGCGGCTCGTCTCCATGCTCACTCCGCCGCGACGATGCGGCGCGACCGCTCGGCGAACGCGTCATACGAACGCTGCCACTCCGTCGGCCCGTTGGAAGGCGACACCTGCACGGCCGTCACCTTGTATTCCGGACAGTTGGTGGCCCAGTCGGAATAGTCGGTGGGGATCACATTCGCCTGCGTTCCAGGGTGGTGGAAGGTGGTATAGACGACGCCCGGCGAGACGCGGTCGGTCACCTGCGCGCGCAGGCTGGTTTCGCCCGAGCGGCTGGCGAGCTTCACCCAGTCGCCGTCCTTCACGCCGCGGTTTTCCGCGTCGTGCGGGTGGATTTCGAGCACATCCTCGTCGTGCCACACTGTGTTGGCGGTACGCCGCGTCTGCGCGCCGACATTGTATTGCGACAGGATGCGGCCGGTGGTGAGCAGCAGCGGGAAGCGCGGCCCGGTCTTCTCGTCGGTCGCCACGTAGTCGGTGCGGATGAACCGGCCCTTGCCGCGCACGAAGCCGTCGATATGCATGATCGGCGAACCGTCCGGCGCCTTGTCGTTACAGGGCCACTGCACCGAGCCGCGTTCGTCCAGCATCTCGTAGGTCACATGCGCGAAGCCGGGCGTCGTCAGCGCAATCTCGGCCATGATCTGCGAGGGATGGGTGTACGTCCAGTTTCCGCCCATGGCGTTCGCCAGCTTCTGGGTGATCTCCCAGTCGGCATGGCCGTTCTTCGGCGTCATCACCTTGCGCACGCGATTGATGCGCCGCTCGGCGTTGGTGAAGGTGCCGTCTTTTTCAAGGAAAGTCGAACCTGGCAGGAAGACATGGGCGTAGTTCGCGGTCTCGTTCAGGAACAGGTCGTGCACGATGACGCAATCCATCGCCGCCAGCCCTGCAGAAACGTGCTTGGTGTCGGGATCGGACTGGAGGATATCCTCGCCCTGGCAGTAGAGACCCTTGAACGTGCCGTCGACGGCTGCATCCAGCATGTTGGGGATGCGCAGGCCCGGCTCGTCGGAAATCGTCACGCCCCATGCCTGCTCGAAGATGGCGCGCACATCGGCATTCTTCACATGCCGGTAGCCCGGCAGTTCGTGCGGGAACGAACCCATGTCGCACGAGCCCTGCACGTTGTTCTGCCCGCGCAGCGGATTCACCCCGACGCCTGGCCGTCCGATATTGCCGGTCAGCATGGCGAGGTTGGCGATGCCGATAACGGTGGTCGAGCCCTGGCTGTGCTCGGTGACGCCAAGCCCATAATAGATCGCGCCATTCCCCCCGGTGGCGTAGAGCCGCGCCGCCTTGCGGATTTCGTCCGCCGGCACGCCGGTGAAGCTTTCCACCGCTTCCGGGCTGTGCGCCGGGTCGCAGACGAATTCGGCGTAGTCCTGGAACTCGTCCCAGTCGCAGCGCTCGCGGATGAACGCCTCGTCCATCAGCCCTTCGGTCACGATCACATGCGCCAGCGCGGTGACGATGGCTACATTGGTGCCGGGCTTTAGCGGCAGGTGGTGCTCCGCGCGGATATGCGGCGACTTCACCAGATCGATGCGGCGCGGATCGATGACGATCAGCTTGGCGCCCTGGCGCAGGCGCTTCTTCAGCCGGGAGGCAAAGACCGGGTGGCCGTCTGTCGGGTTGGCGCCGATGACGATCACCACGTCGGCGTGTTCCACCGAATCGAAGTTCTGCGTGCCGGCCGAGGTGCCGTAGGTCTGGCCAAGGCCGTAGCCGGTCGGCGAGTGGCAGACGCGGGCGCAGGTGTCGGTATTGTTGTTGCCGAACACCGCCCGTGTCAGCTTCTGCACCAGATAGGTTTCCTCGTTGGTGCAGCGCGAAGAGGTGATGACGCCGATCGATTCCTTGCCATGCTTCGCCTGGATGGCGCGCAGGCGGTCGGCGGCAAAGCCGATCGCCTCGTCCCACGAAACCTCGCGCCACGGCTGGTCGATGGTCTCGCGGATCAGCGGGTTGAGGATGCGGTCCTTGTGCGTGGCGTACCCGAAGGCGAAGCGGCCCTTGACGCAGGAATGGCCGCGATTGGCCTGGCCATCCTTCCACGGCACCATGCGCACCACTTCCTCGCCGCGCATCTCCGCCTTGAACGAGCAGCCGACGCCGCAATAGGCGCAGGTGGTGACGACGGAATGCTCCGGCTGGCCAATGGCGATGACGCTCTTTTCGGTCAGCGTGGCGGTGGGGCAGGCCTGCACGCAAGCGCCGCAGGAGACGCATTCCGATTCAAGGAAAGCCTCGTGCATGCCGGGCGACACCCGGCTGTCGAAGCCGCGCCCCTCGATGGTCAGCGCAAAGGTGCCTTGCACCTCTTCGCAGGCGCGCACGCAGCGCGAACAGACGATGCATTTGGACGGGTCGTAGGTGAAATACGGGTTGGACTCGTCTTTCGGCATCCAGCGCATGTTGATGTCGCCGGAACTGTCGCGCGCCTTGACGTGGTTGTCGCCCTCATAGCCGTAGCGCACGTCGCGCAGGCCGACCGCGCCGGCCATGTCCTGCAGTTCGCAATCGCCATTGGCGGCGCAGGTCAGGCAGTCGAGCGGATGATCGGAGATGTAGAGTTCCATCACGCCGCGGCGGATGTCCTTCAGCCGTTCGGTCTGGGTTTTCACCTTGATGCCGGCCGCAACCGGTGTGGTGCAGGAGGACGGCGTGCCATTGCGCCCCTCGATCTCCACGAGGCAGAGACGGCAGGAGCCGAAGGCGTCCACCATGTCGGTGGCGCACAGCTTCGGCACCTTTATGCCGGCTTCCATCGCCGCGCGCATGATCGAGGTGCCTTCCGGCACGGTGACCGTGAAGCCGTCGATGGTCAGCGTGACCAGCTTGCCGGATTTCGAGGCCGGCGTGCCGTAGTCGATTTCGTGGATGAGGGTCATGGTTCTGCTCCCGTATGAGGGTAGGCAATAGTGCTGGCCATTTGGGCCGTCATCCTCGGGCTTTTCCCGAGGATCTGCTGCGTTGGTGATACGGCGCGAGGCAGGCCGGCCATGCGGTTGGGCAATGCGGCAGATCCTCGGGACAAGCCCGAGGATGACGGCGCGTCTCCAGCAACGCGCCTCACTCCGCCGCCTCCTTCACCGCGCGCGGCGCAAAATCTTCCGGCCAGTGCGTCATAGCGCTCATCACCGGGTAGGGCGTGAAACCGCCGAGCGCGCACAGAGAGCCGAATTTCATCGTGTTGCACAGATCGGCGACAAGCGCCTTCTGCGCGTCCGGCGCTATGCCAGCGGCGAGCTTGTCGAGCGTTTCGGCGCCGCGAGTCGAGCCGACGCGGCAGGGCGTGCACTTGCCGCAGCTTTCGATGGCGCAGAACTCGAAGGCGAAACGGGCCTGAGCCAGCATGTCGGCGCTGTCGTCGAACACCACCACCCCGGCATGACCGATCAGCCCGTCCTTGGCGGCGAAAGCCTCGTAGTCAAACGGCGTGTCGAACAGGGCGCGGGGGAAATAGGCGCCGAGCGGGCCGCCCACCTGCACCGCCTTGACCGGACGACCGGTAAACGCGCCGCCGCCGATATCGTCGACGATCTCGCCCAGGCTGAGGCCGAACGCCGCCTCGAACAGCCCGCCATGTTTCACGTTTCCCGCGATCTGGATCGGGATCGTGCCGCGCGAACGGCCCATCCCGAAATCGCGATAGAACGCCGCGCCCTTGTCGAGAATGACAGGGACGGAGGCTAGCGAGATCACGTTGTTGACGACGGTCGGCTTGCCGAACAGCCCTTGAAGCGCCGGCAGCGGCGGCTTGGCGCGCACCACGCCGCGCCTGCCTTCAAGTGAATTCAGAAGCGAGGTCTCCTCGCCGCAGACATAGGCGCCGGCGCCGACCCTGATCTCCATGTCAAAGGCATGAATCGATCCGAGAACGGAATCGCCCAACATCCTGTTTTCACGAGCGATATCAACCGCCTGATTCATTGTCTCAATGGCGTTCGGATACTCCGAGCGCAGGTAGACATAGCCCTTCGTCGCCCCGGTCGCGATGCCGGCGATGACCATGCCCTCGATCAGGGTGAACGGGTCGCCCTCCATGATCATCCGGTCGGCGAAGGTGCCGCTGTCGCCCTCGTCGGCATTGCAGACGATGTATTTCTGCGCCCCTTCGGCCTCCAGCACGGTCTTCCACTTGATACCGGTCGGGAAGCCTGCGCCGCCGCGCCCGCGCAGGCCGGATTCGGTGACCGTCGCCACGATTTCGGCCGGCTGCATGGCAAGCGCCCTGCGCAGGCCGGCAAGGCCGCCATGCGCTTCGTAATCGGCAAGCGACAACGGGTCGGTGACGCCGCAGCGCGCGAAGGTGAGCCGGGTCTGGCGCTTGAAGAACGGGATTTCCTCCGTCAGTCCCTGGTTCAGCGCATGCGCGCCGCCCGCAAGGAACCCGGCTTCGAACAGTGACGCGACATCGCCTGCGCCGACCGGGCCGTAGGCGATGCGTCCGCTATCGGTCGCCACTTCCACCAGCGGCTCCAGCCACACCATGCCGCGCGAACCGTTGCGCACGATTGTCACGGCTTTCCCGCGCGCTTCTGCCTCGCGGGCGATCGCGGCGGCAACCTCGTCGGCGCCGAGGGCGAGCGCGGCTGCGTCGCGGGGAACATAGACAGTCACGCTCATGAACGGCACTCCGCGATCAGGGCGTCGATTTTCTCTTCGTCAAGCCGGCCGACCACGCGGCCATCGATCATCGCAGCCGGGCCGCAGGCGCACAATCCGAGGCAATAGACCGCTTCCAGCGTCACCGTGCCATCGCCCGTGGTTGCGCCGAAGGGTATCCGCAGGGTCGAGGAAGCGCGGGCGGCAAGCGCTTCGCCGCCGGAGGCCTGGCAGGCCTCCGCCCGGCACATCTTCAGCACATGGCAGCCTGCAGGCGCATGGCGGAAATCGTGGTAGAAAGTCGCGACGCCATGCACTTCAGCGCGGCTGAGGTTCAACCCTTCGGCAACCGTGCGCAACGCGGCTTCAGGCACATGCCCGAATTCACCTTGCACGTCGTGCAGGATCGGCAGCAACGGCCCTTCGCGATGCGCATGCGCGGCAATCACGGAGCGCGTGCGCTCGGCAATCTCGTGTTCTGAAACGTTGGCGGACATCGGCATCTCCCCGTTGCGGGCTCCTGCCACCGGCGGCTTGCAGAAAGCAATAACGGCTTTTCGTCACCCGATCAGGTTATCCTATCATGAACCGTCTTTCGGGCCAATTTCCGACAAGGCGCGTACATGGCGCAGCAGCGCGCCGACAGCCGGCATGTGCGGCTCGCGCTTCGGCGCGATAGCGCCAACGATCTGCGTTCCCTGCGGATCGACCAGCGGGATCGCCCGCATGCGCCCCTCATGGGCGAACATGCCGACCATCTTTTCGGCCATGATGCCGGACCAGCGGCCGGTGAGGATATGCGCCGCCATCACGATCACCGAGTTGGTTTCCACCGGCGCAAGCGGCGTGGCCCCGCCGATCAGCATGTACTGGTTGACGATGCGGCGGTTCTGCATGTCCGGCGTCAGCAGGCAAAGCGGGATACCGCCCGTCTCCGCCCATGCCACCGATTGGCGGCCGGCAAACAGGGCCGGGTCTGCGGTGACGAACCGGTAGCGTTCACGATAGAGTGGAACGGTCGTCACCTCGCCCACCGGCTCGTTGTCGAGGTAGGTGATGCCAAGCTCTGCCCCGAAATTGGCGATGGCGTCGCGGATTTCCTCCGATGTCCGCGAGACAATGGAAACGGTGACATCGGGATGGGCGGCAAGGAACGCGGCGGTGAGGTTCTGCACCATGCCGAGCGCGGTCGGAATGACGGCAATGCGCACCTTGCCGGTCAGGCCGCTGCGCAGCGCCCGCATTTCCGCAGCCATGGCGCGATGGTCGCCAACGATGCGCTTGGCCCATTCCAGCGCGCGTTCGCCCTCAGGCGTCAACCCCATGAAGCGCGCGCCGCGTTGCACGAGGCGCACGCCGAGTTGCTCTTCCAGTTGCTTGATCGCCGAGGACAGCGTCGGCTGGCTGATGTTCAGGCTTTCGGCGGCGCGGCCGAAATGCCGTTCGCGCGCCAGCGCCATGAACATTTCAAGCCGGTCGATCATGATGTCCGATCATTGCAATGGCACCCTGCGTCACGCGCGCTGCAGGCCATAATACAGCATCGAAACATGCGTCGCCTCGGCAAAGAACAGCCAGCGCTCGACCAGAAGTCCCGTGCCTGCCGAGACGACTGCGGCCGTCAGCATGAACGGAGCGGCAAACGGAACGGCAAGCGACAGCACCAGCAGCAGGGCAGGCGCCGCAAACAGCGCGGCAAACATGATTTGCCGCAGCTTGAGCGCATGCTTGCGGGCAATCGCATAGCCCATCTCGCGCATGACGAAGTTCGGCCGCGTGTGCGGCGGGTCGAGCTGGCGGATCGAGACCTTGGCCAGGCCGGGCGCCACCCGCCTCGTCCAGTCGCCCCCGGCGGCGTCGATCTGTTTCAACCACGCGATCTTGGCCAGCGCCGCGCCAGCAAGCGAGACCAGCGCAAGCACCGAAACCGGACCGGGGGAATACCCGGACATGGCAAACAGGCAGGCGAGCAGCAGCGCCCCGCTGGCGGCGGCGAGCGCCAGATAGACGACCGGCACCAGCGCGAGATTCCACTGCCGGATCGTCGGCAGGCAGGCGTAGATCATCGCGGTGCAAACGACAGTCGCCAGAGCGCCGAGCGCCGAAAGCAGGCCGAGCGGCTGTGTCCAGCCGCTTTCGATCCCGGCAAGCGAGGCAAGCGCCAGAAGACCGGCGGGGACGTAGGGGGCGACCCCCCCCACCCCCTCGCGCGACAGCCATGAGGAGCGCCACTGCGAAAAAGCCCGCCCTGCCCGTTCGGGGTGGCCAAGATGCAGCGTCGACGACAACAGTCCGACCGTGATCAGCAAGAGCGAGAGCGCGATTGCGACGAAGAAGATCCATGTCGGCGCGGGCAGCAATCCGGCCGCATGGCCGAGGCCCAGCCAGAACAGCAGCCCGTAACCGGCGCCTGAAGCGGTGGTGAAGACGATGACGGAATAGGCTGGATGCATCGGTGGGTTTTACCGCGAAAGCGCCCGGTCGGCCCAGGCGAATAGTTTCTCGATTGACGAGCGGGGCTCTGCCGGCGCGGCGGACGTGGAGTTCCCGTCGCGCCGGGCCTCCGATACGGCCGAAACCTTGCGTCGGGGCGGCAGGTACCGGTTGACCGGCTTGTAGCCGAAGCGTTCCAGCAGGCCGTAGCCGCCGCGCGCCGCGACCGATTGCGAAACCGCGCTTTGCGGATCGCCGAGATCGCCAAAGGCGCGCGCGCCGGTCGGGCAGGCGCGCACGCAGGCCGGCACGCGGTCGATCTCGGGGATCGTCTCGTTGTAGATCCGGTCGACGCAAAGCGTGCATTTCTTCATCACGCCGTCGTCGTGGTCATACTCGCGCGCGCCATAGGGACAGGCCCAGGAACAAAGCTTGCAGCCGATGCAGGTGTCGGGATCAACCAGCACGATGCCGTCCTCGGCGCGCTTGTAGGACGCGCCGGTCGGGCAGACGGTGACGCAGGCCGGCGTCTCGCAATGCAGGCAGGAACGCGGGAAATGCACCGTGCCGGTCCGGTCGCCCTCGTCGACCTCGTAGGAATGCACGCGGTTGAGCCATGCGCCATGTGGATCGGCGCCGTAGGGGTCATGGTCGGACAGCGGCGCCGAATGGCCGCCTGTGTTCCATTCCTTGCAGGAGGTGACGCAGGCGTGGCAGCCGACGCAGATGTCGAGATCGATGACGAGACCGAGTTTCTTCGATGAGGGCTGGGGAAGCGAGGTCATGGTTTTTCCCGCCTGAATTCGGCGCCAAACGCCAGCTTCTGCGGCGACGGGGCAACAGCCTCGCGCCCGAGCGGTTCGAAGCGCGGCGCGGTTTCGCCCGCCCCGTCGGCCTTCTCGATGGCCACGCGCAGGTCGAACCACGCCGCCTGGCCGGTGATCGGATCGGAATTGGAGAAGCGGTAGCCGCCGCCGCGTTGCGGCAGCAACTGGCCGATGAGGTGGTTGAGCAGGAAACCCTCCCGGTTTTCGGGCGCTTCGTTGGCCAGACCCCATGCGCCACTGCGCTTGCCGATCGCGTTCCATGTCCACACGGTGTGCCGGTTTACCCCCGACATCAGCCGCACCTGGCACTTGACCCGGCCGAGATGCGAGGAGACCCAGACCCAGTCATCGTCACCGACCGATAGCCGTTCGCCGACCGATGTATGGACATAGAGCCGGTTTGCCGCGGTGATCTGGCGCAGCCAGGCGTTCTGGCTGCCCCAGGAATGGTACATGTGCATCGGCCGTTGCGTGATTGCATGCAGGTCGAACCGCCCGGTATCGACCTGTTCCTCCTCCAGCGGCGGATACCAGAAAGGCAGCGGGTCGAAATGGCGCGCGATGCGGTCGCGATGCGTCGCAGGCGGCTGGCGCTCGCCATGGCCAAGCGCGGCGAGCCGGAAACGTTGCAACGGTTCGCTGTAGAGCTGGAAGATCGTCGGTTCCGGAGAGGCGCGGATTCCCTTCTCGATCCCCCAGTCCAGATAGCCGCGGTTGGCGTGCTTGAAATAGGCGTGCTCCGCCGCGATGTGGTGGGCGTGGAACGCGCCGTTCTCCACATAGCGTTCAATCTGCTTCGGGTTCGGCGCGCCGATGGCGAAGGTGTCGCCATTCTCGCCGCGCCAGCCGGAAAGCGGGCCGATGCCGGGCTTGCGCTGGTGGTTGACCATGTAGTCGGCATAGCCGCCGGGGAATTTCGGCGCGCCATCCGCCGTCACGAAGCCCGGCAGCTTCAACCGCCCGCCGAGGTCGATCAGCACATCCTGGAAACCGCGCACGTCGCGATCCGGCTGCACAACCGGATGGCGGATCGCATCGGCTACCATGTCCGGTTCCGAGATCGGCCGGTCGAGCAGCGAGATGCAGTCATGCCGCTCCAGATAGGTGGTGTCGGGAAGGATCAGGTCGGCGAAGGGCACGGTCTCTGAGTAATAGGCGTCCGAATAGATCACCTTGGGGATGAGGTAGTCGCCGTTCTCATCTTTCGCCGTCAGCGCGTCGAGCGTGCCGGGCACGTTCATCGACGAGTTCCACGCCATGTTGGCCATGTAGAGGAACAGCACGTCGATGCCGTAGGGATCCTTCCTTGCCGCGTTGTCGATCACCATGTGCATCAGCCCGTGGGCCGACATCGGCGCGTCCCAGGAAAATCCCTTGTCGAGTCGGCTCGGACCGCCGGCTTCGTCGAGCAGCAGGTGGTGCGGCCCGTGCGGGAAGCCGAGATGCGGCCCGCCGAGCGGCATTTCCGGCCGCACGTCGGCCAGTGCGCCATGCGGCAGGAAATTCGGCGGCGTCTGCTTGGGGTAGGGCGGCTTGTAGCGGAACCCGCCGGGGCAATCGATCGAGCCGAGCAGGATCTGCAGAAGGTGGATGGCGCGGCAGGTCTGGAAGCCGTTGGAATGGGCCGAGATGCCGCGCATCGCATGCATGGCGACCGGCCTGCCGACCATCTTTTCGTGCCGCCGGCCCGCCCAGTCAGTCCAGGGCTGGTCGAGCACGATCTCGTTGTCGAAAGCGGTCTGCGCCAACTCGGCGGCGATGCGCCTGGTCTGCGAGGCGGGGACGCCGGTTCGTTCGGCCACCGTCTCCGGCGAAAACACTGGGTCAATATAGCGTTCGGCCAGCAGTTCGAACACCGGGCGGGCGGTGCGCCCGTCGCCAAGCCTGCGCGAACCGACAAGCGCCGGCTGGATGTCGGCTCGTTTGCCGCTGGTCAGCGCGCCGGAAGCCTGGTCGAACACCAGCGGATGGCCGAACTCGTCGCGTGCAAACAGCCCGTCATCGGCGGCTCCCGGATCGGCGATCACCAGCCAGGGCGCGTTGGTGTAGCGGACGAGATAATCGAGATCGATCTTGCGGTTGGCCAGCAGTTCGTGGATCAGCGCGCCGACGAACAACCCGTCGGTTCCAGGCGTGATCCCGACCCATTCGTCGGCCACGGCGGAGTACCCCGTGCGCACCGGATTGACCGAAACGACCTTGACGCCGCGCGCCTTCAGCTTGCCGATGCCGATCTTGATCGGGTTGGAGGCGTGGTCCTCGGCGACACCGAACAGCAGGAAGTATTTCGTCTTGTCCCAGTCCGGATCGCCGAATTCCCAGAACGAGCCGCCGAAGGTATAGAGCCCGCCAGCCGCCATGTTGACCGAGCAGAACCCGCCATGGGCGGCGAAATTCGGCGTGCCGAACTGCATCGCCCACCAGCCGGTCAGCGACTGGCTCTGGTCGCGCCCGGTAAAGAAGGCGAGGCGCTTCGGGTCGGTACGGCGCACATCGCCAAGCCACTGCGTCGCGGTTTGCAGCGCTTCGTCCCAGCTGATTTCCTCAAAACGTCCCGAACCGCGCGGACCGACGCGCTTCAACGGCGCGCGAAGCCGGGCAGGGGAGTAATGCTGCATGATGCCGGCCGAACCCTTGCCGCAGATCACGCCCTTGTTGACCGGATGGTCGCGATTACCCTCGATGTAGCGCACCTTGCCGTCGATCAGATGGACGTCGATGCCGCATCGGCAGGCGCACATGTAACAGGTGGTTTTCTTCACCGTGTCGCCAACCGGCCGGTTCAGGTCGATCGATGGCTCGCGCGGGCTTGCGCTCATGACTGCGCCTCGCCGATGCGTAGAAACGTGCAGAGCCCATTTCGCCCGCTGTTTGGCTTCCTTGTCATCCCCGGCATGCTTCTCCGCCCCTCTGCGGCTCCAGAAAACCAAGCCGGGGCGTTAAAAGCAATGGCGCAGGCGTCTCGTTGTGGATGAATAGCGACATCCGGCGTTTGTCCAAGGGCGATGCGAAGCAAAGATTCGGATAGATTGGCGGGATGGGTCACCCGGCAACGCCAGCGGCTTGCGCCCGCGCGAGCAGGCGTTCGGCGCGGCGCAAATGCGGCCGGTCGAGCATTTCGCCATCGATGCCGATCACGCCGGCATTGCCGGCCGCGGCAAACGCGTCGACGATGGCGAGTGCGCGCGCCACGTCCGATGGCGACGGCGTGAAGGCATCGTTGATCGGCCCGACCTGCGCCGGGTGGATCGCCATCTTGGCGGTGAAGCCGTCGCGCGCGGCAGCCCTGCACTCGGCCGCCAGCCCCGCCTCGTTGCGGAAATTGACATAGACCGTATCGATCGGCGCAACGCCGGCCGCCGCTGCGCCAAGCAAGGTGACCGTTCGCGCGAAGCGGAATGGATCGGTAAGCGCGCCATGCTCGTCGCGGCTGGCCGTCGCGCCGAGATCGGCTGACAAATCCTCCGCTCCCCAGGCCATGCCGATCAGGCGGCGCGAGGCGCCGGCATAGCCCTGTGTGGCCAATGCGCCGGCTGCGGTTTCGGTGACGATCGCGATGATCGCGGTCTCGTGCGCATGGCCATTTTCCGCCTCGCGCACGGCAAGCAGCGAGGCGAGATGGGCGACATCGTTGCCCGAATTGGATTTCGGCAACATCACGCCATCGGGCGACGCAGGCATGATCGCGTCGAGATCGGTCGACGTCATGCCGGTGGAGAGCGCATTGATACGAACAAACAGCTTCGGCCCGCCGGCATTGCGTGGGGTGGTGAGCAGCGCCACGCAGATCGCGCGGGCGCGGGGTTTGTTGTCGGGAGCGACGGAATCCTCAAGGTCGATCAGCAGGACGTCAGCGCCGCTGGCAAGCCCTTTTTCCAGCTTGCGCTCCGAATCGCCGGGAACGAACAACAGCGAACGCATGTCATCCCCTCCGCTTCAGCATCATCGCCTGGCGGCGGCTGCGGGCGACGAGCACATCATGCTGGTTGAAGCCGCGATGCTCGAACTCGACGACGCCGCGATCCGGCTTCGACTTCGATTCGCGCACCGAGATCACCTCGGTTTCGACCCGGATCGTGTCGCCATGGAACACCGGTGCGGGAAACACCACATCCGTCATGCCGAGATTGCCGATCGTCGTGCCGAAAGTCGTGTCATGCACCGAGATGCCGATCACCAGCCCGAGCGTGAACAGCGAATTGACCAGCGGCTTGCCCCATTCGCTCTGTTTTTCGGCGAAATCGAAATCGATGTGCAGCGGCTGGGGGTTCAGGGTCATCACCGAAAACAGCATGTTGTCGCTTTCGGTGACGGTCTTGCGCATCGGGTGGCGGATAACCTGCCCGACGCTGAATTCCTCAAGATACAACCCGGCCGGCATCGGCGTTTCCCCTTCGCATGGTCTGCGTCGCCTCCGTCATCGGCGGTTAGCCGCCACAAAGCCGAATCGCATGGTTCAAGGCACTA
>CALMYO010000015.1 GCA_937873685.1 uncultured Paracoccaceae bacterium
CGGAGAGCTCGGCGATCAATGCCGTCAGCTACACCACTCCATGGGACATGATCTTGATCCGCACAAGCAAGGCTGCCCGGGCGAGGGCGCGCTGGCTATTGTCCTTGCCGGATTGACCGGTTTGCAGCCTCTGCTCGAGGAGGCGGCAAAGTGCGGCGTTCCGGTCATTGTGCCGTTTGGTTCACTGATCGGCACCGAACAGGTGGAGGACGTGCGTGCCATGTCGGCAAGCCTGCTTTGGCAATGGAGGGCGCTTCGCGAAAAGGCGGGGCCCGATTCTGCAATATACCTCCGACCCGACGCATTGGAATGGCAGGTGCGCGCGCTCCGGCTTGCAGGCATGAAACCGTCGGATCCCGCAGTCATTAGCGATGCGCGTCATATCCTCGTGCCGTTCGGTCTCGACCACGCCGCAGACCTTCCGGCAGAGGCCACGATCTACGCACCGGCCACCCTGTCGCTCGAGGCCGCGCGCAAGCAGCCCGATCGTGGTAGTCGCGGAGGGCTGCAGCTATCTGTTTCGCCGGTGATGGCGGATGGCAGGCCGGTTGCGTCGCGAGACAGTGTCGGCATGCTCAAGGCGCTGCTGAAGGAGGCAGCTCGCCTTGCCGGTCCTCAGGTGACACGCGCCCGGTTTATCGAGGGGTTCGACGCGATCCGTTTAAAGGGTGGGCGGTTGCCCGATCTCGATTATCGCACCGCAAGATTGACCGGCACACAATCGGTGACGGTCGTGCGCGTGGCGCCTTGATGGTCAGAGCGCGTCAATATCCTTGCGAAATGGATGACTTGACCCCAGGAACCGCAGCATTGGTCCGAACAGGTGAAACCGGTTTTCTTTGAAATGGGTGCCGGAGGCATGAAGCCCGACAAGCGAGCCGCTCGCCAGATCAATCACGGCGCCGCCTGACATGCCCGGCATTGTTGGTGCGAAATGCGTATAATAACGGGCTGCCGTGCGCGGGATGCCAGATTCTTCCAGGGTTCCAACCCCGATCAGCATGTGCCTTTTGTTAAGTTCCGCATCGGTGCCGAAGACACGCAGGATTGCATCACTCACGGGCTGATCGGCGGGCGGGGGGCCGGCGCCGGGAAAGCCGATAACTGCAATCGCTGCCCGACTCGCGATTGTGCTGTCGTTGGTGACCAGCGGCATCGGATCGCCTGGCTGGATCTCGCCATCTGGCAAAGGTCTCAATTGCACTATAGCAACTTCGAGAACTTCATCCGTGAAGCTGCGGCCCGAGACGTTGTCACCATAGACGACGGATTCGATCGGCCGGATAATGGATGACTGAAAGGGCTGTGCGCCGAACACGGCTTCTATGGACCCTTCCTCCGGCATTTGCCACCTGCGTCCATCCTCGCCAAACTCCTTCAGCTTGCAATCGCAGTCATGCAGGACATGCCGGCAGGTCATGACCTTGTCGGGCGCAATCAGGATGCCCGTAGCGACGGGGAAACGCTCGCTGCCGACAACCCTGTCGATACGGCATACGGAACGGCTCACATCGGCGAGCATTGTCAGCAATGTTCCGCCGTCAAGCGCATTCTTGGCCAGGAATGCGGCCATCTCGGGATTGTCCGGGTCAGGGACCGCGACCTCATTGTTGGCTGCGACCCTTAGCGCCGGAAGACTGTCCTTCATTACGGCACGCGCGCGCATGGCTTCGCGCAGGCGCTGGCTTCGCGTGCGCCCTTTCAAGGGATAGCCGTTCTTGCCGGGTTTCTGCACCGTTCTCTTGGCGTGTTTACGTTTCTCTGCCATTTTGCCCTCAAAAGCCGTTTGCTTCGGAGATTTCCGCAAGGCGGAATTCGTTTTCGCTGGATGGTGTTCTGCCGGTAATCCTCTTGAGCAGATGGTTCATCGTCACCGGATCATTGTCGAACCCGCCATGCGTTGCCGACTGTGAATAGCGGCCTCCGGAAGGGTTTGACTTGATGCGAACCGGAATGCCGTCGCCGTTTTGCGGCCATTGTTCCTCGATACCCGCAAGCGGCACGGGCTCGCCCTCGATCTGCTCCTCGAAAGCCCGTGATACCAGCCATAGGACCGACTTGCCGTAGATAGGCAGTGACGGATCTGCCTTACGCTCGAGATGTTCAGGCAGGTTGACCAGTTCCACGCCGCGCATGATCTCAGCGTGTTTCATGATGTGGGATGCCAGTAGGTCCCGGGTACAGGCAGGGGCAAACAGTGTTGTCGATGCGACCTGGCAGCGCTGTTTCTTGTCGAGTGAGCAGATCAGGTATGCCAAAAGGATGGAACCCGCGCTGTGTCCGGCAAGATGAACCTTGAGAGGTTTGTCGACTTGTGCAGCTGCATCGAACAATGTGCGAAGTCCCTTATGGCTCTGCTTGCGGCTGTCAAACATGTCGCGGGCATTTTCCTTCATCTGATGCCACAGCGCCGAACCGACAGGCGCGATCAGCCGTTCGGCGAGAATGTCGCGGATCTCGGTCAGCGTGGAACCTGCTCGCTCGTTGATGCGCGGTGCAAGCGAAGCAAGAATGTCGCCGATGGTGTCGCTAAAGCTGGTGCGCCAGACAAAGAAGACCGGATAGATGCGGTTTCGTTTGAAGACCGGGATCATGGCCTTTGCTCGCGCCAGCGCGACATCGCGCGTGTTCAGCGCGCCATGGGCGTAAAACAGCATGTGGTCGTATTTCTTCTGCTCATTGGCAACGATATGGCGCGCCGTCTCCGCGATGCTGTCGAGGCTGCTGGCGTAGAGCCCGTTGTCGACCAGGATGCCGTCACGGACATGGATGATATGGCCCGCCACCTCGTTTTCGCGCACGTACACCGTCTGCTTGAGGTCCGCCTCCGCCAGGCCATTCTTGACCGCGTAGCCGCCGGTGGTTCCGGCCGGCAGCCAGGTCGGCGCCGACAGGCGAAGTACCCAGGCATCCAGAACATGGGTCTTCCAGTCCTCATAGGTCCACAGCGCAATGCCGGGCATCGGGCCATCATGGACATGGCCTTCCGACAGGGCTTGTTTGATGGCGTTGCCATCGAAGTCCGGGCGGTTCTTGCGCCAGTAACGGTTCAGCCCTTTTGCCAGATCATATCCGCCCCAATCAGGACCCCAGGAGTTGAGGATCAGAAATCCTTCCGGCGTGTGGCCGACAATGGCAAAGGCATGGGCGCCTTCGAGTTCCGGCCCCTTGGCGACCTTGATTTTCCCGTGATTGCGTTCCACTTTCTCCGGCCACCAGCCGTCATGGACCATGGCCGAAACGAGGATTGCGCCGGCTTCTTCGAGGGCAGCGTGATAGTCATTGAGGACATGCTCCAGCCTGAAATAGGCACCAAGTCCCACTTTGCGCGCATCCTTGGCGACGGGAACGGTGATCTTGTCGTTCTTCAGGCCCGGCAGGTAGGGCATGGTCTCTTCGCTGCACACGCCACGGTTCCAGAACCCCTTGATAACGCCACGCACGGAAGAGCCGGGCAGGTCATCGTCGGGAAACTCGTCGAAGGTCTGTGCGGAGCTGTAGAGCATCCGCGAACTGACACGCCAGGGAACGGTCGCGCCCTGGCGTCGGCGCTTGACATTTTGCATGTCGATGACGGCAGCCAGGGCCTGTCCGGTGCACGAGCCTTCCGTCAGCTGGTTGCGGACAGCCAACAGGTCGCGGGTTGTCCGCCCCGGAACCTGAAGCGGCGCCTTGAACGCCGGTATCTCGATGAGCGATGACCGGTAGACATAGTCGCGGAAGTCCGGCGTGTCAGGACGCACATTGAGCTCGAAAGCAAACGGCTCGTCGCCGGCAAGTGCTTCGCGGATCGCCTGGGCAAAAGGCTGCGAAAGACCGTGGCGCCTTTCATCCGCCTCCCAGGCTATCTTGTTGTTGGCGCGAATTGAACTGGTCATGTCCGCTCCCTTGAGTTCGACACTCACCTGAAAAGCGCGGGCGTTTCAGAGAGTTTCCGCACACTGGGAAAACACGATAGTCCAGCGCGCCAGCGGGAAAAAGCACCTCTCACATAATTTTCCGACGGGGGCCGTCATTTGAGGCGTCGAGTGTGGACAGATGCCGGGCTCACCCAGAAGCTGCGCCACCTGCAGGGACTGAACATGTTTCGCCGCACACCATGCGGCACACGCGCGCCCGAGGCCATGCAGGGCGCGGGCTTGATCCTTGGGATGTAGCCCGTGCGATCGAACATGTCGCCGAGGACGCTGCGGCGCTGTGCGCACCATCACCCGAACCGGCAGAAGCGAAATTCCGAGGCTTGGTAATTCGAGGTTCCGGCGTTTCTGCGCCAATCGGAAAGAACCCGAACACCTCGACCATGCAAACCTGTGAGTATTCGGAGGAATCTGGTGGGCGTGACAGGGATTGAACCTGTGACCCCTCCCGTGTGAAGGGAGTGCTCTCCCGCTGAGCTACACGCCCGGTGGCCGGTCGTCCGGCTAAGGTCGCGCGATATAAGGGGTCGGCCATTGCCAAGTCAATCGGTTTGTGGGCTGTTTTGTTAGGTGATGCGCAGGCTGCGCGATACTGCCTCTTACCAATCGCCGCGACGCGAAAGAAGCCGCTCCGCCAGTTCCGGATCGAGCGCATCGTAACTGGATATCACGATATCGGGGCCCAGTTCTGTCACCGGCGTTTCGGAATAGCCGAAATCGACGGCAACAACCGGTATGCGCGCCGCCCGCGCGGTGTCGATGTCGGTCGCAGAATCGCCCACCATGATGGAGCGGCCGGCATTGCCCGCGGCCCTGGCGATCGTTTCGGTCAGGTGGCGCGGATCGGGCTTGCGAAAATCGAACGTGTCAGCGCCGCAGATCGCCACGAAACGGTCGATCAGGCCGAGATCGTCGAGCAGTTTCAGCGACAGCGCCTCGCGTTTGTTCGTGCAGACCGCCAGCCGCCAGCCTGCGGCCTCGAAACGCGCCATGGAATCGAGCAACCCGTCGAAAGGCTGCGACTGACCCGGCATGCCATCCGCGTAATGCGCAACGAAAGCATCGGTCATCGCGTCGAGATCGAAGCGGTCGGACGATTCTCCCGCCTGCGCTATCGCCCGCTCCAGCATGTGGCGGGCGCCGCGTCCCACAGCATTGCGGAAAGAGGCCAGATCGACCGTCGGCATGTCGTGCAGCGCAAGCACATGGTTCAGGCTCGCGGCTAGATCGGGCGCAGTGTCGATCAGCGTGCCGTCGAGATCGAAGACGATGACCGGTGGGTTCACATGCTTTTCCTTCGCAATTGCAGGCATGGCGGACATGACGGCGCGAGGAGGTTTGCCTCGCATCGTACCGCGTGATAGACGCGCCAGCCATGGATGCAAGACAGATGAAAATCAAGGCAGCCGAACAGGCGCTCCGCCATGTCAGACCCGGCATGCGACTTGGTATCGGCACCGGCTCAACGGCCGAGGAGTTCGTGCGCCTGTTGGCGGGAGAGTGCCGCGCCGGGCTCGGTATTGTAGGCGTTCCGACTTCGGAACGCACAGCAGACCTTTGCCGGGCGCTCGGCGTCCCGCTGGCGACGCTTGAGGACTTGCCGGAACTGGATCTGACAATCGACGGCGCCGACGAAATCGATCCTGCGTTGAATCTGATCAAGGGCGGCGGCGGCGCGCTGTTGCGCGAGAAGATAGTTGCGGCCGCATCGGCGCGAATGTTCGTGATCGCCGACGCCTCCAAGGTGGTGGACACGCTCGGCGCCTTTGCTTTGCCGATCGAGGTGAATCCATTCGGTATCGACGCAACCCGGATCGCGGTTATGAAGGCGGTGGCCCGCCTTGGCCTTTCCGGGCCGGTCGCCTTGCGCATGGCGGGCGAACGGCCGTTCCTCACCGATGGCGGCCATTTCATTCTCGATGCATCATTTGGCCGCATTCCCGCGCCAGCAGCGTTGGGAAACGCGCTGCACGCCATCCCCGGCGTCGTGGAGCACGGGCTGTTTCTTGGTCTCGCCACCAAAGCGATCATCGCGTCCGCCGATGGTGTGCGCGAAATGGAATGCAACGCACAACAGGATGCGGCGTGACGCCGCGACAATTCGGAGTAGACTTGTCATGACGTTCAAATCCCTGGTCCGCGGCGGCGTCCTCTCGGCCTTCGTCGTCGTTTCGACGCTGACGGGCGCAACGGCGCAGGAGATCACCGAGGAGCATCTGAAGGCGGCGCGTTCGGCAATCGCGGCGATCAGAGCAACCGATCCTTTCGACAGCATCCTGCCGGAACTCGCTGAAGACCTCAAAAAGGAACTGATCAACAAGGATCCCAACCTGGAATCGATCATCACCGCCACAGTGGACGACAAGACGATCGCGCTTGCCGCACGGCGTTCCGATCTCGAAAACGAGGCTGCGAGGGTCTACGCCACCAATTTCACCGCCGATGAGTTGAACGCGGTGGCGTCATTCTACAACTCCGATGCGGGAAAGAAGCTGCTTTCCGAGGGGCCGATCGTCACGCGCGAAGTCCTGAAGGCCGCCGACATCTGGCGCCGCGGCATCGCGCGCGATCTCGCCGAGGAGGTGGGCAAGACCATGCGCGAAGTCGCCCGCAACCAAGCGCCGGCAGAAGGCGAAACGCCTGCCGAAGGCGAGACGCCGAAACAATAATCATCGCCAATGTGTCGCGAGGCAACCGTCAGTTCGGGCGCGTCGCATCAAACGCCGGGAGCATTCCTCGTGAGCAGCCATGACGTCGACCTCTTCGTGATCGGCGGCGGGTCTGGCGGTGTACGCGCCGCCCGCCTTGCCGCCTCGCACGGCAAACGCGTCATGATTGCCGAAGAATATCGCATGGGCGGCACCTGCGTCATTCGCGGTTGCGTGCCCAAGAAGCTGCTCGTATACGCTTCGCAATTCTCTGAGCATTTCGAGGACGCGGCCGGCTATGGCTGGAGCGTCGGCGAGGCACATTTCGACTGGCAGACGCTGATCGCCAACAAGGATCGCGAAATCGAGCGTCTGGAGGGGCTTTACCGCAAGGGGCTGACCAATGCAGGAGCGACAATCGTCGACAGCCGGGCGCGTTTGACCGGTCCGCACGAGGTGCTGATCGAGGCGACGGGCGAGACGGTCGCCGCCGAAACGATCCTGATTGCGACCGGCGGCCGTCCGAACCTGCATCCGGCGCTGCCGGGGCACGACCTGTGCATCACGTCCAACGGGGCGTTTCACCTTCAGGAACTGCCGCGCGCGATCGCCATCGCCGGCGGCGGCTACATTGCCGTTGAATTCGCCAACATCTTCCACGGGCTCGGCGTCGAGACCACGCTGGTTTATCGCGGCAAGGAAATCCTGGGCGGGTTCGATCACGACCTTCGACGCGGCTTGCACGCGGCGATGGAAGAAAAGGGCATCCGCGTGCTGTGCCACACGGTTTTCGACCGGGTTGAGCGGCGCGCCGACGGGCGGCTGGATGCACACCTGCACGATGGCGAGACGCTGACCGTCGAC
This sequence comes from uncultured Paracoccaceae bacterium, assembly GCA_937873685.1. GTDB lineage: Bacteria > Pseudomonadota > Alphaproteobacteria > Rhizobiales > Rhizobiaceae > CALMYO01. The sequence goes on from CALMYO010000015.1 coordinate 7,430, forward strand.
CAGGTGATGCTGGCTCTCGGCCGCACGCCGAACACCGAGGGTCTCGGACTGGAAACTGCGGGGGTCGAAACCGGGCCAATCGGCGAGATCGTCGTCGATGCGTTTTCGCGCACCAATGTCGGGCACATCTACGCGGTTGGCGATGTCACCAACCGGGTGCAGCTGACGCCGGTCGCAATCCATGAGGCAATGTGTTTCATCGAAACGGTGTTTAAGGGCAATCCGGTCAGCCCCGATCACGAGGGCATTGCCACTGCCGTGTTCTCGCAGCCGGAAATCGGCACGGTCGGTTGGACGGAGGAAAAGGCGGCGAAGCAGTTCGCAACGCTCGACATCTATCGCGCCGAGTTCCGGCCGATGCGTCACACGCTTTCGGGACGGACGGAAAAGATGATCATGAAGCTGGTGGTCGACGCCTCGAACCGCAAGGTGATCGGCGCGCACATCCTCGGGCCCGATGCCGGCGAACTGGCGCAGGCGCTGGCGATCCCGCTGAAGGCGGGGCTAACCAAGGAGGATTTCGACCGCACCATGGCCGTGCACCCGACAGCGGCGGAAGAACTTGTGACGATGTATGCGCCAAGCTACCGGGTGATGAACGGCGAGCGGGTCGGCTGAGACTAGGCCCTGTGGACGGATTGGAGACAGATTTCGTGGGACGAGAGGCGAGAGATGGCGCGAAAAGACCCGCC
>CALMYO010000016.1 GCA_937873685.1 uncultured Paracoccaceae bacterium
GTTGCGCTCGAACTCGACGGGGTGGAGGTGACGGCCGCCAACGCCGCCGATTTCGCGCAAGGCTGGCTGCTGCGCGCCTACGAGTTTAAAAAGTACAAGACCGTGAAGAAGGACGACGAAAACGGCGCGAAGAACGGCAAGCCGAAGACCGTCACCATCATGGTCGACGACCACGGCGCGGCGAAGAAGGCGTTCGCCGAGGCCGAGGCGATCGCCGCCGGCGTGCTGCTGGCGCGCGATCTGGTGAACGAGCCGGCCAATGCTCTCGGGCCGGTGGAATTCGCCAACATCGCCAAGGGTCTCACCGAACACGGCGTCGAGGTGGAGATCCTGACCGAAAAGGAGATGAAGAAACTCGGCATGAACGCCCTCCTCGGCGTTTCGCAAGGCTCCGTGCGCCCGCCGCGCCTTGCGGTGATGAAATGGATGGGCGGAAAGGCCAAGGACAAGCCGGTCGCCTTCATTGGCAAAGGTGTGGTGTTCGACACCGGCGGCATTTCCATCAAGCCCGCCGCCAGCATGGAGGACATGAAAGGCGACATGGGCGGGGCCGCCGCCGTCACCGGCCTGATGCGCGCGCTCGCCGGGCGCAAGGCGAAGGTCAACGCCATCGGCATCATCGGCCTGGTGGAAAACATGCCCGATGGCGCCGCACAGCGGCCGGGCGACATCGTCACCTCGATGTCCGGCCAGACGATCGAGATCATCAACACCGATGCCGAAGGCCGCCTCGTGCTGTGCGATGCGCTCTGGTACTGCAACGAGACCTTCAAGCCGAAATTCATGATCAACCTCGCCACCCTGACCGGGGCGATCATCATCGCGCTCGGGCAGAATCATGCAGGGCTGTTCTGCAACGACGATGCGCTTGCCGGCCAGCTTTCCGCCGCGGGCGAGGCGACCGGCGAGAAGGTGTGGCGCATGCCGCTCGGCGCCGAATACGACAAGCTGATCGATTCCAAATTCGCCGACATGAAGAACACTGGCGGCCGCAACGCCGGCTCGATCACCGCCGCGCAGTTCCTCAAGCGCTTTGTCAAGGAAACGCCGTGGGCGCATCTCGACATCGCCGGAACGGCCATGTCGTCGCCGGCAACCGACACCAATACCTCTTGGGGTTCGGGCTATGGCGTGCGCTTGCTGGACAGGCTGGTGCGCGATCATTGCGAGGGCTGAAGACGCCGGTCCCATGGCGGAAATCCTGTTCTACCACCTGACCGAGTCGACGCTCGACGAAGCCCTGCCTGGCCTGCTCGAAAGGTCGCTCGGGCGGGGTTGGCGCGCCGTGGTTCAGGCAGGATCGCAGGAGCGCTGCGAGGCGCTCGACGCGCATCTGTGGACCTATTCGGACGAGAGCTTTCTCGCCCATGGCCTTGCGCGCGATGGCGACGCCGAGGCGCAGCCGATCTATCTGACCACCGGCGAGGAAAATCCGAACGGCGCGCAGGTGCGTTTCCTCGTCGATCGCGCCCGCCCGCCGGATCTTTCGGGCTATGGCCGCGCGGTGCTGATGTTCGACGGCCACGACCCCGAGCAACTGGAAGAAGCGCGCGGCCACTGGAATGCCTTGAAAGCGGCCGGCCACGATCTCACCTACTGGCAGCAGACACCGGACCGGCGATGGGAGCGCAAGGCATGAGCGACAACGACCTCGCCGATCCGCTGTTCCGGGAGAGACGCGAGGCGATGCGCGCCGAACTCGCAGCCCGCGACCGCGCCTTTCTCTCCGAAAACCCTGGGCGCTACGATTTCTTCAACCTCGTCTACGGCCGGGCCGGCGGCGACGCCGCAGCGGTGCCGTGGGCGGATCTGGCGCCCAAGCCGCAGATCGCCGCCTGGATCGAAGCGCATCCGGGTACGGGCATGCGCGCGCTCGATGTCGGCTGCGGCCTTGGCGACCATGCCGAGGCGCTTGCCGGCGCCGGCTATCAAACCGACGCCTTCGACCTCGCCGAAGATGCGATCGAATGGGCGAAGCGCCGTTTTCCGGAAACGCAGGTGCGTTACCGCGCCATGAACCTGTTCGAAGCGCCCGTCGGGTGGCGCGGCGCCTTCGATGTCGTCAACGAGTGCTACACGATCCAGTCGCTGCCGCCACCGCTGCACGACAAGACCGCCCGCGCCATCGCGTCTTTCGTCAGGCCGGGCGGCGCATTGCTGGTCTACGCCCGCGTGCGCGACGCTGACGGTCCATGGGACGGTCCGCCGTACCCTCTGACGCCCAACGAACAGAACCTGTTCGCCAGGCTCGGTTTTGTTGTCGAGCACGACGAAGCCTTTGCGCTTGTCCGCCCGGACAAGACGATCGAACACCGCTTCACCGTGTGGCGGAGAAAGTTTCATTCCAGACAGGAATGATTGTTATTAGTAGTCGCGGCATTCAGTTCTCATCGGTAATGGGCCATATTCCAATCATCGAACGGCGGCCAAGACGCCGGATCGGAACCGAGAAAACCAAACCCAACCAACGCAAGAAGGAATGCCCCATGAAATCCCTGCTGATCGCCCTCACCCTCACCGTCGCCGCTTCCGTCGCCCAGGCCGGCGCGCTTGACGCCTTCAACCCCGAACCGGTCAACCGCGCCGCCATCGAACACACCGCCAGCAAGAGCGGCAACGGCGCCGCCGACATCATCGACCTGTCGCGCAACCTCGGCGACGGCTCGCCGGTCTACACGTTCTCGGTCTCGTCCGCTGCCGGCAGTATCGGCCTCGACACCGGCAAGTTCATCGACCTCACCAACCGCCTCGGCGACGGCTCGCCGCGCTGATCGAACAAAACACTTCCGACACAACGCCGGGGATCGAATCCCCGGCGTTTTTCGTTGTCGCGACGATTGCCCTTCGCAAGCCCCGCCGGCCGACGATCGCAGGAACGAAGGCGCGAGGCATGCCAATGCTCTCCACCCCCTGCAAAAGGGAACGGGCCGCGCAGCGACCCGAGGGGGTTTACCATGGCCGAGCGTTCGTCGTTGTACTCCCGTCGTCGCCAAGCGATCGCAGGGGTGTCTACTCGTTTCACCCCCCAACCTCCGCCCGCAACCTGTCTCCGGACTTGCTGAAGTCAAGATCCCGGAGCGAGGCCTTCCTCTTCGGGCAAACGTCCGGTCGCTCCGCTGTCGATCGCCCCGACGCCTGTGCAGCCAATCACCCGATGCGCTGGATCGGGAGACCACAAATCCATTCCAGAAAGGAATGATTGATATTAGTAATCGTGGCATTCAGTTCGCATCGGTAATGGGCCATATTCCAATCATCGAACGGCGGCCAAGACGCCGGATCGG
>CALMYO010000017.1 GCA_937873685.1 uncultured Paracoccaceae bacterium
CGCCGTGAGCGGCCGTAACCCCCAGGGGAGTGGGGTCCTGGCCCGTGACCGGCAGCACCGCCGACAACAATCCGCAACTGCGCGAGACGGACTTCTACACCAGCCACGAGGCTCTGCTGCTCGGCTACGAGGAGGCCTTGACGCGCAACGATTCGACTTCCGGCAAATGGTACGCCACCTCCGGTCACATGATCTGGATCGGCGACCGCACGCGCCAAGCGGATCACGCCCATGTCGAATATTGCCGCGGCATCGAAAACCCGATCGGATTGAAATGCGGCCCGTCGCTGCAAACGGACGACCTGCTCAACCTGATCGACAAGTTGAACCCGGCCAACGAAGCCGGTCGCCTGACGCTGATCGCCCGCTTCGGCAACGACAAGGTGGCCGAGCATCTACCGCGCCTGATCCGCGCGGTGAAGCGGGAAGGCAAGAAAGTGGTGTGGTCCTGCGATCCGATGCACGGCAACACGATCACGCTCAACAGCTACAAGACCCGCCCGTTCGAGCGCGTGCTAGGTGAGGTGGAGGCTTTCTTTGCCATCCATAAGGCGGAAGGCACGCATGCGGGCGGCATCCATGTCGAGATGACGGGCAAGGACGTGACCGAGTGCACCGGCGGCGCGCGTGCGATCTCGGCTTCCGATCTCTCCGATCGCTACCACACCCATTGCGATCCGCGCCTCAATGCCAATCAGGCGCTCGAATTGTCGTTCCTTGTCGCCGAACTGCTGAAGCAGAACCGTGGCGAGGTGGAGCACAGGCAGGCCGTCAACCAGTAGGATTGGCGACACGGCGTGTCGCCTCCGAAGACGGCATGCAGGAAAGGCCGCGGCGATGCTGCGGCCTTTGTGTTCAAGCCCTCGGGAGGCAGGAATGACGACTCACAAGGGGACATGCCATTGTGGCGCAGTGCAGTTCACCGTCAGCGGCAATCTGCGTGACGTCATCTACTGTCACTGCACCCAGTGCCGCAAGCAGACCGGCCATTTCTATGCCGCAACCAATGCGGCGATGGACGAGGTGGCGATCTCCGGCGCGGATAGCATCACGTGGTATGCGGCGTCGCCCCATGCGCTGCGCGGCTTCTGCAAGTCGTGCGGGTCTGCGTTGTTCTGGTGCGCCAACGGATCGGACACGATCTCGATCCTCGCCGGCGCTTTCGACAAGCCCACCGGCCTGACGGGCGCCAAGCACATCTTCTGCGCCGACAAGGGCGACTACTACGAGATCGCCGACGGGCTGCCGCAATTCGAGGCGGGCGGGTAGCCGCTTTCGGTCAGCAACCCTCCCCGGCAAATGGATTGTCGCCGCACCGCAGTTTTGCTATGTTACCAAAAATTGGTACAGGTGCGAAGCATGGGCAAGAACACATCTGTTGTGATCGGCGAGCGTCAGCAGGCGTTCCTGCGCCGGCAAATCGAGGCTGGCCGTTTCGGGTCGGCGAGCGAGGCTGTGCGCGAAGGGCTTGCGTTGCTTGAAGAGCGCGAGTCCCGGATCGAGGAACTGCGCAAGGCGATCGATGAAGGCGATGCGTCGGGCGTATATGGCGAAATCGACATGTGCGAATTCCTTGCCGGGAAAGGCGCCGCCAGGACGCCTAAATAGATTGTGAAGTGACACCGGAAACGCGGTGCCTGTTCGTTGTTCGCCCCGATCACAAATCCACAACGCTTTGTCGCCATTTCCGCCAATTTCGCCGCTGAAAAACCGGGCTTATCTGGGGACAAAGGAGTTTTGCGAATGTCCAATCCCGTCCCCACCGTTTTCGTCTCCCATGGCGGACCCGACATCGTGCTCAATGACACGCCGGCCAGCCGCTATCTCAAGAGCCTGCCACAACTGACCGGCAAGCCGAAGGCAATCGTCCTCGTTTCGGCGCATTTCGAGACCGACGGGCCGGTGGTCGTTACCGATGCCCATCCGGAAATGATCTACGATTTCGGCGGTTTCCAGCGCGAACTTTACGAGTTGGTGTATCCGGCACCGGGCGAGCCGGACGTGGCGATGCGCGTGGCGCACATGCTGGCCGATGCCGGCTTCAAGCCCCGCATCGCGCCGAAGCGCGGCTACGACCACGGCGCATGGACGACCATGAAGCTGGCCTTCCCGCAGGCCGACGTGCCGATCGTTCAGCTATCGATCGACCCGCACCGCGATGCGGCCTATCACTTCGCGCTCGGTCGCGCGCTGGCGCCGTTGCGCGAGGAAGGCGTGCTGCTGGTCGGCTCCGGCCATATCACGCACAACCTGAGCGCGGTGTTCGGCGCGATGCGCGGCGGCGAAACGCCCGATCCGCGCATGGTTCAGGCCGTGGCCGAGTTCACAGAGTGGTTTGCCGACGCCTTCGAGGAGGGCGACGAAGCGGCCATCCTGGCCTGGCGCGCGCGCGCGCCGTTCGTGCGCGAAAACCATCCGACCGATGAACACCTGATGCCGCTGTTCTTCGCCTATGGCGCAGCGGGACCGGATGCGAAGGCGACGCGCGCCCACGCCTCAAAGGAAATGGGCTTCTTTGCCTATGATTCTTGGGTTTTCGCCTGAAATGACGGCTTCAAGGCGGGAGAGGTTCCTGTCACAGTGCGACCGGTGTTTTTGACTTGGCTGCAAACGCCTTGAATGGCCGGAAATTTTCTGGGTTCGCGATCCGGAAATCACCGGGAATGATCGACGCCGCGCCAGATGCTACGCCACGACCTTCGCGCTGATCAGGTTTGGCGCGCCGGCGATGGCGAAGCGCGCCCCCGCCGCGGAGATCGCGTGCGCCATCTCCGCCGGGGGCAGGGCGTCGGTCACGATCTCGTCGATGTCGGCAAATCCGCAGACGGTGACGAGGCCGCGCCGGCCGAACTTGCTGGCGTCCGTGGCGACGATGACCCGCTCGCCGCGCGCGATCACGGCGCGGGCAAATTCGGCTTCGGCCAGTTCAAAATCCATGATGCCGTTCTTCGCATCGACGGCGCCGGCTGAAATTACGGCATGGTCGACCGAAAACCGGCAGATGAACTCGATGGCCGAGCCGCCGAAGGCTGCGCCGGAATCGCTGCGCAGTTCGCCGCCCGCCATGTAGACCCGGTTGCCGTTGACGGTCGCCAGCGTGCGCGCGATGTCGGAGGAATTGGTCACGACCGTCAGGCGGCGGTGGCCGACCAGTTCGCGCGCAAGGAAACTCGTCGTCGTGCCAGTGTCGAGCATAATGGAATCGCCGTCGCGGACGGTCGCCGCGACCACCTTGGCGATCCGGCGCTTGGCGTCCGCATTCTGGCGCATGCGCCGCTCGAACGGGGCTTCGCCGATCTGCCCGGCCAGCCCCACCGCCCCGTGCAGCTTGATCAGTTCGCCGCTTTCCGTGAGCGGGCGGACGTCGCGGCGGATCGTCTCAAGAGAGACGCCTAACCGTTCCGCCAAGGCGGATATCGCGATCGTTCCTTCGCTCGACAGCAGCTTGAGGATTTCGGTGTGCCGTTTCGATTGCATCATGAAACACCTGAATGCCCGGAATTTAGGCATTTCCTGTGGCATTGCCTTGATAATGCAGAAAAGCAGTCAGAAAGCCACAAAATACCACAGCGCCAATTGACAGGGAAATGCATTGGGATGACACTCCGATCGTTAACGAGGCGAGCATCGGTGGTCCGGGAACGACAATCGGCGCTGCGACCTTGATGTTTTCGTCCGACCACGGAGGTTCGCAGGCCATGAAATCCCGTCTCGTCGCATCCGTTTGCGCCGCCGCGCTCGCATTTGGCGCGTTTGCGCCCGGCGCCTTGGCGCAGGAATCCAGCGATCCGATCAAGCTCACCCTGCATGACTGGACCGGCCAGTTGATCACCACCAACCTGATGGGTGAGGTGTTGAAGAAGGCCGGCTATAACATCGAGTACGTCCAGGCCGATTACCTCGCGCAGTTTGCGGGTCTCGAAACCGGCGACCTTCATGTTGCGATGGAGATGTGGGAAACCACCGGCCGCGAGGCGATGGACGCCGCCACCGGAACCGGCAAGGTGGAGAATTTCGGACCGACCGGCATGAAGGCCAAGGAGGAGTGGTGGTATCCCTCCTACATGAAGGAGAAATGCCCCGGCCTGCCGAACTGGGAAGCCTTGAAGGACGAGGCCTGCGCCGAGGCGTTCTCCACCGCCGAAACCGCGCCAAAGGGCCGGTACCTCGGCGGCCCGGTCACCTGGGGCGGTTTCGATGACGAACGCGTCGAGGCGCTGGACCTGCCGTTCGAGGTCATCCACGCCGGCACCGACGCCGCGCTGTTTGCGGAACTGGAAAGCGCCTACCAGCGCCAGGCGCCAATCATGCTTTGGGTCTACGCGCCGCATTGGGCGCCAGCAAAGTATCAGGGCGAGTGGGTCGAATTCCCGGAATACACCAAGGAGTGCTACAACGATCCGGCCTGGGGCTCCAATTCCGGCATGGCCTATGATTGCGGCAAACCGTTCGGCGAGATCTGGAAGGTTGGCTGGGCCGGCGTCAAGGACAAGTGGCCGGGCGCCTACGATGCAATCAAGGCCTTCACGATCGACAATGACGAGATGGGCAAGATGATCACCGAGGTCGACCTGAACGGCAAGACGGTTGATGCCGTCGTCGCCGACTGGATGGCCGCGAACGAGGCCCGCTGGTCTGGCTGGATCAAGAAGTAATCGCCAAATTCCGGCTTTCACGCGCGGAGCCCCACTGCGCGCCTTGCCGGAATGTTAGCCGGCTGCCTGAGCCGACTGGCGCGCCGCCCGCCTTGCCCTTTGCTTGGCGGGCGGCGATTAATGCCCCATGAGCAACGCCGGACCAGCAATGAACGCTTCGCAGCCGGAACTCGTTTGCCGCAACGTCTGGAAGCTGTTCGGCCCGGACGCAGAATCGTGGCTGTCTGCGCATCCTTTCCCGAGCACTGATGCGGTTCACGCTGCCGGCCTCGTTGCTGCGGTTCGTGACGTCAACCTCGATGTCGCGACCGGCGAGATCTTCGTCATCATGGGATTGTCGGGCTCCGGGAAATCCACGCTGGTGCGTTGCCTGTCGCGCCTCGTGGAGCCGACCGCCGGCGAAATCCTGTTTCACGGCGAAAACCTGCTAGCCGCGAGCGAAAGCCGCATGATCGAGATCCGGCGCAAGCAGATGGGCATGGTGTTCCAGCATTTTGCGCTGTTGCCGCATCTGTCAGTTCTCGCCAACGTCGCCTTTCCACTCGACATCCAGGGCGTGGCGCGCGCCGAGCGCGAGGCGCGGGCGCGCAAGATGATCGATCTTGTCGGCCTGGCCGGTCGCGAAAACGCGTTTCCGCGCCAGCTTTCCGGTGGCCAGCAGCAGCGCGTCGGCATCGCCCGCTCGCTCGCCGTGGAGCCGGAACTGTGGTTTCTCGATGAGCCCTTCTCCGCGCTCGATCCGTTGATCCGCCGCGAGATGCAGGACGAGTTCGTGCGGCTGCAATCGCTGCTTCACAAGACCATCGTGTTCATCACGCATGATTTCGACGAGGCGATTCGCCTTGCCGACCGCATCGCGATCATGAAGGACGGCGCCGTGGTGCAATGCGCCACGCCGGAGGAGATCGTCCTCAACCCGGCGACCGACTATGTCGCCGAATTTACCCGCAACGTCGCCAAGGCGAAAGTGGTGCGCGTCGCCACGCTGATGGGGCCGCTGAACGGCGAAGCGCCACCGCTTTCGATTGCCGCAACCGCGCGCATCGCCGAAGCCGCGCCGATGTTTCTCGGCGGCGCCGACCGGCTGCTGGTCACCGGCGGGGCCGGCGAGGCTGTCGGCATCCTCAGCCGGCGCAGCGCCGTCGACCTGGTGTTGAAGGGCTGACAATGGCAACCGGTGCGCTCACCCTTTCCGGTTACGGGGTCGCCCAAGGCCGGCGGCTTGCCGGCTGGGCCCTGTGGGTGGCCGCGTTTGCCACCTTGCTGCTGTTTACCCGTTTCGGCGACAGCGTTGCCAAATGGGCATTCGATTGGCCGAAGGCGTGGACGATACCCGTCGCGCGCTGGATCAGCGCGGCCATGAAGTGGCTGTTGAACGAGGCGAGCTTCGGCTTGTTCACCTTTCTTGACCTCACCCGCTTCATCGCTGCCGTGCTGGATGTGCCATACCGGTTCGCGCTCAGCCTGCTGTCGACCGGTTTCCTTTCCGGTCAGGGATCGCAGGCCGTTCAGCTTTGGCCGCCGCTGCCATGGATCTCTGTGATCGCGATCGCTTCGGCGCTGGCGCTGCTTGCCGGCGGCCGAAGGCTCGCGCTTCTGGTGACGGCCTGTTTCGCTTTCCTCGCCGTGTTCGGGCAATGGAACAGCGCAATGGTGACGCTCGCTTCCATTCTCGTCGCCGCGCCGATCGGCGTTGCTGTCGGTCTCCTGCTCGGCGTTCTCGCTTGGCGGCTGCCCTGGTTCGACGCGATGTTGCGGCCGCTGCTCGACCTGATGCAGACGATTCCGGTCTTTGCCTATCTGGTGCCGATCCTGTTCCTGTTCGGGTTCGGGCCAACGGCAGCGGTGGTGGCGACGCTGATCTACGCCATGCCACCGATGGTGCGCGTGACGCGCCTTTCGCTCGGCGGCGTCGCCGACGAAATCGTCGATCTCGGTCGCATGGTGGGATGCACGCGCCGGCAAATGACCTGGCGGGTGATGGTGCCGGCGGCGCGCGAGGGGCTTATGGTCGGCATGAACCAGGTCATCATGCTGTCACTCAATATGGTGATCATCGCTTCGATGATCGGCGCCGGCGGGCTCGGCTTCGATGTGCTGTCGGCACTGCGGCGGCTCGATTTCGGCGCCGGCCTTGAAGCGGGATTCGCCATTGTCGTGCTTGCGGTCGCGCTCGACCGCGTCAGCCAAGCCTTTGCGCATGGGGTTTCGGGATCGGACAGCACGGCCAACGCCGAAAATCGCCGCCTTGCGCAGGGGATGCTCGTCGCGGCGCTCGCCTTTGCCGTCCTCGCCCGGGTTGCGCCCGCTCTGCAGGAATATCCGGACGCGTTG
>CALMYO010000018.1 GCA_937873685.1 uncultured Paracoccaceae bacterium
ATGCGGTTTTCGGCCATTGCCGGCGTCAATAGCATCAGGAGCGTGGCGAGGGCAGGGGCGGTGCGGCGCATGAGGTCCCCTCCGGGGCTTGCGATGGATCGTCCGGCGTCAACTGGCCCGCCGGCGTGACGCAGGCATGACATCATGGGCGATTGCCGTTTGGATTGACACCCCTCTCCGGCGGTTTCTATCCTGTGTGCGATCCCACCGGAGATTTGAAATGAAGTATGTCCTGCTCGGCCGCACCGGCATGTCGGTTTCGCGCCTTTGCCTCGGCTGCATGAGCTATGGCCCGCCCGGCGGGCCGACGCATCCGTGGGTGATCGACGAGGAGGCGGCGCAGCCATTCTTCCGCAAGGCCGTCGAAGCGGGCATCAACTTCTTCGATACTGCCAATCATTACAATTACGGCGCCAACGAGGAGATCACCGGCCGGGCGCTGAAGCGCTATGCGCGGCGCGACGAGATCGTCGTCGCCACCAAGGTCGGGCTGAAGATGGGCGAGGGTCCCAACATGACGGGCCTGTCGCGCAAGCATGTGCTCGCGCAGATCGATGCTTCGCTTCGACGCCTCGGCATGGACCATGTCGACCTGCTCTATGTTCACCGGCTCGATCCCGAAACGCCGTTCGAGGAACTGGTGGAGACGCTCGATATCGTGGTGCGTTCCGGCAAGGCGCGCCATGTCGCCGCCTCGTCGATGTGGGCCTGGCAGTTCGCCAAGCTGCGCGCCATGCAGCAGGCGTCGGGCAAGGCCGGATTCGTCGCGATGCAGAATTTCTACAATCTCGCCTACCGGGAGGAAGAGCGCGAGATGATGCCCTATTGCGCCGCCGAGAACGTTGCGGTGGTGCCGTGGTCGCCGATTGCGCGCGGTTTCCTTGCCGGCAACCGGCCACGCGACGGCGAAGCGACGAATCGCGGGCGGCTCGACGCATTCCTGCAAGGCTATTTCGGCTCGGATGCGGATTACCGCGTGCTCGATGCGGTGCAGGCCGCCGCCGCCCGGCTCGGCGTTTCCGCAGCGCAAGTCGCCTATGCCTGGGTGCTGTCGAAGCCCTTCGTGACGGCGCCGATCGTCGGGGCGACGAAGGAATACCAGTTCGACGAGGCAATTGCGGCGCTGGACGTGGCGCTGGATGCGGAAACAGTGGCTGCGCTGGAAGCGCCCTATGCGCCCCGTCTGCCCATGGGGCATCGGTAGTGGTTTGACCGCGAGATTTGAGTCCGTGTTCGTTCTTGGCGCTTGCTGAAATGTCACGGTCGAATATCCACCAGAAAAAAATGGATAGTGATCCTTTGATACCGACATTTGCCCCCGGTCTTGCTGCAAATGGAAGCAAATGTCGGAGTTGGACCACGAGAGTGTCGGGCGAATACGTAGGGCCAAATTGAATCGATTCGCCGCAACGCGGGGACTTTCCGTTCCCCTTGAGGCTACGGCATTCACACATCTGCGGGGCGAAGGCGCCAGTGGTACGGGGAGTTTCCCTCCCCCTTGTGGGGAGGGTGTCGGCGAAGCCGACGGGTGGGGGTATGGCCGTGCCAACAAATCTATGAATTTCCATCACTTTTTTCGCGCGTGCTGCGACGGCCCTCACCCCCACCCCGGCGCTGCGCGCCGACCCTCCCCTCAAGGGGGAGGGAAACTCCCCGTGTTGCAGCGCTTCCCGAAACCGCTCGAACCTTTTCGCCCGATCCTCCAGGCGCCGCCATGCTGCGAAAGCGGGACGGACGCGCCCTTCAAACCCGGGTGCGAATCCCGTAAACGCTTCCGCATGTCGATCTGGAGCGCACTCACCCGCCTGTTGTCCGATTTCGCCACGCCGGCGTTTTCGGCGCTCGGCGAGCGCGTGCGCACCCTGTTTTCGGGCGATCCGCAGACGCGCCGGCAGGTGGCCTTCTCCATCGCCATGATCGCGTTGTCGGCCAAGATGGCCAAGGCGGATGGCGTGGTGACCGCCGACGAAATCGCGGCGTTTCGAGACATTTTCGAAATTCCGCAGGAGCAGGCAGGCAAGGTGGCGGGGCTGTACAATCTCGCCAAGCAGGACACAGCCGGCTACCGGAGCTATGCCCAGCAGGTGGCGCGGCTGTGCGGTTCCGGGCAACCGGATTGCCCGATGCTGGAGGACATCCTCGACGGGTTGTTCCACATCGCCAAGGCCGATGGCGTGCTGCACGAGCGCGAGGTCGATTTCCTGCGCGATGTTTCGGTCATTTTCGACGTGTCGGAACCGGAATTCCAGCGGATCCTTGCCCGCCATGGCGACAGGGGTGCGGCCGATCCCTGGACCGTGCTCGGACTCCAGCGCGACGCCAGCCATGCGCAGGCGCGGCGGCGTTATCTTGAACTTGTTCGCGAGAACCATCCGGACACGCTGGTTGCGCGCGGCGTGCCGCCTGAGTTCATCGGCATCGCCAATTCCCGTCTCGCCGCGATCAATGCCGCGTGGGACACCATCGAGCCGGAGTTGAAGCGGCAGTGAGCGCCTTTGCGCCCGACCATGCCGGCGCTCAAACGCGCTTTTCCCCGAATGTCGAGCCGCGTCGCGACGGCAAGCGCGCCGACATGCTGCTGCTGCACTATACCGGCATGGAAACGGGGCAGGCTGCCGAGGACTGGCTGTGCAATCCGCAAAGCGGCGTCTCCTGCCATTACATCGTGCATGAGGACGGGTGCATCGTGCAGATGGCGCCCGAAAGCCTGCGCGCCTGGCATGCCGGCGCAAGCTTCTGGGCCGGCGAGACCGACAACAATTCGCGCTCGATCGGCATCGAGATCGTCAATGGCGGGCACGATTACGGCCTGCCGTCGTTCCCCGATGCGCAGATGCAGGCCGTGATCGCGCTTTGTAGCGACATCATCGCCCGCAATGGCATCGCCGCCGAGCGGGTGCTGGCGCATTCCGACATTGCGCCGCGGCGCAAGCGCGATCCCGGCGAGCGCTTCGACTGGGCGTTGCTGGCTGACGCCGGCATCGGCCATTACGTGCAGCCTGCACCGGCAGGCGGCGGGCGCTTTTTCGGCGAGGGCGACAGCGGGCAGCCGGTCGAGGCGCTGCAGGCGATGCTCGCGCTTTACGGCTACGATTGCCCGGTGACCGGTGCGTTCGATGCACACACCGCGATGGTGGTGCGCGCCTTCCAGCGGCATTTCCGGCCAGCGCGGGTCGACGGCGTCGCCGACGCTTCGACGATCGAAACCCTGCACCGGTTGCTTACTGCGCTGCCCGCTCTTGCGTGATTTCCTTCCGGCGCGTTTTGCTGCACTGCGGTAACAATCTGTAACGCAAAGTCATTTTGCGGGCGTACTGGCGCCCGATTTTGCTTTCAAAGCCCGCCGGCGTGTATCGGCCGGGGAACACCGCGCGTTTTGCGGTCGCGCCGATGCGAATTGAGGTCCGGAACGGCAATATCGCCGTCTCCCGAACATACAGGGAAATGCAGATGAAATTCGGAGTTCTTGCTCCGGCGGCGCTCGCGCTTGCCGGCATGGTGACGGTTTGCGCCAATCCGGCGAACGCGGCCGACAGCCGCCCCTACGCCAATCTCGTCTCGAAATACGCCGCCGCCTATGGCGTGCCGGAGAAACTGGCGCATGCGGTGATCAGGATCGAGAGCAACTACCGGCGCAATGCGCGCGGCAAGGCTGGCGAAATCGGCCTCATGCAGATCAAGCTCGGCACCGCGCGCGGCATGGGCTATCGCGGCAGCGCAGCCGGCTTGTACGAACCGGCGAACAATCTCAAATACGGGATCAAGTATCTCGCAGCGGCGCATAGGCTCGGTGGTGGCGCCACCTGCGCCACCATTTTGAGATACAATGCGGGCCACGGCGCGCGGCGCATGAACCCGACCTCGAAGCGCTACTGCGCAAAGGTGCAGCGCGAACTGGAGAGCTGACGCACCGACACGGCGCTTGCAATTGCCGCCAATGTGGCCCAAATCCGCCCGGTCAGCCGGCCGGGCGGCCGCGGACGCCAATGCCGAAAGGCGGCGTTCGAGGAAAGTCCGGGCTCCACGGAAACACGGCGCCGGATAACGTCCGGCGGGGGAAACCCCAGGGATAGCGCCACAGAAAGCAGACCACCCCGCCTTCCGTGCGGCTTGCGCCCGCCTTCGTGGCGCATCGCGAGCCGCAGGGAGGGCGGGGCCAGGGTGAAAGGGTGGGGTAAGAGCCCACCGCGGACGCGGCAACGCGGACGGCACGGCAAGCCCCGCCGGGAGCAAGACCGAATAGGGATGGCGCGCCGGCGCAAGCCGGCAGGCCCGTTTCCGGGCCAGTCATCCGGGTGGGTTGCTTGAGGCGGATGGCGACATCCGCCCCAGAGGAATGGTCGCCGCGCCGGGCTTGCCCCGGCTGCACAGAACCCGGCTTACAGGCCGGCTGACGCTTTTCGTTTTGCTTCAAAAACTTGAGGGATGCGCGCGCAGCCGCCCCCTCGTCGTTCGCATTCGCGGCTGCTCATTTGCCCCTCCTTACCCTTCCTTAAGCCTAACGGGCGATAAACGGTGTCGTTTGCCGTGTTGTGAAAACATGTCCGCAAAATGGAGTTTGTGACCAGCCTGTCCCGTTGACGCCCATGTTTGCCCATGCTATCCCAAATGCCGAGACGTGCAGACAAGGCGCGTGGCGACATTCTTTCCCGAAGCGACCGGCGACAAACGCAGGCGCGGCGAAGCTGGTCACTTCGCCGGATGGAGTTCGTGCGCGCTCGGGCTGCCAGGAAAATTCGTTTCGAAAGGCTGGGGGATGGGCCTTGAGAATGAGCGTGTGGTCGAGTTCTGATGGACCGGTTCCTGTCGAATGCCGTCAATCGCATCGACGCCAAGGGGCGGGTTTCCGTGCCGGCGCATTTTCGCACGGTCCTGCAGAAGCGGGGTTTTTCCGACCTCTATGCGCTGCAGTCGATCGACATGCCGGCGGTCGACGTCGGTGGCCCGGACCTGTTGCAACGCTACGAGGACAAGCTGGCGACGCAGGACATGCTGGCGGCGTCCTCGGACGACCTGTCGATCTATTGCCATGGCGACGGGGCCTTCCTGAAGCTGGACCAGGACGGCCGGATCATGGTCACCGATTTCATCCGCGAACAGACCGGCATCACCTCGGAAGTGTGTTTCGTCGGTCGCGGGCTGTTCTTCCAGATGTGGGAGCCGCAAGCCTTCCAGACTGTGCGCGAAAAGGTGCGCGCGCGCCTGGCGGCGCAGCGTGCGGCGACCGCCACCCCTTCAGGAGCGCCGCAATGAGTACGGGCGCCGGCGACGGCATCGCTGCCGCCGGTGGCGGACCGGCCCGGCACATTCCGGTGCTTCTGGACGAAGTGATCGCCGCACTGGCGCCGCGGCCGGGCGAGGTGTTTCTCGACGGCACCTTTGGCGCCGGCGGCTATACGCGGGCGATCCTGAATGCGGGCGCCAGCGTGATCGCGATCGATCGCGATCCGGACGCCATCGCGTCGGGACGGGCCATGGAGGCGCAACTCGCCGGTCGCCTCCGCCTGGTGCAGGGCCGCTTCTCCGATCTCGACATCCATGGCGGGCAAGGCGCGCTCGATGGCGTCGTGCTCGACATCGGCGTTTCCTCAATGCAACTCGATGAGGGCGAGCGCGGTTTTTCGTTTCGCCAGGACGGACCGCTCGACATGCGCATGAGCCAATCGGGACCGAGCGCGGCCGAGATCGTCAATCACGCTGACCTGACCGCCCTGACCCGCATCATCGGCATCCTCGGCGAGGAGCGGCAGGCATCAGCCACGGCAGGCGCCACCGTCGGCCGCCGCGCGGCTCGGCCGTTTTCGCGCACCGCCGATCTGGCGGCGCTGGTGGCGGAAACCGCGCCCGCCGGCCCGCGCGAGCGCATACATCCTGCGACGCGCACGTTCCAGGCGCTGCGCATCCATGTCAACGACGAACTCGGCGAACTCGGTCGGGCGCTGTTTGCCGCCGAGCGGGCGCTGACGGCTGGCGGGCGGCTTGCCGTCGTCACCTTTCACTCGCTGGAAGACCGCATCGTCAAGCGCTTCCTCGCCGATCGTTCAGGCGGTGTCGGCGGATCGCGCCATCTGCCGGAGGTCAAGGCTTCGGAACCGACGTTCCGCCTGCCAAAGCGCGGGGCACAAACGCCGACAGAAGGCGAATGTGCCGCCAATCCGCGCGCCCGATCTGCAAAACTTCGTTCGGCAATACGCACCGAAGCGCCGGCGCGCAGCGCCGAGATGAGCCTGTTTGGCCTGCCGCGGCTGCCGGCCGCCGAAACCTTCAAGGAAACCAGCCGATGATCCTGCGAGGCGCAGACACGATCCTGATTGCGATGATGGTCGCAGCCGCCGCCTGGACCTATCAGGTCAAGCACGAGGCGGAAGACAAGCTCGCGGAAATCCGCAGCCTCGACCGGGCGATTTCCGCCGAACGCGACACCATCGACCTGCTGAAGGCCGATCTCAGCTATCTCGTCCAGCCGGTACGCCTGCAGGCGATCGTCGAAGCCCATGCAAGCCAGCTTGGCCTTCAGCCGCTGGATGCAACACAGATCGCCCATCGCAACGAATTGCCGGCGCGGATGGTCGATCTGGAACCGCCCGTGCAGTCCGGTGACGATGGCGAAATGGTCGCAGCGCCGGACGCCGCGGCCATCAAGACAGGGAGTGTGAAGCGCTGACATGCTGAAATCCTTCGTTCCCTCCCTGAAGCGCCTGAAACCGGGCATCCTGCCGCGCCTGCCCTCGCTTGCCGGACGCGGTCAGGCGGCAACCGAGCGCGAACAGGCTCATGGCCGCATTCGCATCGCCGCAATCGCCTTCCTGACCATCTACGCCATCATCGGCGGTCGTCTCGCCTGGTTCGGCATGCAGGATCTCGCCTCGGCCAACGGCTTTGCGGCAGGCGACCGCACGCTTGCGTCGCGACCAGACATCGTCGACCGTAGCGGCGAGGTACTGGCGACCGACGTGCGTGTCGCATCGCTCTACGCCGAGCCACGCCGCATCATCGACGCCGACGAGGCGGTGGAGCTTTTGAGCTCCGTGCTGCCCGATCTCGACTACGAGAAAACCCACGCGAAACTGAAGAGCGGCTCCGGTTTCGCCTGGCTGAAGCGGGAAATCACCCCGAAGCAGCAGGCCGAAGTGCTGGCGCTCGGTATTCCCGGAATCGGTTTTCGCAGCGAGAAGCGCCGTTTCTATCCTGGCGGTCCGACCGCGTCGCACATTGTCGGCCTCGTCAACGTCGACAACCAGGGCATCGCCGGCCTTGAGAAATTCATTGACGACAACGGTCTGTCGGCATTGCAGGATGCTGGGCTTGCCGCAGGCGCCGAACTCGAACCGGTGCGCACCTCCATCGACAACCGCGTGCAGCATATCGTGCGTGACGAACTGGCGGCGGCGATGGAGCGGTATTCGGCGATTGCCGCGGGCGCCACGATCATCGATGTCCATACCGGTGAAGTGCTGGCGATGGCCTCGCTGCCTGATTACGACCCCAACAATCCGTTCAACGCGCTCGAAAAGGACCGGCTGAACCGGATGTCGGCCGGCACCTTCGAGATGGGCTCGACCTTCAAGGCCTTCACCACCGCGATGGCGCTGGATTCAGGGCTCGTGAAGATGACGGATTCCTTCGACGCTTCACGGCCAATCCAGATTGCCCGCTTCACGATCAACGATTTCCACGGCAAAGGGCGGCGGCTCTCGGTGCCGGAAATCTTCATCTACTCGTCGAACATCGGCACCGCCAAGATGGCCGACAAGGTCGGCACCGAGAACCACCGCGCCTTCCTGAAGAAAATCGGCCTGCTCGACCGCATGAACACCGAACTGCCGGAAGTTGCCCGCCCGACTGAGCCGCGCGAGTGGAAGAAGCTGAATTCCATCACCATTTCCTTCGGCCACGGCGTCTCGACAACGCCGCTGCAAACGGCGGTGGCGGCGGCGACCCTGATGAACGGCGGCAAGCTGATCGATCCGACCTTCCTGCCGCGCTCGCGGGCAGAGGCCGACGAGATCGCCCGGCAGGTCATTTCGCAAAAGACATCCGAAGACATGCGTTACCTGTTCCGGCTGAATGTCGAGAAAGGTTCTGGCCGCCGCGCCGAGGTGGCGGGATTTGAAGTCGGCGGCAAGACCGGCACGGCAGAGAAGGTCGTCAACGGTCGTTACTCCTCGGCGAAACGGTTCAACGCCTTCCTTTCGGCATTTCCGATTTCCGATCCGTAATACGTGGTTCTCGTCATTCTCGACGAGCCGAAGGCGGCCAAGGACGGCGGCGGCGTGACCGCCGGTTCCAACGCCGCGCCAACGGTTTCCAACATCATCCGGCGCAGCGCCTCGCTGCTTGGCGTGACGCCGGAATTCGGCAATGAGGGCGCTGCCCTGCTTGTTTCGTATTGAGTCGTGTATGAGTAAGCGAATCACCTGCGTGTCTGACACGTCGGCATTCTGATCCGGGGACGCAACAACGGTCCTTTGCACGATGAAACTTGAAGACATCGCCGATCTCGCCACGGCGCAGGGCGGCGATAACGGACAGGTCTTATTTTCAGGCATCACGGTGGATTCGCGCGCCGTGCGGCCGGGAGACCTGTTTGCCGCATTGCCGGGCGTGAAAACCGATGGCGCCGCCTATGCAGCCGACGCCGTCTCGCGCGGAGCCGTCGCAGTGCTCGCCGCCGAGGTCGCCAATATCGCCGATCTCGGCGTTCCGGTCATCCGCGCCGCCGATCCGCGCCGGGCGCTTGCGCTGATTTCCGCGCGCTTTTACGGCGCCCAGCCCCAGACGATGGTTGCGGTTACCGGCACGGCCGGAAAGACGTCGGTTGCCGCCTTCACGCGCCAGATCTTCGAGGTGGCCGGTCATGCGGCGGCCGCAATCGGCACCACCGGGGTCGTGTCGCCGGTGCTGAATATCGACGGATCGCTGACCACGCCCGATCCGGTCGCGCTGCACGGGTTGCTTGCCGACCTCGCGAAAGGTGGCATCACCCATGCGGCGATGGAGGCATCCAGCCACGGGCTGATGCAGCGCCGCCTCGACGGGGTGCGGCTGACGGCGGCCGCCTTCACCAATCTCGGCCGCGACCATCTCGATTATCACCCCGACATGGACGACTATTTCGCCGCCAAGATGCGGCTGTTCGACACGCTGATGGCGCCGGGACAGCCGGCGGTGATCTTCGCCGACGATCCCTGGTCTGCCCGCGCCGCCGAGGTGGCAATGAATGCCGGGCTGGATGTGCGACTGGTCGGCCGGGCGGGCGAATTCATCGCCTTGAAGCGGGTGGAACACGAACGCCATCGCCAGATCGCCGAGATCGAGCACGGTGGCGAGACGCGACTGGTGGCGCTGCCGCTTGCCGGCGATTTCCAGATCGCCAATGCGCTGGTGGCGGCAGGCCTTGCGATATCGGCCGGCGTTCCGGCAGCAGTCGCCTTCAAGGCGCTGGAATCGCTGAAAGGCGCGCCCGGAAGGCTTGAACTGGTCGGGGTCGCGCCCTGCGGCGCACCGGTCTATGTCGATTACGCCCACAAGCCGGAAGCCCTGGAGCAGGTGCTGCAGGCCGTGCGGCCATTCACCACCGGCAAGGTGGTTGTCGCCTTCGGCTGCGGCGGCGACCGCGATGCGGGAAAGCGGCCGATCATGGGGGGGATTGCCGCCCGTCTGGCCGATACGGTGATCGTCACCGACGACAACCCGCGCTCCGAGGATCCCGCCACCATCCGTGCGGCAATTCTTGCCGCCGCGCCCGGCGCGCTGGAGATCGGCGATCGCAGGCAGGCGATCCGTGAGGCGGTTGCGATGCTGAAGGCCGGCGACACGCTGATCATCGCGGGCAAGGGACACGAGACGGGGCAAACGGCGAAGGGCGTCACAACGCATTTCTCAGATCACGAGGAAGCGCGGGCCGCGCTTGCCGAACTTGCCGCGCACAAACCGCTTTGGACCGGCGCGGCGATGGTCGAGGCGATGGGCGGACGCCCGATCGGCGCCATGCCTGCAGAAGTGAGCGGCATTTCCATCGACACACGCACCCTGAAGCCGGGCGATGCCTTCTTCGCCATTCGCGGCGAGAATTTCGACGGTCATGACTTTGCCGGGGCGGCGATTGCGGCCGGCGCCTCGGTGCTGGTGGTGGCGGAGGGCCGGCTGCCGGCGCTCGGCCGGTTCAGCGCGCCCATGATCGTGGTCGATAATGTGCTGGCTGCGCTCGGCCGTCTCGGCGAGGCGGCGCGCGCGCGCTCGAACGCCAGGATCCTCGCCGTCACCGGCTCGGCCGGAAAGACGACCACCAAGGAGGCGTTGCGCCACGTGCTTTCGGCTTGCGGCGAAACGCATGCCTCCGCCGCCTCGTTCAACAATCATTGGGGTGTGCCGCTGACGCTGGCGCGCATGCCGGAATCGGCGAAGTTCGGCGTGTTCGAGATCGGCATGAACCATCCGGGCGAGATCACGCCGCTGGTGGCCATGGTCAGGCCGCATGTCGCGATCGTGACGCTGATCGCCGCCGCCCATCTCGGGTTCTTCCGCGACCTTGATGGCATCGCCGATGCAAAGGCGGAAATCTTCACGGGCGTCGTCGAAGGCGGACATGCGCTGATCAATCGCGACGATGCGCGTTTCGGTCGGCTCGCCGAAGCGGCGAAGGCGGCCGGCGTGGCGCATGTCCACGGTTTCGGCACGTCGCCGCAGTCCGATGTGCGCCTGCTCGAAGCCGATTATCGCGGTGACGGTTCGAAAGTGAAGGCCGGCATTTTCGGCGAGACGGTGGATTTCGACCTTGCCCTGCCGGGGGAGCATCTTGCGATGAATGCGCTCGCCGTCCTCGGCGCGGCGAAACTCTGCGACGCCGATCTTGGAACGTGCATTGCAGCGCTCGCGAAACTGACCGCGGGCGCGGGGCGGGGCGAGACGCTGCGCCTGAAGGTGGACGCCGGCGTCGTCACGGTGATCGACGAGAGCTACAACGCCAATCCCGCCTCAATGCGCGCGGCCCTGAAGATGCTGAACCTGGCGACGCCCGGTGATGGTGGCAGGCGCATCGCCGTGCTTGGCGACATGCGCGAACTCGGCGAACGCTCGGCCACATTGCACGGCGAACTTGCCGAACCGGTGACCCAGGCCGGGGTCGATGTCATGCATCTTTGCGGGGACGAGATGGCGGCGCTCGAGGCGCGGATGGCGGGAGTGACCGAAACGCATCGTCACCGGACCGCCGAGGACGTTGCAACGGCGCTTATGGCCGGGTTGCGGGCGGGCGATGTGGTGATGATCAAGGGGTCGAACGGTGTCGGGCTGGCGCGCGTCGTCAAGATGCTGCGCGAGGCGATGACGCCGGCGTAGAAATTCGTTTCCCGGTTCGAGGGGGCGCCAAGGCGCGGAACCGGGGTTGCAAGGAACACAAGGGCGGCGCGCAGGTGCTCGTGCCGCGGGGACCACGAACGCATGCTGTATTGGCTGACAGAAATCACCGAGGTGTCGCAGGTCTTCAACCTGTTCCGCTACATCACCTTCCGGACCGGCGGCGCGATGATGACATCGGCGCTGATCGTGTTCCTGTTCGGGCCGCGCATCATCGCAACCATGCGCCTGCGCCAGGGAAAGGGACAGCCGATCCGCGCCGACGGGCCGCAAACCCATTTCAAGAAGGCCGGCACGCCGACTATGGGCGGCATCATGATCCTTGCCGGCATCATCGGGGCATCGTTGCTGTGGGCCAACCTCGGCAGCGTCTATGTTCGGACGGTGCTGCTGGTGACGATCGGTTTCGGCGCGATAGGCTTCTATGACGACTACCTGAAAGTCACAAAGCAGACGCACAAGGGTTTTTCCGGCCGCGCCCGCCTTGGCCTCGAATTCCTGATAGCGGCTGCGGCCGCCTGGCTGATCATGCGGGCCGGGCAGGGGGATTTCGCCTCCTCGCTGACCTTCCCGTTCGTCAAGGATTTCGTGCTCAATCTCGGCTGGTTCTTCGTCGTCTTCGGCGCTTTCGTCATCGTTGCCGCCGGCAATGCGGTCAACCTCACCGACGGGCTGGACGGTCTGGCGATCGTGCCGATCATGATCGCCACTGCGTCCTTCGCCGGCATCGCCTACCTGTCGGGCAATGCGATCTTCGCCGATTACCTGCAGATCCATTTCGTGCCGGGCACCGGTGAGCTTGCGGTGGTTCTGGGCGCTGTCATCGGGGCGGGCCTCGGCTTCCTGTGGTTCAACGCGCCGCCGGCTGCGATCTTCATGGGTGATACCGGGTCGCTGGCGCTCGGCGGGTTGACCGGCACGGTGGCGGTGGCGACGAAGCACGAGATCGTGCTCGCCATCATCGGCGGGCTGTTCGTCATGGAGGCGATGTCGGTCATCTTGCAGGTCGCCTCGTTCAAGCTGACCGGAAAACGCATCTTCCTGATGGCGCCGATCCACCATCATTTCGAGAAGAAAGGCTGGACCGAAAGCCAGGTGGTGATCCGCTTCTGGATCATTTCCGTCATCCTGGCGCTGATCGGCCTTGCCACGTTGAAGATCCGCTGACCATGATTGCGGCCCGAACCTTCTCCGGCACACGTGTCGCGCTGTTCGGTCTCGGCGGCTCCGGACTGGCGACGGCGCGCGCGCTTGTTGCCGGCGGCGCAGACGCCATCTGTTTCGACGACAATCCGGCAAGCGTGGAAAAAGCGCGCGCGGAAGGCATCGCCACGGCCGATCTGCGGACAATAGACTGGAGCGGGGTTGCGACGCTGGTGCTCTCGCCGGGCGTGCCTTTGACGCATCCGAACCCCCACTGGTCGGTCGATCTTGCCCATGCTGCCGGCGTGCCCGTGATCGGCGACGTGGAGATACTCGCGCGCGAACGGCGCGCCAGTGGCGCGCAAACGGACTTCGTCGCGATCACCGGCACGAATGGCAAATCCACGACAACGGCGCTGATCGCGCATATCCTGAAATCCGCCGGTCGTGACGCGCAGCTTGGCGGCAATATCGGCCGCGCGGTGCTCACCCTCGATCCCCCGGCGGACGGGCGCGCCTATGTGGTGGAGTGCTCTTCCTACCAGATCGATCTTGCGCCGAGCCTCGACGCCAGCGCCGGCATCCTGCTCAACCTGACGCCCGACCATCTCGACCGGCACGGCACGATGGCGCATTATGCAGCAGTGAAGGAACGGCTTGTCGCCGGCGCCGGCGTTTCGATCATCGGCGTCGATGACGACTGGTGCCGCGCCATCGCCGACCGGCTCGAAGCGACGGGCAAGCGCGTCGTGCGCATCTCCAAGGCGCAGCGTCTTGCGGACGGGCTGTTCCATCAAGACGGCAAGCTTCTTGAAGCAACGCGCGGGCAGGTCGCCGAGATAGCCGACCTGTCGGGCATTGCGACGCTGCGCGGCGCGCACAATGCGCAAAACGCGCTTGCCGCCTTCGCAGCTGCCCGCGCCTGCGGCCTTTGCGACGATGAGATCCGCGCCGGGCTCGCCAGTTTCGCCGGGCTGGCGCATCGCATGCAGCCGGTGGCCCGCCTCGGTAAAACCGTTTTCGTCAACGATTCCAAGGCGACGAACGCGGACGCCGCCGCGCCGGCCCTGTCGAGTTTCCACGACATATTCTGGATTGCCGGCGGGCTGCCGAAGGAGGGCGGCATCGCCTCGCTTCAACCGTACTTCGCGCGCATCGCCAAGGCCTACCTGATTGGCGAGGCGGCGGCCGGTTTCGCCGCGACGCTTGGCAGTGACGTGGAGTACGAAATCGCCGGCACGCTCGAAGCCGCGGTCGAGCGGGCGGCGGCGGACGCATCGCATGCGGATGCGCGCGAACCCGTGGTGCTGCTGTCGCCGGCCTGCGCCAGTTTCGACCAGTTCGCCAACTTCGAGAAACGTGGTGAAGCGTTTGTTAACGCCGTGATGGCAATTGAAGGGATCAGCCAAGCCGGAGGGCATGTGCATGGTTAGCCGCAACGACCGTGGGGCGGTCGCGGAATGGTGGTGGACGGTCGACCGGTGGTTCCTCGCCGTGTTTCTCGGCCTGCTCGGCTTTGGATTCGTGCTCTCGTTTGCTGCAAGCCCGCCGGTTGCCGAGAAGATCGGGCTGGAGAGTTATCATTTCGTCGAGCGGCATGCCATTTTCCTGATACCGACGATTGCGACGATGATCGGCGTTTCGTTCATGACGCCGCGCCATATCCGCCGCTTTGCGCTGGCGCTGCTTGCCGTTTCGATGCTGTTGATGATCGCCGCCTTGTTCTTCGGCGCCGAGGTGAAGGGCGCGCGGCGCTGGATTTCGCTTGGCGGGCTGTCGATCCAGCCGTCGGAATTCATGAAACCGGCCTTCGTGGTGATTTGCGCCTGGCTGTTTTCCGAACAGTTCCGCCGCCCCGACATTCCGGGCAACCTGTTTGCCATCATCCTGTTCGGCGCGGTGGCAGCATTGCTGGTGGCGCAGCCCGACCTCGGCCAGACGATGCTGACGGCCGCGACCTGGGGCGCGATGTTCTTCATGGCCGGCATGGCCTGGTTCTGGATTCTGGCGCTCGCGGCTGCAGCCGTGCTGTTTGCGCTCGGCGCCTATACAATGTTTCCGCACGTGGCAGGCCGCATTGACCGGTTCCTGACTGGAGAAGGCGACACATTCCAGGTCGACACCGGGCGCGAGGCGATCATTCGCGGCGGATGGTTCGGGCAGGGGCCCGGCGAAGGCACGATCAAGCGTATTCTGCCCGACAGCCATACCGATTTCGTCTTCTCCGTGCTTGCAGAGGAGTTTGGCATCATCGCCTGCATGGTGCTGGCGGGTATGTTCGCCTTCATCGTGCTGCGCGGTATGCGCGCAGCCTTGCGCGAGCAGGATCCCTTCGTGCGACTTGCCGTCAGCGGGCTCGTCATGATGATCGGCTTCCAGTCGATCATCAACATGGCGGTCAACCTGCAACTGATGCCGGCGAAGGGCATGACGCTGCCCTTCATTTCCTATGGCGGCTCGTCGATGGTGGCGGTTGCGATCTCGATGGGCTTGATCCTGGGGCTGACCCGGCGACGGCCGGAATCGCGGCGCGGCCACATCACCTTCGGCGCCGCCGCATTGACGTCTGCCCAGTAGGTGCCCGGTGAACAAAGGCCTCATCCTCCTCGCCGCCGGCGGCACCGGCGGTCACCTGTTTCCGGCCGAGGCGCTGGCGCATGAACTGATCGCGCGCGGCTGGAGCGTGCATCTCGTCACCGACAAGCGGGCCGAGCGTTTCGCCGGGCGTTTTCCTGCCGAGGCGGTCCACACGGTGCCTTCCGCCACATTCGGCTCCAAGAACCCGCTTGCCATGGCGCGAACGATCTGGACCCTTTGGAGCGGCATGCGCGAGGCCGGGCGTCTGATCCGCCAGTTGAGGCCGAAGGCGATCGTCGGCTTTGGCGGCTACCCCACGCTTCCGCCGTTGCTCGCCGCCGGACGCGGCGGCACGCCGACGCTGATCCACGAACAGAACGCCGTGATGGGACGCGCCAACAAAGCGCTCGCCGCGCGCGTCGACGCCATTGCCGGCGGGTTCCTCGTTGAGGGAACGGGTGCGCACGCGGCGAAGACGGTGGCGACCGGCAATCCGGTGCGTCCCGACGTGCTGCGCGCCGCTGACACACCCTATGCGCCGGCCGCGCCGGACGGGCCGTTCAACCTGCTGGTCTTTGGCGGCAGCCAGGGCGCGCAGTTCTTCTCCACCGCCATTCCCGAGGCGGCGAAACTTCTCGACGCAGCAAGCCGGGCGCGGCTGCGCATCGTGCAGCAGGCGCGGCCGGAGGACGAGCGCGCGGTGCGCGACGCCTGGGCGGCGCTTGGCGTCGAGGCCGAGGTCTCGCCCTTCTTCACCGACATGGCGGACAGGATCGCCTCGGCGCATCTGTGCATCACACGCTCCGGCGCCTCGACCGTCTCCGAAATGGCGGTGATCGGCCGTCCGGCGCTGTTCGTGCCCTATCCGCACGCGCTCGACCATGACCAGGCCGCAAACGCGGCAGCGATGGCGCGGGCCGGCGGGGCCGAGGTGCACCGGCAGGACACGCTGACGCCGCAGCGCCTCGCGCAATTGATCGGCGCGGCGATGGCGGAGCCCGACAGGCTTGCGGGAATGGCGGCGGCGGCGCGCACCGCAGGCAAGCCCCATGCAGCGCAAGCGCTCGCCGACCTCACCGAGGCTATCGCCGCACGGGTACCCGTTTTAAGATACAAGCAAGGACATACACCATGAAGATGCCGGTCAATATCGGCCTCGTGCATTTCATCGGCATCGGCGGCATCGGCATGAGCGGCATTGCCGAGGCGCTGGCGACGCTCGGCTACAAGGTGCAAGGCTCCGACCAGTCCGACGGCTACAATCTGCAGCGATTGCGCGACAAGGGCATCACGGTGTTTGTCGGACATGACGCCGCCAATCTCGGCGCCGCCGAGGTGGTGGTGGTCTCGACCGCCATCCGCAAGAACAATCCCGAACTGGTGGCCGCGCGCGAAAAACTGCTGCCAATCGTGCGGCGCGCCGAAATGCTGGCCGAGCTGATGCGCTTCCGTTCGGCCGTGGCGATCGGCGGCACGCATGGCAAGACGACGACCACCTCCATGGTGGCGGCGCTGCTCGATGCGGGCGGGCTGGACCCGACGGTCATCAACGGCGGCATAATAAACGCCTATGGCACCAATGCGCGCATGGGCAAGGGCGACTGGATGGTGGTGGAAGCCGACGAGAGCGACGGCACCTTCCTGAAGCTGCCAGCCGATGTGGCGGTCGTCACCAACATCGATCCCGAACACCTCGACCATTACGGAACCTTCGACGCGGTACGCAAAGCTTTCCGCGATTTCGTCGAGAACGTGCCCTTCTACGGCTTTGGCGTCATGTGCGTCGATCATCCGGAAGTGCAGGCGCTGGTTTCCACCATCGAGGACCGGCGCGTGGTGACCTATGGCGAGAACCCGCAGGCCGATGTGCGTTTCCGCTTCGAACGCATGGACGGCGCGACATCGGTGTTTGCGGTCACCATCCGCGACCGCAAGACGGGCAAGACCTCGGAGATCGCGGACCTGAAGCTGCCGATGCCTGGTCGCCACAACGTCTCCAATGCGACGGCTGCGATTGCGGTTGCGCATGAACTCGGCGTTTCCGACGTTGCGATCCGCGCCGGGCTGTCGTCGTTTGGCGGCGTGAAACGGCGGTTCACACCGACGGGCGAATGGAAAGGTGTGCGTGTCTTCGACGATTACGGCCATCATCCGGTGGAAATCCGCGCCGTGCTGAAGGCGGCGCGCGAGGCCTGCTCAGGACGGGTCATCGCGTTTGCGCAACCGCACCGGTTCACCCGCCTGCGCGACCTGTTCGACGATTTCGCCGCCTGCTTCTCCGACGCCGACACTGTCATCCTTGCACCGGTCTATCCGGCCGGCGAGGAACCGATCGAGGGGATCGACTCTGCAAACCTGCTGTCGCGCGTCAAGGCTGGCGGGCATCGCGACGCACGCTTGATCGCCGCACCGTCCGATATCGCCCCGCTCGTGGCAGGCCTTGCGCACGAGGGCGATTTCGTGGTCTTTCTGGGGGCTGGCAATATCACCCAATGGGCCTACGCGCTGCCGGGCGAACTGGCGGCGCTGGACGGAGCAAAATGATCGACGGAAACGCGCTGCACGGCCGCTTGGCCGGTAGCATGGAAGGATTGCGCGGGCGGCTGACGCCGAACTCCGGCATGGACAAGATCACCTGGTTCCGCACCGGCGGGCCGGCTGAAGTGTTGTTCCAGCCGGCCGACGAGGACGACTTGTGCGCCTTCATGAAGGCGCTGCCGCTCGATGTGCCGGTTACCGTGGTCGGTATCGGCTCCAACCTGCTGGTGCGCGATGGCGGCATCCCGGGCGTCGTGATCCGCCTCACGGCCAAGGGCTTCGGCAAGGCGGAACAGGTGACGGAAACGCGCATTCGCGCCGGCGCCGCGCTGCCGGACAAGCATCTGTCGGGCTTCGCTTATGACTGCGGGATCGGCGGGTTTCATTTCTACCACGGCATTCCGGGCGCGATCGGCGGCGCCTTGCGCATGAACGCCGGCGCCAACGGGGTGGAGACGCGCGAACGCGTGATCGAGGTACATGCTGTCGATCGCAAGGGCGGCAAGCACGTGCTGTCGAATTCCGACATGGACTATGCCTACCGCTACAGCGGCGCCCGGCACGACCTGATCTTCACCGGCGCGCTGATGGAGGGTTTTGTGGAGGATCCGGCGAAAATCCGCGCGGCGATGGATGCGGTGACGCATCACCGCGAGACGGTGCAGCCCATCCGTGAGAAGACCGGCGGCTCGACCTTCAAGAACCCGCCCGGCGAATCCGCATGGAAGCTGATCGATGAGGCCGGATGCCGCGGGTTGATGATCGGCGGCGCGCAGATGAGCCCGATGCACTGTAATTTCATGATCAATATCGGCACCGCTTCAAGCCACGACCTGGAACTGCTCGGCGAAACCGTGCGCGCCCGGGTGCTGGAGCATTCCGGCATCAAGCTGGAATGGGAAATCAAGCGGCTCGGCTTGTTCCGCGAAGGACAGGAGGTGGAGGAATTCCTCGGGCAGATGCTGTGAGGGGGGATTTCTTCGCGAAGCCACTTGGCGCTTTGGGTGGCCGCGCGTAAAGGCGCGCGATGACCCAGCCACTCGACAGAATTTCGGGACGGGAATCATCCCCCGCTCCGTGGTCGCACCACGCGCGCGCGACGCTCGCGCTCGGCCTGCCGCTGGTCGGGGCGCAATTGGCGCAACTCGCCATCCACACCACCGACACGGTGCTGCTCGGCTGGCTCGGCGCGGAACCTCTGGCGGCTTCGGTGCTGGCGACGCAGGCGTTTTTCATTCTTTATATTTTCGGCGCCGGCTTTGCCCATGCCGCGGTGCCGCTGGCGGCGCAGGCGCTGGCGCGCGGCGACAGGCGTGGCGTGCGCCGCTCGGTGCGCATGGGGCTGTGGGTGTTGACGTTGCTTGCAGCGTTGGCGCTTGCGCCACTGTCGCAGCTTGAGCGCCTGCTGCTTTCGCTCGGTCAGGAACCGATACTCGCGGAAATGGCCGGACGCTATGCGCGGATCGCCATGTGGGGCATGTTTCCCGCACTCGGTATCCTCGGTTTGCGCGCCTTCTTCACGGCGATCGAACAGGCCGGCATCGTGCTGTGGGCGACGCTGGCGGGGCTGATCTCGAATGCGTTCCTTGCCTGGGGGTTGATCTTCGGCAATTTCGGCCTTCCCGCGCTCGGGCTCGAAGGCGCGGCGATCGCCTCGGTCGCCTCGACCTTGGTGATGTTTGCGGTCATGCTCGCAGCCGCTTTGCAGGCGCGTTTCCGCGAATATGAACTGCTGGTGCGGCTTTGGCGGCCGGATTGGCCGGCCTTCTTCGAGGTCGTGCGGCTTGGCGCGCCGATCGCGGTGACGCTACTGGCCGAGGTGGCGCTGTTTGCGGCTGCCTCCGTGATGATTGGCTGGTTCGGAGCCATCCAGCTTGCAGCGCATGGCATCGCGCTGCAACTCGCCTCCATCACCTTCATGATCCCGCTCGGACTGTCCAACGCAGCGACGGTGCGCGCCGGGATCGCGCACGGGCGCGGCGAAGTCGCCAATCTTCGCCGCGGCGCGAAGACGGTCACGGCAATGGCGCTCGCCATCTCGTTTTTGACGGCGTTGCTGTTCTGGTTTGCACCCGAACCGCTGGTGTGGCTCTTCCTCGACGCCGCAAACGCGGATTCCGCCGCCGTTGTTGCTGTCGCCGTGCCCTTTCTTGCCGTGGCCGCGGCTTTCCAGATGGTCGATGCGCTGCAAGCGATCGGCGCGGGGCTCTTACGGGGATTGAAAGACACGCGTGTGCCGATGCTGCTCGCGCTTTTCAGCTACTGGCCGATCGGGATGGGCATCGCCTGGGGGCTCGGCGTTCACGCCGGTCTCGGCGGCATCGGCATCTGGATCGGCCTTGCCAGCGGGCTGGCGATCGCCGCGTTGCTGCTAAACTGGCGTTTCTGGCGTATGGCCTCGCTGGTTGGACACTGAAGTGAACTGCCGCCGCAGGCTTGCCAGCGCGAATCACCTCTGATTCTACTCGTCCATGCGGTCGTCGGGGTGATTCGCGCCACGAATCCCCTTGCATGGCCAAGTGGAGCCGTCGAGCCGAGGGGACGCAGCATGACGACGCAGCAAAAACACGTGGCCGTGCTGATGGGCGGCTTTTCCTCAGAGAGGCCGGTCAGCCTGTCGTCGGGCAACGCCTGCGCCGATGCGCTGGAGGCGGAAGGCTACCGCGTGACGCGAGTCGATGTCAGTCACAACGTCGCAACTGTGCTTGACGAATTGAAGCCGGATGTCGCCTTCAATGCTCTGCACGGCCCGTTCGGCGAGGACGGCGCGATTCAGGGCGTTCTGGAATTCCTGCAAATCCCCTATACGCATTCCGGCGTGCTGGCTTCGGCGCTCGCCATGGACAAGCAGAAGGCGAAGACCATCGTCAAGCTCGTTGGCGTCACGGTCGCGGAAGCCAAGGTGATGAACCGCTTCGACTTCACCTCGGCACATCCGATGATTCCGCCCTATGTCGTCAAGCCGGTGGCGGAGGGATCGTCCTTCGGCGTGGTCATCGTCAAGGCCGACCAGCCGCATCCGCCACAGATCATCACCTCGGCGGAATGGAAATATGGCGACCGCGTCATGGTGGAGCGTTACATCCATGGCCGCGAACTGACCTGCGCCGTGATGGGCGACGTCGCGCTCGGCGTTACCGAGATCATTCCGACCGGCCACCAGTTCTACGACTACGATGCGAAATACGTCGCCGGCGGCTCAAAGCACGAATGTCCGGCAAAAATTTCACCGAAAATTTACCAAAAGATACAGACAATGGCCTTGAAGGCGCATCAAGCGATTGGCTGCCGGGGCGTGTCCCGATCCGACTTCCGCTATGACGACCGGTTCTCCGAGGATGGGGAACTGGTCTGGCTGGAAGTCAACACGCAACCCGGCATGACGCCAACCTCGCTTGTGCCCGAGATTGCCGCCGAAGCGGGGCATACCTTCGGCGAATTGTTGCGGTGGATGGTCGAGGACGCATCGTGTTTGCGATGAGGCGAAAAGGCAGGCTGGTGATACCCGGCGCAGCGGCGGCTTCGCAAGCCGCATCGCGCCTGTCGCGCCGTTCGCTGCGCTACGCCAGCCGGCTGGCGCGCGGCGATGTCGACATTCCGCGCCACGCCGGCGCGGTGTTGCTAGCTGCCTTCTTTGCCGCAACCGGCGTCTACGGCGCCTCGCTCGGCGGCCAGCTTGGCGGCGCCGTGAACGCCACGGCGTCGACGCTCGGCTTCGCCATCAACGAGGTGAACATCAAGGGAAACCGGCAGACATCGGAAATCGACCTGATCCAGCGTCTGGGCCTCGATGGCCATACCTCGATCGCCGGGCTCGATCCGGAAACCGCCCGCATCGCAATTCTCGATCTGCCCTGGGTGGCGTCGGCCTCCGTGCGCAAGGACTGGCCGGGGTCGATCTCGGTCGAATTGACCGAGCACCAGCCCTTCGCGATCTGGCAGCAGGGCGACACGCTTTCGGTGATCGCTGCCGACGGCTCCGTCATCGCGCCCTACGAGAGCGGCGAATTCGCGAGCCTGCCGCTGGTGATCGGCATCGGCGCAAACGCGGCGGCGAAGGAATTCGTCGCGGTGATGCGCCGTCATCCGTATTTCTCGAAACAGGCGGACGCCTTCATCCGCGTCGGCAACCGGCGCTGGAATCTGCGGCTGATGAACGGGGTGACGCTGAAACTGCCGGAATCCGGACTTGATGCGGCGCTCGACAGGCTGGCGGCATGGGACATCGAGGAGCAGGTTCTTGAGCGCGACATCGTTGCGATCGACCTGCGGCTCGATGACCGGATCACCGTGAAACTGACGGACGCAGCAGCCGAGCGGCGCGACGAGGCGCTCAAGCAGCGCGCAAAACTCCTGGCCAAGGCGGAGAAGCGGGTATGAGGCTTCCAGGCAAGGGACTTGCGGGCGGCGCGCGCGCATCGGGCAAGCCTACCACGATCAGCGTACTCGACATCGGGTCCACCAAGGTGGTCTGCATGATCGCGAAGCTGTCGCCGACGGCCGATTCAGTTTTCCTGCATGGACGCACCCATCGCGCCGAGGTGATTGGGGTCGGGCACCAGCGCTCCTTCGGCGTCAAGTCCGGCCTGATCATCGATCTCGACGCGGCCGAACAGTCGATCCGCATGGCGGTAGATGCGGCGGAACGCATGGCCGGCATGACGGTCGACTCGCTCATCATCAGCGCCACGCCGGGAAGGCTGAAGAGCCAGATCTTCAAGGCAACGATCGAGCTTGGCGGCGAGGAAGTGAGCCAGCGCGATGTGGAGCGCGTGTTGCGCGCCGGTTTTGCCCAGGCCATGAAGGCCGAGCGGCAGGTCGTGCATGTGCTGCCCGTCTCCCATACTCTCGACGGCGAGCGCGGTGTGCGCGACCCCAAGGGTTTAGTCGGGGATCAGCTCGGCGTGACGATGCATGCGCTGACCGCCGACGCGGCGCCGCTGCGCAATATCGAGCTTTGCGTCAACCGTGCGCATCTTTCCGTCGAAAGCATGGTGGCGACGCCCTATGCGAGCGGACTGGCAGCGCTGGTGGAAGACGAGATGGAGATGGGCTGCGCCTGCATCGACATGGGCGGCGGCTCGACCGCGATTTCGGTCTTTGCCGAAGGCCGCTTCATCCACGCGGATTCGGTCGCCGTCGGCGGGCACCATATCACGATGGACATCGCGCGCGGCCTGACGGTGCGGGTGGAGGACGCCGAGCGACTGAAGGTGATGCACGCCTCTGTCATTCCGGCCGCCGAGAACGACCATGATCTGGTGACCGTTCAGCCGCTGTCGCCCGACGAGGCGGAGATCCCGCAGCAGATTCCCCGCGCCGTGCTGAACCGTATCGTGCGCGCCCGCCAGGAAGAGACCCTCGAACTGATCCGCGACCGTCTCAATGCCTCCGGCCAGGGCGCCGTCGTTGGAAAGCGGGTTGTCCTGACAGGCGGCGCGGCGCAGCTGACCGGCCTTGGCGAATGCGCACGGCGCATCCTCGGCCGCAACGTGCGCGTTGGCCGGCCGCTCGGCGTCGCCGGATTGCCTGCCTCGGCCAAGGGGCCGGCCTTCGCCACCGCGATCGGGCTGATGATCTATCCGCAAGTGGCGGAAACGGAACGGCAGGCGCTGCGCCAGAGCGGCGGCTGGCGCATGACCGGTACGGGCGGACGCCTGCACCGTGTGGGGCAGTGGTTGCGTGACAGTTTTTGACAATTGAGGGGTGGAAGCCCCTGAAATCCGTGGGTGTAACGGTGAATCACCCGGCCAAACCAGAGGAAGCATGCCATGACCATCAACTTGAAGAAGCCGGACATCACCGAGCTCAAGCCACGGATCACCGTGTTCGGCGTCGGCGGCGGCGGCGGCAACGCGGTCAACAACATGATCAGCGCCGGCTTGCAGGGCGTCGATTTCGTTGTCGCCAACACTGATGCGCAAGCGCTCGCCACAAGCAAGGCGGAACGCATCATCCAGCTCGGACTCAACGTAACCGAAGGTCTCGGCGCCGGCTCGCAGCCCGATGTCGGGCGCGCGGCCGCCGAGGAGTGCCTCGACGAGATCATCGATCACCTGTCGGGAACGCACATGTGCTTCGTCACCGCCGGCATGGGCGGCGGCACGGGTACGGGCGCTGCTCCCGTCGTGGCGCGCGCGGCGCGCGAAAAGGGCATTCTCACCGTTGGCGTCGTCACCAAGCCGTTCCATTTCGAGGGGCAGCGACGCATGCGCACCGCCGATTCCGGCATCGAGGACCTGCAGAAGTCGGTCGACACGCTGATTGTGATCCCGAACCAGAACCTGTTTCGCATCGCCAACGACAAGACGACTTTCGCAGATGCTTTCGGCATGGCCGACCAGGTGCTTTACTCGGGCGTCGCCTGCATCACCGATCTGATGGTGAAGGAAGGTCTTATCAATCTCGATTTCGCCGATGTCCGCTCCGTGATGCGCGAGATGGGCAAGGCGATGATGGGAACCGGCGAAGCTTCCGGCGCCGGCCGCGCCATGGCGGCGGCGGAGGCGGCGATCGCCAACCCGCTGCTCGACGAGACCTCCATGAAGGGCGCGCGCGGGCTGCTGATCTCGATTACCGGCGGTCGCGACATGACGCTGTTTGAGGTGGATGAGGCGGCGACGCGCATTCGCGAGGAGGTCGATTCCGACGCCAACATCATTTTGGGCGCCACCTTCGATGAGTCGCTGGAAGGCATCTTCCGCGTCTCGGTCGTGGCGACCGGCATCGACAAGGCGGAAGGCATGATGGCTGCGCCGATCGAAGTGAAGGCTCAGGTCAAACCGCGTCCCGTCGCGCAGCAGATGACTGCTGCCCTGGCGCCGCAGGCGCGCTCCATCGAGGAAGCGCCGGCCCGTCCGGTCGCCGCAGACCCGGTGGCCGATGCGATCGCTGCCGCCGAAATGGATCTGCCGGCCCTGCCGCGCATCGCCGCGGCGGCTTCCGACGAGACGTTCCGCCCGGCAAGCCGTCTGTTCCCGGCAAACGAAGCACCGGCGCGCCCGACGCAGCCGCAACCCGCACCGGCGGCCGCGGAATCCCAGCGCCCGGCGCATCAGGCCCGTCCGGAGCCGGTTTGGGACGATGTTACCGCCGAGACTCGCCAGCCGGTGCGGCCCGCGCCGCAACCTGCTTACGTGGATGCCCGCGAGACGCCGCGAATGCCGCGGGTTGAGGATTTCCCGCCGTCCGTCCAGGCCGAAATCCACGGCCGCGCGGCCGATCACGCCGGTGACGAGCGGGGCCCGCTTGGCCTGCTGAAGCGCCTAACCACGGGCTTGACGCGCAAGGAAGAAGATGAGGCCCAACGCGTCCGTCCGGCCCAGACGACGCCGCTTGCCGATACCCGTCGGGCGGCGCCATCGGACGCTTCGCTCTATGCGCCGCGCCGCGGCCAACTCGACGATCAGGGCCGCCAGCAAGCGCGAATCACGCCGGCAAACGAGGACGATCAGCTCGAAATTCCGGCGTTTCTGCGTCGGCAAGCCAACTGACGCTGAAAAACCTGTGTAACATTATGTGCCGGGGCGCGCAGGCGTCCCGGCAATACATTTTTAACCCATTGATAATTATGATATAAAATCAACTTCGCGGAGCCTGTCTGCGTAACATTGAGTAAGAAAGCGTGATTTGGCCATCCCGGATGGCGCGTCTATCTTCCGTCGCCGTGAGGGGGGCGCGGGACATGTGTAACGCGCAATGTTGTGGGTCAGATATCGGGATCGAAACGCCGAAGAGCGGGCGACCTGTTTGCGAGTGGGGCTAATGGGGACAAATCTGCTAGGCTACCAGACGACGTTAGCCCATCGCGTGGACATGTCGGGGGTCGGCGTCCACAGCGGCGAACACGTATCCATTGCGCTGCTTCCCGCCGAGCCGAATACAGGCATCTGTTTCCGCAAGCTCAACCTCGACGGCAATGGCGTCGAGTTTCGCGCGCGTGTTTCGGAGATCGGCGCCACCGACCTCTGCACGATGCTGGGCGATCCCCATGGCGAACATGTCGCGACCGTCGAGCATCTGATGGCGGCCTTCTGGGCGCTCGGCCTCGACAATGTCGTCGTTGAGATCGATGGGCGCGAAGTGCCGGTAATGGATGGTTCGTCGCGCGTTTTCATTGAAGCTGTCGACGAGGTCGGCCTGTCGATCCAGGCGGTGAAGCGCCGCTATATCCGTGTCACGCGCCCGGTGCGTATCGAGATGGGCGGCTCTTGGGCCGAGTTCCGGCCCTATGAGGGTACGCGTTTCGAGGTGGCGATCGACTTCGACTGCCCGCTGATCGGTCGGCAGGATTTTCGCAGCGATCTGGATGGCGCAACGTTCCGCCGCGAGCTCTCTCGCGCACGCACCTTCGGCTTCATGAAGGATGTCGAGCGGCTCTGGGCTTCGGGCCACGCGCTCGGGTCGTCGCTGGAAAACTCGGTGGTGATCGGCGATGACAACAGCGTGATCAACCCGGAGGGCTTGCGTTTCCGCGACGAGTTCGTGCGCCACAAGGCGCTGGATGCTGTCGGCGACCTGGCGCTTGCCGGCGCGCAATTTATCGGCTGTTTCGCATCCTATCGCGGCGGGCACCGCCTGAATGCGGCGGCGCTGAAGGCGCTGTTGTCCGACCGCACAGCCTATGAAATCGTGGAGGCGCGCGACGCTCGCCGCCGCGCCCGCTCTGCCGAGTTGATCGCCGTCAATGCGCCGGCCTACAGCCCTTGGATGCTTTGAATAACTGCTGGTGAATGGCTCGTCTCGCCGCCACAAAAAAGCGCGATTGGGGCTGCATGGCGTTGCCGGCAACGCGTGGGTTGGGTTAAGGAAACCTTAAACCGAAACGCCTACAAGATTGGCGTTGCGACGGTCGCGACAGGTTTGCGGCTGCAACATCACCGGGCACGGGCGAATACATGAAAGACGGATCGATTGGCCGCTTCGGCCTGAACCTGCTAGCCGCCCTCGGTCTTGCACTGGTCGTTGCGGGATGTTCGGCCAAGGATGATGTCGATTTGTCCGCCTATGTCGACACGATCGAGCCGGCGGACACGTTGTACAATCAGGGTCTCGCCAATCTGAACGCCGGACGGCTGAAGGAAGCCAGCGCCAAGTTCGATTCAGTGACGCGCCAGCACCCCTATTCGGAATTCTCGCGCAAGTCGATGGTGATGGGCGCGTTCACGCTTTACCGCCAGGGCCGCTACGACGAGGCGGTCAACGCCGGCAAACGCTATGTTTCGCTTTATCCGTCGAGCGAGGAAGCGGCCTATGCGCAGTACATCGTCGGGCTGGCCTATTTCCGGCAGGTGCCGGATGTGACGCGCGACCAGCGCGATACCCAACTCGCGATTCAGGCGATGCAGGACGTCGTCGACCGCTATCCGGAGTCGGAGTATGTGGAGGATGCGGAATCGAAAATCCGTTTTGCCCGCGACCAGTTGGCCGGAAAGGAGATGCAGGTCGGACGCTATTATCTGGAGCGTCGCGAATACATCGCCGCGATCAACCGCTTCCGCAATGTGGTGGAGCAGTTTTCCAACACCCGCCATGTCGAAGAGGCGCTGGCGCGGTTGACGGAGTCCTACTACGCCATGGGTCTGGCGAACGAGGCGCAGGCCGCCGCCGCCGTGCTCGGCCACAACTTCCCGGATTCGCCATGGTATCGCGATTCCTACAAGCTGTTGCAGTCGAAAGGCTTGTCACCGCGCGAGAATTCCGGCTCGTGGCTGGCCCGCGTCACCGGTATCGGTCGCCGGACCTGACGCCGCCCGACAGGACAACTCCATGCTGATCCAGCTGTCGATCCGCGACATTGTGCTGATCGAGCGGCTGGATATAGGCTTTCGCGAAGGGCTTTCGGTGCTGACCGGTGAAACCGGCGCCGGCAAGTCCATCCTGCTCGACGCGCTGTCGCTGGCGCTTGGCGGGCGCGGCGACGCGGGGTTGGTGCGCCATGGCGTGACCCAGGGCCAGGTAATGGCTGTGTTCGATGTTGCGGCCAGTCATCCGGCGCGCGCGCTTCTCACCCAGAACGGTGTCGATGACGATGGCGACATCATCCTTCGCCGCACCCAGAGCGCAGATGGGCGCACCCGCGTGTTCATCAACGACCAGCCGGCGAGTGCGGCGCTTATGCGCGAGGTCGGACGGCTTCTGGTGGAAATCCACGGCCAGCATGATGACCGCGCGCTGATCGACGCCGAAATGCACCGGGCGCTGCTCGACGCCCATGGCGGGTTGACCAACGAGGCGGCGCATGTGCGCGAGCTGCATGCGACCCGGCGCGGCGCCGAGCGGGCGCTTGGCGCCCCTCGCGCCCGGGGGGAAGCGGCGGCGCGCGAGGCCGATTTCTTGCGGGCGGCGGTCGACGAATTGTCGCGACTCAACCCCATGCCCGGCGAGGAGGAAAATCTGGCGGATAAGCGGACGCGCATGATGCGCTCCGAGAAGATCGCCGCCGACATCACAGAAGCCAATGAAATCCTCAATGGGTCCGGCTCGCCGACGCCGTCTGTCTCCGGCCTGCTGCGCCGGCTGGAGCGCAAGGCTGCCGAATTGCCCGGCCTGCTCGACGATACGGTGGCGGCCTTGTCGGCAGCGGTGCACGGCCTTGCCGATGCGTCGAGCGCAATCGAGCGGGCGATGCATGCGATCGAGTTCGATCCACGGGAACTGGAGCGCACGGAGGAGCGTCTGTTCGCCTTGCGCGCCGCCGCGCGCAAGTTCAGCGTTGCAGTCGATGATCTCGCCGCTCTGGCGGTAACGCAGGCCGACGACCTCGCCGAACTCGACGCGGGCGAGGCGCGGCTGGCCGCGCTGGAGGCGGAAGCAAGAGCGTCCGCGCAGGCCTATGACCGGGCTGCGGCGGCGCTGTCAGAGCATCGCACCCATGCTGCTGCGTCGCTCCAGTCGGCGGTGATGGCCGAACTGCCGGCGCTGAAACTGGAACGCGCCGCGTTCTTCGCACATATTGAAACGGATGGGGAGGATCGGCGGCCCGAAGGCATCGACCGCGTCGAGTTCTGGGTGCGCACCAACCCCGGCAGTCGGCCGGGGCCTATGATGAAGGTGGCGTCAGGCGGCGAGCTGTCGCGCTTCCTGCTGGCCCTGAAGGTGGTGCTCGCCGAAAAGACCTCGGCGCCGACGCTGGTGTTCGACGAGATCGACACCGGGGTCGGTGGCGCCGTAGCCGACGCGATCGGCGCGCGTTTGAAGCGGCTTTCGGGCAACGTTCAGGTGCTTTCCGTCACCCACGCGCCGCAGGTGGCGGCGCGCGCCGACACGCATTTCCTTATCGCCAAGAATGCGCGCTCGGAGGCTGAAACCTCGGGCGAGGACGCCATCGTTGTCACCACGGTTGCTGAAATGGATGTTTCGGCGCGCCGCGAG
Source organism: uncultured Paracoccaceae bacterium (assembly GCA_937873685.1). GTDB lineage: Bacteria > Pseudomonadota > Alphaproteobacteria > Rhizobiales > Rhizobiaceae > CALMYO01. The sequence continues at coordinate 28,990 of CALMYO010000018.1, forward strand.
GAAATCGCGCGCATGCTCGCCGGCGCGACGATAACTGAGGAGGCGCGCGCTGCGGCGGGACGGCTGCTGGCAGGGGCGGGGTGACGGAGTAGCGAGCAGGGAGTGGCGAATAGCGTGTAGTGATTGGCGGATAGCGACTAGAGTGTCGGGCGAATACGTGGGGCCAACTTGAATCGATGAACCGCAACGCGGGGGACCTTCCCTCCCCCTTGTCGGGAGGGTGTCGGCGAAGCCGACGGGTGGGGGTATGGCCGTGTCAACAAACCAATGAATTTCCATCAGTTTATTCGCGCGTGCTGCGACGGCCCTCACCCCCACCCCGGCGCTGCGCGCCGACCCTCCCCTCAAGGGGGAGGGAAAGTCCCCGTGTTGCAGCACATCCCGAAACCGCTCGAACCTTTTCGCCCGATACTCTGGCGAAATTGGAGGTAGACATAGCGAGAAAGGCGTGATGCCTTATCTTTGCCTTTGCGATCTAGCTTCCGACCAAATATCAATTCGACATCAGATCGCTTCTGTTTTTCAACTCGCTACTCGCTACTCACTCTTCACTACTCACTCTCTTCTCTCGCACACCCCTGTGCATTCACATAGATCGACCTCAACGTCGTCGTGGCGCAAATGAACAGGCGGTTGCGTTTCGGCCCGCCAAAGCAGACATTGGCGACCACCTCGTCGATCAGGATCTTGCCGAGCAGCGCACCGTCGGGGGCGAAGCAATGCACGCCGTCGCCGGCCGATGACCAGATGTTGCCGCCCGTGTCGATGCGAAATCCGTCGAACAGCCCGGCGTTGCAGGTGACGAAATGCCGGCCTTCGCCGACCGAGCGGCCGTCGGCGCTGACGGGATAGGCACGGATCACCGGCTCGCAATCGGGAAAATGCGTCTTGCCGGTATCGGCGACATAAAGAATCTTCTCATCAGGCGAAAAAGCGAGGCCGTTCGGCTGGCGCATGTCGTCGATGACGCGGGTGATCGAGCCGTCGGGGTCGATGCGATAGACGTGGCGGCCGTCCTGCTCCATCGGCGACTGGTCGCCCTCGTACTCGCTGTCGATGCCGTAGGACGGGTCGGTGAACCAGACCGAACCGTCGGATTTCACCACCACGTCGTTCGGCGAGTTGAATCGCTTGCCGTCGTAGCGGACGGCAAGCACAGTGCGCGAGCCATCGATCTCGTAACGGCTGACGCAGCGGCCGCGATGTTCGCAAGCGATCAGGCGGCCCTCACGGTCCACCGTGTGGCCGTTCTGGTTGCGGCAGGGCTGTTCGAAAGTGGCCACTGCGCCGTTCATCTCGTCGAAACGCATGATGCGGTCGTTCGGGATGTCGGACCAGATCAGGTATCGCCCGGCGGCAAAATAAGCCGGCCCTTCCGCCCAGCGCCCGCCGCTCCACAGCAGGTCGATATTGGCGTTGCCATGGATCAGCTTGCGGAAACGCTCGTCGATGATCTGGTAGTGCTCGCCCGGCATGACTATCCTCCCCTTGATTGCGGCCTTGCGGCGGGGTCCCCCGCCGGCGTTGCGGCAAAAATAACGCCCGACGCCTCCGGCGCCCTCAACAGTGTGCGCACCGACGCTGACGGAAGCAACAGAAACCGCCTTCAGCACCGCAAAGACATTGCTACCCGGCTTCAGGTCGAGCGCGGCAACAGAACGCCGGGTGATGCGGGCGAGGACAGGCGCGTCACCGATGGAGAGCCGCACCAGCGCGCCGGGGCCGTCCCCGAGGCGGATTTCGGTCACGGTCGCCGGCAGCACGTTCAGCGCCGAGATTGCGGACGGCCGCACGGTCGCAAGCATCACGTCATGAGCAAGGATGCGCAACCGCAGCGTGGCGCCGGGCGGCGCGTCGACATGCGGCAGGAAGATCGGCCCGGCCGCCGTGGCAGGCCGCGTCAACCCGTCGGCCTCGTGCGCCTCGACGCGCACGGCGATCACCGCGCCGGCCTCGCGCAGGCCGAAGGCGGGTGCGGCTGCGGGATCGGACAGCACCTCGGCCGCCGGCCCCGCGCGCTGGACGCGGCCCTCGGCGACGAGAACGATGCTGGTCGCAAGCCGCGCGACCTCTGCGGGCGCATGGCTGACATACAGGATCGGCAAACGCGTTTCGTCGCGCATTCGCTCCAGATAGGGCAGGATCTCCGCCTTGCGCGCCTCGTCGAGCGCGGCCAATGGTTCGTCCATCAGCAGCAGGCGAGGCTTGGAGAGAATCGCGCGGCCGAGCGCCACGCGCTGCTTCTCGCCGCCTGACAGCGCGCCTGGCTGGCGCGAGAGCAGTGGCGCTATACCGAGCAGATCGACGACATGGTCGAAATCAGCGCCGGTTTCGTCTCGCGGCGCAAAGCGGGCGCCATAGAGCAGGTTGGCGCGCGCAGTCAGGTGCGGGAACAGCCGCCCCTCCTGGAACACGTAGCCGATGCGGCGGCGATGCGGCGGTACGAAGACGCCTGTATGCGTATCGGTCAACACCGCACCATCAAGTGCAATATGGGCGGTTTGCGGCCGAAGCAGGCCTGCGACCGCGTTGACGATGGTGGTCTTGCCGGAACCGGAATGACCGAACAGCGCGGTGAGACCCGGTGGCGCGTCGAAGGCGACATCCAGCGAGAAGGCCGCGAAACGATGGGCGATGCGCACCTGCAGCATCACGCGCTTCCGATACGGCGCGCCACGGCGCGGCCGACCCACTCGGACAGGAACAACGCGGTGAGCGCCACCGCCACGGCCACCAGCACCAGCCGTGCTGCCGGTTCCTCGCCGCCCGGCGCCTGCAGGAAGGAGTAGATTGCCGAGGGCAGGGTTTGCGTTTCACCCGGGATGTTGGAGACGAAGGTGATTGTCGCCCCGAACTCGCCCATCGCCTTGGCGAAAGCGAGAATGGCGCCGGCGAGAATGCCCGGCGCGATCAGCGGCAACGTGACAGTGGCGAAGACCATCGGCCTCGATGCGCCGAGCGTTGCCGCCGCCTGTTCCAGTTTCGGGTCGACCGCCTCGATCGACAGGCGGATCGCGCGCACCATCAGCGGAAAGGCCATGATAGCGGCGGCAAGCGCAGCCCCGGTCCAGCGGAAGGCGAAGACGATGCCGAACCACTCGTCGAGGAACGCGCCAACGGCGCCGCGACGCCCGAAAGTGAGCAGCAGCAGGTAGCCCGTGACCACCGGCGGCAGGATCAATGGCAAATGCACCAGCCCGTTGAGCAACTGGCGTCCCGGAAAGCGCCTGCGCGCCAGCGCATGGGCGACGAACACGCCAAGCGGCAAGCTTAACAGGGTCGCGGTCAGCGAAACCTGCAAGGAGAGCGCGACCGCGCGCCATTCATCCTGGGTGAGCCAATCCGTCAACGGTCAATCGCGCGTCGTGAAACCTTGTGCCGCGAACGCGGCGTCGGCCTCATCGCCCGACAGCGCGTCGAAGAACGCCTTGTCGGCCATGTCGGCGGCGTTGGTCAACAGGGCGGCCGGATAGACGATTGGCGGGTAACTTTCCGTCGGAAAGGTCGCAACGATCGTGACGTTGTCATCGGCGGCGGCGTCGGTGGCGTAGACGATGCCGAAGGGCGCTTCGCCGCGCGCGACCAGCACCAGCGCGGCGCGCACATTGTCGGCCTGCGCCACGTGCGGCGCCACGGCGTCCCAGATGCCGAGGCTCGCCAGCGCCGCCTTGCCGTATTGACCGGCGGGGACGGAGTCGACAAGCGCCATGGCCAACTTGCCGCCGCCGAGCAGCCCGGCGAGATCGAAGCCGGGGGCGATCGTCACCGCGGCGGCGTCCTTGCCATGCGCGATCAGCACCAGCGTGTTGGACAGCAGGTCGCGCCTAGCGCCGGCGACGAGCATCCCTTCCTTTTCCACCGAGTCCATCCACTCGGCATTGGCCGAGATGAAGATATCGGCCGGCGCGCCGGCAATAATCTGCTTCGCCAGCGCGCCGGAGCCTGCATAGGAAACCGTAACCGTGTTGCCAGTCTCGGTTTCCCAGCGGCGTGCAAAATCGTCGAGCCCGTTCTTCAGCGAGGCGGCGGCGAAAACAACGACATCATCGGCATGGGCTGGGGCAGGGGCGAGCGGGACGGTTGCGGCGCAAAACAGGGCGGCGCGAACGTATTTGAGCGACAGGAATGCAGGCATGGGATTCTCCGGCGTTATGTTTCGCCGGAAATATCAACATGGCGATTGCAAGAGTGCAAGCGTTATTTTTCTTCAGACATATCGTTTGATGCCTGGGGTTTCAGCATTGCCTGCAAGGCGGCGATTTCCTTCGCGCCGGCCTCTGCCGCCGCCCGCTCCACCGCGCGGTAGCGCGCCAGCACATCGCCGCCAAACGCGCTCAGTTGCGCGCCGCCGCCGCCCGTCCCACCGCGCGCGCTGTCCACAAGCGGTTCGGCAAAGGCGGCGTTCATTTCCTCCACCAGCATCCAGGCCCGTTTGTAGCTCATCGCCATCTGCCGGCCGGCCGCCGAAATGGACCCGGTATCGCGGATTCGCTCGAGCAACTCGGCCTTGCCGGGGCCGAGCATCGCATCGTCGCCAAGGATGATGCGCAGGCGCAGACCAATGCCGGGATGTCGCACCTTCTGGGAAGGGATTTTCGTTGTCATGGCGACATCGTTGCGGCTGGCGCGCGGGAATGCAAGGGTGGCAGACGGTCGAGCATATGAGAAATCCCAGCGCATGGGTTCATGCAATCAATGCGGTTCATGATGAATGTTGAAAAAGCAGGCGGTCGCGGATCTTGCGCGTAGTCATCGATACCAACGTGTTCGTAGCTGCGATCATGGCTTCGCCCAACGCGGCGCGGTCGATCATCAGATTGTGTCTGGAGGGGCAGATCGAACCGCTGATGGGCAATGCACTCTTGGCCGAATATGAAGACGTCATGTCCAGAGACGAACTGTTTGGCGGTTCAGTGCTCGGGAGTGAACGCCGCAGCGAGCTTCTGGATGCCTTCTTGTCGGTTTGCAGATGGACGCCAATCTATTTTCTTTGGCGGCCCAATCTGCGCGACGAAGCGGACAATCATCTTGTTGAACTGGCGATTGCCGGAGCGGCCGATTACATTGTGACTCGAAACCGCAGGGACATGAGTATGCGACAATTGCGCCTGCCAACCATCGGGATTATTGACGATGTCGGGTTCATGACGCGCTGGGAGAACCGCCAATGACCGTCCTGACAATCCGGCTGCCCGACGAGCAGCACCAGAAACTGCAGGATCTGGCGCGCCGACAGGGGATCACCCTGGACAGTCTGTTTGAAGAAGTCGCGTCAGTCGTTCTCGATGACGCCGATGGTCAGGCGCGTTTCGACGCGCGCGCCGCACGCGGAAACGCCGCGCGCGGGCTGGAAATCCTTGACAACCTTGATGCGGTGCATGCGCCTGAAAGCCGCCAATAGAAGAAGGCCGCGGATCACTCCGCGGCCTTGCCTATCCCCTGAACTTATATGCTCATTATCGTGGCAGGTGCGAGGGATCCCTCAGTTCCTTGCCTTGTCGACCAGCTTGTTCTTGCCGATCCACGGCATCATGCCGCGCAGTTTCTCGCCGACTTCCTCGATCGGGTGGCTGTCGTTCAGGCGGCGCGTCGCCTTGAAGCGGGCCATGCCGGACCGGTATTCCTGCATCCATTCCGACGTGAAGCGGCCGGTCTGGATGTCGGAGAGCACGCGCTTCATCTCGGCCTTGGTCTCGGCGGTGATGATGCGCGGGCCCGACACGTATTCGCCCCATTCCGCGGTGTTGGAGATCGAGTAGTTCATGTTGGCGATGCCGCCCTCGTAGATGAGGTCGACGATCAGCTTCACCTCGTGCAGGCACTCAAAGTAAGCCATCTCGGGGGCGTAGCCGGCTTCAACCAGCGTCTCGAAGCCGGCGCGGATCAGTTCAACCAGGCCGCCGCAGAGCACCACCTGCTCGCCGAACAGGTCGGTCTCGCACTCTTCCTTGAAGTTGGTCTCGATGATGCCGGAACGGCCGCCGCCGACGCCGCAGGCATAGGATAGCGCCAGATCCAGCGCATTGCCGGAGGCGTCGCGGTTCACCGCCACGAGGCAGGGCACGCCGCCGCCCTTGACGTATTCGCCGCGCACCGTGTGGCCGGGACCTTTCGGCGCGATCATTACCACGTCGACCGTGTCCTTCGGCTCGATCAGGCCGAAATGCACGTTGAGGCCGTGGGCAAACGCGATCGCCGCGCCGTCGCGAATGTTCGGGGCAATCTCGTTCCTGTAGATGTCGGCCTGCAGTTCGTCCGGCGTCGCCATCATGATCAGGTCGGCCCAGGCGGAAACATCGGCGACAGACATCGCCTTCAGCCCGTCGGCCTCGACCTTCTTCACCGTCGGCGAGGTCATCTTGAGGCCGATGCGCACGTCGCTTGCGCCGGAATCCTTCAGGTTCAGCGCGTGGGCGCGGCCCTGGCTGCCATAGCCGACGATCGCGACCTTCTTCGACTTGATGAGATTGAGATCGGCGTCGCGATCGTAATAAACGCGCATCGGGCGGTTCCTCTTGTTTTTGGGGGCGGCGTCCGTGGACCGGGCGCGCGATTTGAAAATCCGCGCCTCTCTAACGGCATCGTCCCGGATTGGCAACCGCGGCATTGTCGCGATCACGCGCAACGGCCGATGGAGAAAACGCAAAGGCCGCGACATTCGGTTCGCGGCCTTGCAACCCGGACAGGTTCTTACTTCTATTTTGCCGGCTCGGTCCCTGCGGTGTGCGGCCGCGTCGCCATCAGCTTGTCGACCCGGCGGCGAAGCTGCTCCTGGCGCAGCCGCGTTTCGGCTTCCGTGACTGCCTTCTCTCGGCGTTTCTGGTCGGGCGACTTGCGACGTAGACGGAAGATCATGGAACACCTCTCGATCTGGACGGTTCCCTTGCGTAACCGACAAATCCGAACATTCCGTTTCGGTGCGCCTTCGACGACCGCCGGCGATCAATGTGAAGAGCTGATGTAGCGCGGCACCGGCGGGCGTCGGAAACCCGAGCCGTCATTGGCGGTCTTGCCTTCAAGATGAGAGCGGCGATTGTAGCTCTCCATCATCTTGTAGATCCGCTTCTGGATCTGCTCCTGCTCGCGCCTCGCCTGCTCCATCATCTGTTCGCGGCGCAGCTCTTCGGCAGATTTGCGTGTGAAACGAATGCGCATTGGCCTTCCCCCGGTTTGTTGCCTGCGGGTTAGTGGTAGTGCTCAATCACGAACAATTCCTTGCCGGGTTTGGTAAGGTTAAGGCATTGAATTTTATGCAAATTCACTGCCACTTTGGCGTGCCGGCGCCGGCCATTGCGGCTCCGTCACACCGGCGGCCGCGAGCGGGTCGAGCAACGTGCCGCAGACCATTGCGGCAAGGATCGCCGGGGCAGGGGGAATACGCGCGACCGTGGAGACAAGCCGGTCGCGCACGAAGGCGAGCGCCGCACTGTCAGACTGGTAGAACGGCGTGAACGCCAGCGACAGTGCCTGGTAAAGCCGCAGATGCGCGCGCCGCGATGCGCCATAGGCGGCAAGCGCGGCGTCGATGTCTGGCGACCGGCGCAGCGCATGCGCCAGTGCGGCGGCGTCAAGCAGCGCCATGTTGGCGCCCTGGCAGCCTGCGGCCAGCAGCCGATGATGCGCTCCCGCAACTCTTCGAAGCCGCCGGCAACCAACGTACTGTGATCCGCGGGCTTCAGGCTCCAGAACAAGGCAGCCTTGCGGCCCATCTGCGCTGTCCCGGCGCTGTCGTCAAAGGGCCGGCCGAGCGGCAACACGCCGATCATTACCCGCGCCGCCTCGTAACGCTGCTCCAGCGCATGGATGTCGAAGCCGTCGTCGCACCAGTCGACAGTACCCCATAGCGCACCCCAGGCCAGCGGCCTCGGCTCCGCCGATGGGCCGAAGGTGGCGCGCCGGAGCGCAGAACGTCCGCCGCTCGCATCGACCGCGAGCGCGAACGGGCCGTGACGGCGGCCCTTCGCATCGATGAGGCGGATCGCGCCCGCCCTCTGTTCGGTGTCGACGATCTGCGCGCCGGTGACGATCGCGATCCCTGCGGCTTTCACCGCTTCGTGCAGCACGCCGAACAGGGCGGCGCGATGCACGCCAAGACCGAACCGTCCGCCGGAAACCGCATCGTAGCGCACGTCGAGCACAGTTCGGCCTGTTGCAGCGTCGCGGCCGGTAAGGCGGCCGATGCGCTGGCCGCGTTGCAGGATCGCATCGAGCAGGCCGAGATCGTGCAAAACGGCAAGCCCCGTCGGCTGCAGCATCAGGCCCGAGCCAAGCGGCTGCGCCTGCCCGAAACGCTCGAACAGCGTGACGCGATGGCCGTCGCGGGCGAGAAAGAGTGCCGCCGCCAGCCCGGCCGGGCCCGCGCCGCTAATGGCGATGTCAAGCGGTTGGATCATGCGGTTGGGTTCGAGCGAATTGCGGGCCATAATCTGGGCGGTCGTCATCCCGGGGCTTGTCCCCGGGACCCAGAAAGCCACGATACATCAAGAGTTTGGGTCCCGGGCACAAGGCCCGGGATGACGGCTGCGCGGGCGAACGCGCCACCGCGCTCTCACCCCAACGTCCGCAGGAACCGCTTCACTGTTTCGGCCATGCCGAATTCCAGCGCGTCGGCGGTGATCGCGTGGCCGATCGACACTTCGGCGAGGAAAGGAATGGCGCGAGCGAGTTCCGGCAGGTTGGCGACGGTGAGGTCATGGCCGGCGTTGACGGCAAGGCCGGCGTCGCGGGCGCGTTCCGCCGTGATACGGCACTTTTCCGCCTCGCGCGTGGCTTTGGCGGGATCATCGAAGCAGGCGCCATAGGGGCCGGTGTAGATCTCGATGCGGTCGGCGCCGGTGGCGCGCGCGGCGGCAATCTGCTCCGGCGTTGCGTCGGGATCGCAGAACAGCGAGACGCGCATGCCGCCCTTCTTCAGCCGCGCCACAGTGGTGGCAAGGAACGACGCATTGGCGATGAAATCCCAGCCGTGGTCCGAGGTTGCCTGCGACGGGTCGTCGGGCACCAGCGTCACCTGGTTTGGCTGGCATTCTTCCACAAGTGCAAGGAAATCGTCGGTCGGATAGCCTTCGATGTTGTATTCGGCGGCCGGAAACTCGTCGTCGATCAGCGCGCGCAGCATCGGCACGTCGCTGCGGCGGATGTGGCGCTCGTCGGGGCGCGGATGCACGGTGAGCCCGTGCGCGCCGGCCTGCAACGCGATGCGGCCAAGCCCGGTCACGCTCGGCCAGGGCAGGTCGCGGCGATTGCGCAGTTGGGCGATGGCGTTGACGTTGACCGAGAGTTTGGCGGGCATTGCGGTTTGATCCATGTCGAGGCGGCGCTAGCTGGCCGCATTAAGGTATCGGCGCGATTGAAAAAAGGGCGCAATTGCCCCCGACACAAGGATGACGGCCATGCGTGACCCCATACACCACATTCCGGTGATCCGGCGTCTTGAAACGCCGCGCGAGGATTTGTTCGCATTCGAGATCGTCGGCCACATTACCCAGGCCGATATCGCCAATGTCTACGGCCTGCTGGAAGAAGCCTATGAGCGTCATGACGAGATCGACCTGCTGGTGCGCATCAGCGACTGGGAAGGTTTCGACTGGTCAGCGATCTTCGCCGACGGCACCTGGGCTGCCAAGACCAACAGCCTGAAGCACATACGCCGCTACGCGCTGGTCGGCGGTCCGGGCTGGCTGCGCGGCGCGACTGCGGCTCTGGCGCCGTTCTTCTCGATGCAGATCCGCTGCTTTGCTCTTGAGGACGAGCGTGATTCCTGGACGTGGCTGGAGCAGGCGGTCGGCAGGGCCTGAACGTCGGCTCGACAATCGCGTCCCGCAGCGTGGGCTGTCATGGACGCGACACCGAATGCGGGTCTAGGTTTGGCCCATGCTGACGCTGACCCTCATCGATTCGATTTCGCTTCCCGGACGCGCCAACCGGCCGAACGAGGATACCTGCGGGTTTGCCCATGGCGCAGCCTTTGTGATCGACGGCGCGACAGGGCTCGGCGAGAATTACATTGTGGGCGATACCGATTCCGACGCCGCCTGGCTCGCAGCCTTCTGCAAGGTGCATTTCGAGGAGATGCTGCTGCCCGGACGCCCTGTCAGCGAGGTGGTGCGCGCCACCAACCGCCTGGCGAAGCGGATCGCCGATTTCGCCGCCGGCCGCCGCGAGATTCCCGCATGGGCAAATCCCGTCGCCGGGTTCCAGATGCTGCGCGCCGAAGGCGACCGGCTTTTCACCTATGGCCTAGGCGACTGCGTGCTGCTGCTGCAGGCGGCGGACGGGTCTGTCAGCCGCCATTCGGCATTGCCCGATCTCGCGGGCAAGGAGAAAGACAAGGCGCGTGAGGTGCTGGCGAGCGCCGGCGGGCTGGGCGTTTCCGGTTCGGTGGTTGGTGAGCCGTCGTTTCGGGACCGTGAGCGCAGCTTTCGCGCCGCCTACAACACACAAGGGGGGGCGTTATGGACTTTGGGAATCGTGGAAGCGGCTGGCGATCACGTTGCGAGTATCATGCTCGAGCCAGGCCTGCCGGCGCGCGGCCTGCTGATGAGCGATGGCTTTGCGGCCCTTTCTGAAAACTACGAGCGCTATGACTATCCGGACCTGATGGCGGCTGTGAGCGAGAGGGGGCTTGTTGCGCTCGGACGCGAGTTGCGCGCCATCGAGCGCGATGAAGACCCGCACGGCGACCTTTATCCGCGCTTCAAGGTCAGCGATGATGCAACCGCCATGCTGGTGGAGATCCGGCGCATCGACGGGTAAAGCGTCCGGGGCGGGCCCGCATCTTGGCGGCGTGCGCGGTTGCGGATATCCTGCTTTTTCGAAGCGGGAGGCATAACATGATCTTCGTCAGCCGCACGGGTGATGGCGCGGAAATCCGCTGGCGCGACGAGAAGCGCTGGCTCTGGCTGCTGTCAGTCGCCTCGCCAACGGTGCCGGCCATCGGCGCGTTGTTAGCGGTCTGGCGCGCCGAGCCGCTCTGGGCGCTTCTGCCGGTCGTGGTCTATTACGTCTTCATCCCGCTGCTGGACACGCTCGTCGGCGAGGATCCGGCCAATCCGCCGGAGGCGGTGGTTGAGCAACTGTCGGCGGATGGCTGGTATCGTGGACTGCTTTATGCCGCTGTCGGCGTTTACTGGATCACGTTCCTGATCGTGGCGATCGTCGCCGGGGCCGGCGGCCTGCCGTTCTGGGCCGTGCTGGCGCTTGCGATCGGCGGCGGCATGGGCGCCGGCGCATCGATCAATGTCGGCCACGAACTCGGCCACAAGGGCGATCGGGCCGCGCAATGGGGCGCGAAACTGTCGCTCGCCGTCACCGGCTATGCGCATTTTTCCATCGAGCACAATCGCGGCCACCATGTGGAAGTGGCGACGCCGGGCGACGCTGCCTCGGCGCGGTTCGGCGAGAGCGTGTGGCGGTTCATGCTGCGTGAGATTCCGGGTGCGCTTCTGCGGGGCTGGCGGCTCGAGGGGGAACGGCTTGCGCGCAAGGGGCTGCCTTTCCTCCACTTGAGAAACGACATCCTGCAAGGCTATGCGATCACCTTTGGCGTGACATGCGCGCTGACCGCCGCCTTTGGCTGGATCATGCTGCCGTTCCTTGTGCTGCACCACGCACAGGCGTGGTTCTCGCTGACTCTGGCGAACTATGTCGAGCATTACGGCCTGCTGCGCCAGAAACTGCCGAACGGCCGCTACGAGCCGTGCACGCCGCGCCATTCCTGGAACACGAACCACATCGTCTCAAACCTGCTGCTGTTCCACCTGCAGCGCCACAGCGACCACCACGCCAACCCGCTTAGACCCTACCAGGCGCTGCGCAATTTCGATGAACTGCCACGCCTGCCGTCCGGCTATCCCGGCTCGTTTCTGCTCGCTGTCGTGCCGCCGCTGTGGTTCGCCGTGATGGATCCAAAGGTGCTCGCCTGGGCGGGTGGGGACATGGCAAGGGTGAACAGGGGGTGAGGGGAATGCAGGAAATCACCGAGAACGCGAAAACGGATGATCATAGCGCCAAAGTGGCTTTTCGCCGGCTCAAGCGTGACCTTCAACGCGCTTTCACCGAGCCGGATACCGCGTTTGAAACGGTGACTTTGAAGGACATCATAGCCCGCAATCCACCGCGGGCCTGAAACGCCTCGCCGATCGTTCGATCACCGCACGATCGTCAACCGCTCTGCCGCGCGGGTGATCGCCGTATACAGCCACCTTGCGCGAGTTTCGCGAAACGCGAAGCTCTCATCGAACAGCACCACCTCGTCCCATTGCGAACCCTGCGCCTTGTGCACGGTCAGAGCATAGCCGTAATCGAAATCGTCGTAGCGCTTCTTCGTTTGCCAGGGGATTTCCTCTTCCGGGTTCTCGAAGGCCGCCTTGAGCAGCTTCACCTTTGCCATGCCGCGTTCGGCGTCGCCTTCCTCCGGTGAGACCAGCAAAGTGATGCCGGGCTTCACCTTCTCGCGCGCCGCGCTCATCACCTTCCACAGCGAGCCGTTCAACAGGCCCTTGGCGGCGTCGTTCCTCAGGCACACCATCTTGTCGCCGGCCATCGGCGTGACGGTCGTAAAACCCTTCAACTCGCGCAAGCGCATGTTGTAGCGCCGCCGCGTGCGGTTGGCGCCGACCAGCACCTGATCGGCGCCGAGCACGAGGTCCTGCGTGACGTCGTGCTTGGAGATGATCTGCGTCGTGCCGTAATCGCCATACATGATCTCGCGGCCCTCGCGCACATCCATGGCCAGCCGCACGATCGGATTGTCGCGCGCCTGGCGGTGCACCTCGGTCAGCAGGAAATCCGGCTCTGCGTCGGTGAAGAAGCCGCCGCCCGAGACCGGCGGCAGCTGGCCGGGGTCGCCTAGCACCAGGATCGGCGTGCCGAAGCACATCAGGTCGCGGCCGAGCGCCTCGTCGATCATCGAGCATTCGTCGACGATCACCAGCTTGGCGCGGGCGATTTCCGACTGGCGGTTGGGCGGAAAAGGCGGCGGTATCTGCGTCCTGCCGGGCCGGTCATCGGCCACCGCCTCCTCGCCGCGCGGGCGATAGATCAGCGAATGGATGGTGCGGGCGTTCGTCGCGCCGCGGGCACGCATCACCTGCGCGGCCTTGCCGGTGAAGGCGCAGAACTGCACCTCGCCCTTGACCTCATTGGCGAAATGGCGGGCCAGCGTCGTCTTGCCGGTTCCGGCATAGCCGAACAGGCGAAAAAGTTGCTTGCCGCCTTGTTTCAGCCAGCGATTGACCGCGACAAGCGCCGCATCCTGTTCGGGCGAGAAATCCATCGATCCCGGTTAGCGGATTCGCGGGCTTCGCGAAAGCGGCGGGACGACCCCTTGCCGCATTGCTGTTTGCCTGCATCGGCGCTATCTGCAGGCTCATGAAACGAAACGTGCGCCCTGCAAACCAACTGGCGCTGCTCGCGCTCGGCGGGTTGTTGCTTGCCGTGGCCACCGGGGTGGCTTTCGCCGGTTGGCTGGACAAGGGCGCGGCGATGTTCCTCGCGCTCGCGGAAGCCGGCTTGTCCTGGTGCCTGTGAGCATCCAGGGAAAACAACCGCAAACGCAGTCGCACCAGAAAACGGGATGACCATGCGCCCCATTCTTTATGCCCTGCTGGCCGTCGTGCTCATCGGCGCGGGCTGGGTCGGCTTCAGCGTCTATCGCGGCAGCCAGAACGCTGCCTTTGGCGATCCGTTCGCGCTGGTCGATCACAACGGCAAGGAGATCACGCAAGCCGATTTCCGCGCCCAGCCAAGCGCCGTGTTCTTCGGCTTCACCCATTGCCCGGAGGTATGCCCGACCACGCTGTTCGAACTCTCCGGCCTGCTGAAGGAACTCGGCGACGACGGAAAGAACCTGCGCGTCTTCTTTGTTTCGGTCGATCCCGAGCGCGACACGCCGCAGGTGCTCGGCCAATACGTCACTTCGGTTTCGGATCGCATCACGGGCGTGACGGGACCGCTCGAAGATGTGGAAAAGATGCTGAAAAGCTACAAGGTCTACTGGCGCAAGCAGCCGACCGAGGACGGTTACACCATGGATCACACCGCCTCGATCTACCTGCTGTCGAAAGGCGGCGGGTTCGAAGGCACGATCGCCTATCAGGAAAACCACGACACGGCGCTGCAGAAACTGCGCCGGCTGGCGAACGGTTGACATTGCCGCCCCGGTGGGCCAACGGCCGGCTTCCCGCCAGGATCGCAGTGCCGCAATGACCCAGACCCGCCTTCATGTGCTCCTTCCCAAGCCGCAGGCCGAGGCGTTGTTCGCCGAAATCGACCGCGCCTTCGAGGAGGACGGCCTGCCGCTCTCCTGCATCGAGACGGTGGACGGTTCGGACATGTTCGAGGTCTCGGCCTATGTGGACGGGGAACCGCTGGTGGCGCGGGCGAGGTTCGAAGCGGCGCTTGCAGAACTCGGCCTCGAAGCGGACATCGCCGAGGAGAAACTGCCCGACATCGACTGGGTGGCGAAATCGCTCGAAGACCTGCCGCCGGTGCGGGTCGGCCGGTTCGTCGTGCATGGCGCGCATGATCGCGACGCCGTGCGGGCTAGCGATATCGGCATCGAAATCGAGGCGGCGCAGGCTTTCGGCACAGGCCATCACGGCACCACGGCCGGCTGCCTCGACATGCTGGCGCGCATCTGCCGGGTGCGCCGGCCGCGCTCCGCGCTCGATCTCGGCGCCGGCAGCGCCGTGCTGGCGATCGGGCTTGCCAAGGCGGCGCGCGTGCCGGTGCTGGCGACCGACATCGACCCGCTGGCGGTTGATGTGGCGCGCGGCAATGTTGCCGCAAACCGCGTATCGTCACTCGTGGAGGTGATCGTCGCCGCCGGGTTCGATCACCCGGCGCTACGCGGCGTCGACCGGTTCGACCTGATCGTCGCCAACATCCTCGCCGGGCCGCTGATGCGCCTTGCGCCGATGTTCGCCCGCAAGCTGGAGCGCGGTGGCGAACTCGTGCTGAGCGGCATCCTCGCCACGCAGCGCGCTTCCGTGCTGGCCGCGATCCGCAACCAGGGTCTGGTACACCGGCAAACGCTGCGACGCGGCGCTTGGGTCACCTTGCGGCTTGGTTTCGGGCCGGCGACGCGCCGGGCGCGGTGACACGCCGCCGGTCTGTTCTGCGCAGGAGGACCGGCCGTTTTTCCCGGTCGGTTGCCGCGCAATTGTCAGAACGGATAGCTGCCGGTCGGGCGGCGCTTCAGTTGTTCGCGGCTGTAGCCATAGGACGTCAGCGTTTCATCGTCCAGCGCCAGCAGGGCGCTGTTGACGTATGCCTGCGCCTGACGGCTGCGGGCTTCTATGATTGCCGAAAACGCCGCGCGCAGCATGGAAGGTCTTTCGTGGGCCATGGCCATCACTCCTTGATCCTTGGCGGTCTCGCCGCCACGCCACAAAGATAGCCATTCAAATCGGTTCAGGCAGGCCTTTGCCGGCATGGCAGCCATGTTTATTTCGCAAGTGCGAAATGAATGCCGCGTTGCAAAATGTTTACGAATCGCCGGAAACGGTTGAAGTCTCGGATCGACGTTGCGTGGCCGGGGCGGCGCAGATAGGGTCCGGTTCGATCCAAGCGGGGCGTGCCATGTTCCAGTCGTTCGAGGTGAAAAGCAATCCGGCCGACGGGCCGAAGCGGGTGGCGGCATTGCGCGCGACCTTCGAAACACTCGGCGTCGACGGCGTTCTTGTCCCGCGTGCCGACGAACACCAGGGCGAATACGTGCCGCCGAGCGCCGCGCGGCTGGCCTGGCTTACGGGGTTCACCGGTTCGGCCGGATCGGCGCTTGTCTTGCGCGAGCGCGCGTTGTTGTTCGTCGACGGACGCTACACGGTCCAGGGCCGGGCGCAGGCAGACAAGGCGACATTCGACATCGTCAATTCAGTCGAGACATCGCCGGCGAAATGGCTCGGCAAGCACGGGCAGGGGCTGCGTATCGGCATCGACCCGTGGCTGCACACGATCGACGAGGTGAAGGCGCTTTGCGAAACGGCCTCGAGCGGTGGTTTCGCCGTTGTGCGGCTCGCGCAAAATGCGGTCGACGCGATCTGGCCGGATCGCCCCGCTGCGCCGCTCAAGCCGGTGCACATTCACTCGCTGCAGCGGGCGGGCAAAGCGGCGCGTGAAAAGATCGCCGACATGGCCGCCAGCCTCGCCGAGGCCAGGGCAGATGCCGCGGTGCTGACCGACCCGTCCTCGATCGCCTGGACCTTCAACATCCGCGGCAGCGATGTGGAGCACACGCCGTTGCCGCTTTCCTTTGCGATCGTCAACCGGGAAGGCCTGCCGCACCTGTTCATCGACAAGCGCAAGCTCGGCATCAAGACCGAAGCCTACCTGACCCAGATTGCCGAATTGCGCGCGCCGGCGACGCTGGAGAAACATCTCGCCGCGCTGGCCGGCGAAGGCAAAACCGTGCTGCTCGATCCGGCGCTGGTCGCCGACAGGCTGCGCGAGATTGTCGAAGGCAATGGCGGCAAGACTGTATTGAGGCCGGACCCGGCGCGGCTGCCGCGCGCGCTCAAGAACGAGACCGAACTGGACGGCGCCCGCGCCGCGCACCGGCGCGATGGTGTGGCCATGTGCCGGTTCCTTGCCTGGCTGGAGGCACAAAAGCCGGGAACGGTCGACGAGATCGCGGCTGCGACGAAACTGGAGGAGATCCGCGTCACCACCGGCGAGGAATTCCAGATGCCTCTGAAGGAGATTTCCTTCGAGACGATCTCGGCGTCCGGGCCGAACGCGGCGCTTCCCCATTATCGCGTGTCGACGGAATCGAATCGCACGCTGCAGGCCGGCGAGGTCTACCTCGTCGATTCCGGCGGCCAGTACGAGGATGGAACAACCGACATCACGCGAACGGTGGCGATCGGCGATGTTCCGGAGGCGGTGCGTCGGCAGTTCACCCTGGTGCTGAAGGGCATGATTGCGATCTGCACCGCCCGGTTTCCGGCAGGCACGCGCGGCATCGATCTCGACCCGTTTGCGCGCCGGGCGCTGTGGCAGGCCGGTCATGATTTCCAGCATGGCACCGGTCATGGCGTCGGGTCGTATCTCTCGGTGCATGAGGGACCGCAATCGATCTCACGGCGCGGCATGCACGAACTGAAGCCCGGCATGATCCTCTCCGACGAACCGGGCTTCTACCAGGAAGGCAGCCACGGCATCCGCGTCGAGAACCTGATCGTGGTGACGGAGCCGATGCCGATCGAGGGCGGTACGCAGCCGATGCTCGGTTTCGAGACGCTGACGCTTTGCCCGATCGATCCGCGGATGATCGTGTCGGACCTGCTGTCACCCGACGAGCGCGCCTGGCTCGACGCCTTCCATGCGCGCGTGCGGGCAGAATTGGCGCCGCTGGTCGGCGACGAAGTGCGGGCGTGGCTGGAGGGGGTTACGGGGGAGTAGTGAGTAGCGAGTAGGGAGTAGGGAGTAGGGAGTAGGGAATAGGGAACTTTAAGCGCCGAACCCAGCATGTTAGAGAATATTCCGCTACTATTAATCGCTATTCGCTATTCGCTACTCCCTACTCGCCTTCACCCCATCACAGCCCGCAACGCGACGATCACCGCGCCGCCGATGAAGAACATCGGCAGCATCGGCAGGCGGAGCGCAAGCAGGGCGGCGATCAGGAGGGTGAGCGTCTCTGCCGGTCCCTCGAACACTGCGGCCGGCGCCACCAGCGTGGTGAGCACCGCCGCCGGCACGGCGTTGAGGCCCGCCTCAACGCGTGGCGGCACGCGCTTGATGCGCGAAAGCACGAGGTGCCCGCCAACGCGGGTGAGATAGGTCGCCGCGGCGCCGGCGAGGATGATGGCGACGGTCTCGTTCATGGCGCGGGGTTTTCCTGCGCTTCGGCGATGCTTATCGCTTCATCCGGAGTCGGCTTGCCGCCGCCGCCCAGCACCGCACCGACCAGAACGCCGGCCAACGCGCCGATGCTGACATGCCAGGGCGAACCGATCGTGCGGTAGGCGATGACGGAGACGATTCCACTGGCCAGCACCACCGGTAGCCAGTGCGCGCGCTTGCGAAAGCCCATTACCAGCCCGAGGAAATAGATCGGGAGCAGGAAGTCGAGGCCGAGCGCCCGCGGATTTTCGATCAGCGCGCCAAATTGCGCGCCGATCCAGGCCTCGATGATCCAAAGCACGTAGATCGGCAGCGCCATGCCCATGAACCAGGCAAACGGGATGCGGCCAGTCTCGGCCTGCCGCTTTTCGGCCTCGGCAAATTGCGGATCGACGAGGAAGAAGAACCCCACAGCCTGTTGCGCCATGCTCCAACGGGCAAAGTGCCGACCGATCACCGCCGAGTAGAGCACATGGCGGAAATTGACCGCAAAGATCGACAGCACCACGACCCAGGGTGCAATCTGCTTGCCGAACAGGTCGATGCCGACCATCTGGCTCGCGCCGGCGTAGATCGTCGCGCTCATCAGCACCGCTTCTGTAGCCGACATGCCGTTCTTGACGGCGAGCGCGCCAAACAGGATGCCGAAGGGCAGGGCGGCCACCACGACCGTGATGCTGGAGCGCATGCCCTTCAGGAATTCGCGTTGCGTATCGGCGACCATCCGGTTCTCCTCGGCCGCGGCATAGGACAGGATTGCTGACCTGTCATGCCCGGAATTGTCTTGGTGACGCGCCATTCGGGTCTTCGAAACCGGCGTTTTGATATCGATCAAGGCAGGAATGCGACCCTGCGTCACACTGGGTGCGAGGAGAACAGGCCGCGAAGCGGCCGAAGGGAGGAGTTCACATGACCGCAGAGTCCGAAACCGCGATTGCGGCCCCGGCGAAGCGCCGACCGCATGTGCCGCAGGTGCGGCCCGTCACGTCCGCCGACATCCGCGAGGCGTTGCTTGCCGGATTGTCGGATTTCGCCCGCGCGCCGGCCTACGGGCTGTTCTTCGGCGGTATCTTCGCGCTTGGCGGGCTGGCGATCCTGATGTTCGTCAACGTAATGGGTATCCCCTGGATGGTCTATCCGGTGGCGATCGGCTTTCCGCTGATCGGCCCGTTTGCCGCCGCCGGCCTGTATGAGGTGTCACGGCGACTCCAGACCGGACGACCTCTGGTGTTTGGCGAGGTGTTGTCGTTCGTGTGGCGTCAGCGAACGCGCGAATTCGCCTGGATGGCCTTCGTGGTGCTGTTCGCCTTCTGGGTCTGGGTCTACCAGGTCCGCCTGCTTCTGGCGATCTTCCTCGGCTTCAAGTCGTTCTCGACGCTTCCCGCCTTCATCAACGTGGTGACGACGACGCCGGAGGGGCTTCTGTTCCTCGCCGTCGGCCATGTGGTGGGCGCGTTTCTGGCGCTGACGCTGTTTTCCATCACTGTAGTCTCCGTGCCGCTGCTGCTGGAACGCAATGTCGATTTCGTCACTGCGATGATCACTTCCGTGAAGGCGGTGATCACCAGCCCGGTGCCGATGCTGGGTTGGGGGGTGATCGTGACGCTGTCGGTGATCGCCGGCATCATCCCGTTCTTTCTCGGGCTGGTGGTGGTGTTGCCGGTACTCGGCCACACGACCTGGCACCTGTATACAAAACTGGTTGCGCCTTACGCCGAATGAGCGCGGGCCAAAGCGGCAACGGTTTTCTCGAACAAGGGCCAACCGCCGCTGCGCCAGCCAAGCGCGCCGAGGCGCGCGCAATCCATCGCGTTGACCGATTCCTTGTCTGCGCGGGCCGGAAGCGGATGCGCGCAGCCGGTTTCGCGCTGGACGATCGCAAGGATGTCGCGCGTATCGGCGCAGATGTCGGAGACGTTGAAGGCGAGGCCCGCGACCCGGTCCGGTCCGGTTGTCATCACAAGCCGCACCGCCGCCGCCAGATCGTCTCCATGCACCTCCGTGCCGGCGCGGGGCGAAACTGGCGCGCCGGCAAGATAGTCGTCAAAAAGGGCGCGCCATTTGTGCGCCTGCCCGCGCCCCGCCGGGCCGTAGACGCCGGTGGCGCGCAAGCTGACGGGGACAAAATCTTGGCCAGCCAGTGTCGCGATGGCGTCTTCCGCTTGCAGCTTCACGGTTCCGTAGAGCGTGTCCGGCTGGCAGGGCATTGTTTCGTGCAGGATCGTGCCCGGCGGGTGCGGCCCGTACACGGCGCGGCTGGAGAGGAACACGGCTCGTGAAACGCCGGCCGCCTTCGCTGCCGCTAACAGCGCTACCGTCGCATCCAGATTGCTGCTGATGAAGCCCGCCGCATCGTCGCCCTCGCCACCGCGATAGCGCCCCGGCAGATGGTCGAAGGCAGCGTGAACCATCGCGTGCTGGCGTTCGAGCACTGCGGAAAAATCCGCTTGCGGATCGAGGACAAGCGGGCGGAAGGCTATTGGCCGCGAGTAGAAGTCATCGGGCGGGGCGGTGCGGCCGGCAACCGTCACCGTCCAGCCATGGGCGAGCAGATCCTCGACGATGAAACGGCCGACTAAGCCGGCGCCGCCGGTGACGAGGGCGCGGTTCATGTGCCTTTGCCGTCGGCGGGCGGGGGCAGCGCCGCAAGATCCGGCGTTTCGCCCCGCGCGATTCCGCGCCACAGTTCGATCAGCGGCTTCAGTTTCTCAGCCTTGGGATGACCGGGCTGCCATGGTTTTTCATACTGGTAGTGGATGACCTTTACCGAAGTCCAATCCCACAATTCCGGCATGTTCAACCACACATATTGCAGCATGTTGCAGAACACCGGCAGGCCGTGCCAATCGGGAAAGAAATGCTGCAGGAAGGTTTGGTCGGTGCGCGGCCAGAACGCGTCCGGCGCATCGAGCTCCTGCATCATCGCGGCGAAGGTTTGCCCGGACGGCGTGGCAACGAAGACGCCCGAGTTCAGGCGGTGGAAGTCGGCGAGGCTTTCATAGACGTTCGGCGCGGCCGAGAATTCAGGATACGAAAACAGCTTGTCGATGTTGCGGATGACGATCGCATCGGCGTCGATGAAGACGCAGCGTTCGTATTGCGTCATCTGCCACAGGCGCAGCTTGGCGAAATTGTCGAGCGGCGTGTGGAAGGCAGGCTTGCCGCCCTTGGTGAAAGGCGCCTCGGCATGAATGCGGGCGCGGGCGTGGCGTTCGTTGAATTCGGGCGAGGTGTCGAGCAGGTCGACCGGGTGCAGGATCGCCCCGAGCTCAGAAAGTGGCGCAAGCGCCGCCGCGTTGACGCCGCCAGTATGCATGACCACGATATCTGCGGCGGTGTTGGTCAGCCGCAGCGAACGCACCAACGCTTCCGCGCCGATGACGTAGTCGGCATTGGTGACGAGGGTGACATGGGCGTAGCGGCACGGTGTTGTCATAGACGCGTACTAGTGTCAAAGCATCGGCACCGAAACCCCGGCCTTGCCGCTTATCCGACGCTGCGCAGGCGCTTGCCTTCCACATCATGCTCGACTGTTGCGGCGATGTCCTTCGTCCAGGCGGAGACGGCCGGAATGCGGCTGCGGTCGACGCGGTAGGCAAACTTTTTCGCCACATCGATCACTTCCGACAGCAACCCTTGTTCCAGCGTGATCGGGTCGAGGCCGAGCGCCAGGAAACCGTCGTTCTTCACCACGAGGTCGTTTTCTGCCGCCTCCTTGCGCGGATTGGGCAGGTAGGCGACGCGCGCGCCTGTCATCGTCGCGATCATCTCGGCGAGGTCGCGCACGCGGTGCGTCTCGGTCATCTGGTTGAAAATCTTCACCTTGTCGCCGCGCTTTGGCGGGTTTTGCAGCGCAAGTTCGATGCAGCGCACCGAATCCTGGATGTGGATGAAGGCGCGGGTCTGGCCGCCGACGCCGTGCACGGTGAGCGGGTGGCCTATCGCCGCCTGAATCAGGAAGCGGTTCAGCACCGTGCCGTAGTCGCCACCATAGTCGAAGCGGTTGACCACCTGCGGGCGCAACCGCGTCTCGGCGGTGTGGGTGCCCCAGACGATGCCTTGGTGCAGGTCGGTGACGCGCAGGCCGTCGTTCTTGGCGTAGAACTGGAACAGCAGCTGATCCAGGCACTTGGTCATGTGATAGATCGAGCCGGGATTGGCGGGGTAGAGAATGTCCTGGCGGACGGTCTCGCCGCCCATCGTCTCGATGCCGACCGGCAGGTAGCCCTCGGGGATGGCCGCGCCGATGGTGGAATAGCCATAGACGCCCATGGTGCCGAGATGCACGAGATGAGCACCGATGCCGGTCTCGACGATGGCGTTCAGCACGTTGTGCGTGGCGTTGACGTTGTTGTTGACCGTGTAGTTCTTGTGGCGGTCACTCTTCATCGAATAGGGCGCGGCGCGTTGTTCGGCGAAATGGATCAGCGCGTCCGGCCTGTTGTCGGCGAGCCAGCGCTTGAAGATCTCGTAGTCGCGGGCGAGGTCGATCAGGTGGAAATGGATGGCGCGGCCGGTTTCCTGCCGCCAGATGCGGGTGCGCTCTTGGATCGAATCCATGGGCGTCAGCGATTGCACGCCAAGCTCTGTGTCGATCCAGCGACGCGACAGGTTGTCGATGATGTGGATCTCGTGGCCGCGCGCGGAAAGATGCAGAGCCGTCGGCCAGCCGACGAAACCGTCTCCGCCAAGAACTGCTATTTTCATGGCCGATGCTCCGTTTCGATTCGAACTGCATCTCTCCTACTGTCACATTGTGACAGTAGCGTGCCAAAGGCAGGGGATGAGGCAAGGCGGGCTTTTTTCCGCCGCTCAGTCGCCCAGCGCCACGCCTTCGCGGCGCGGATCGGCCCCGCCAAACAATCCGGCGCCGGTGATCTCGATCGCATGCAGGCCGGAATCGAGTTCGCCCGCCTTCACCTTGAAGCCGAGCGCTTCCAGATCGTCGGCAAGGTCCGCAGCCGTCGTTTCGGCTTCAAGATCGAACGTGCCGAAGCGGTTGACGAGATGCGGCATCGCCACCGCCTGCTGCGCATTCATCTTCCAGTCGATCATGGCGACCAGCGCCTGCGCGACATAGCCGATGATGCGGCTGCCGCCGGGCGAGCCGATGGCGATCCAGGGTTTGTCGCCCTGCATCACGATGGTCGGCGTCATCGATGAACGCGGCCTTTTTCCCGGCGCCACAGCATTGGCGATGACGCCGCGCCCGTCATGGGTCTCGAAGGAGAAATCCGTCAGTTCGTTGTTGAGCAGGAAGCCGTCGGTCATCAGCCGCGAGCCGAAACCGTTCTCGATGGTCGTCGTCATCGAGACGACGTTGCCCTGCGCATCGACGATCGAGAAATGGCTGGTGGAGGGCAGTTCGAGGCTCGTGTCGTCTCCAAGCCGCATCGCGTGATCCCAGCCGGGTTCGCCTGGCGTCACCGCTTCAGCCGCAAGCGCCCTGTCGGTGCGCAGCAATTGCGAGCGCGCCGCAAGATAGGACGGATCGACGAGGCCTTTCAGCGGCATCGGCACGAAATCGATATCGGCCATGTAGCGGCCGCGATCGGCGAAAGCGAGGCGCGAGGCGTCGCCGAGGAGGCGCCGCGCCTGCGGATCGTCGGGACCGAGTGCGGCGATGTCGAACGGCTCGATCATGCCGAGAATCTGGCCGACGGTGAGCGCGCCGGAGGAAGGCGGCCCCATGCCACAGACCTCCGCGCCGCGATAGGCGACGCAGACCGGGTCACGTTCCTTCACCCGGTAGTTCGCCAGGTCGGCAAGGCTCATCACGCCGGGATTGCCGGGCGCATTGCGCACGGTGTCGACGATGCGCTGCGCCACCGGACCAGTATAGAATGCGTTCGTCACGCCGTCCTCGGCGATGGCGCGCAGCGTGTCGGCGTAAAGCTGGTTGACGAGGCGATGGCCCGACTTGAGCGGCGCGCCGCTGGCGTCGAAGAAGTACCTGCGGGTCGTCTCGAAGCGCGACAGGCGCTCGGCGTCCGCGGCGATCAGCGCGGCGAGGCGCGGCGAGACCTCGAAGCCGTTTTCGGCCAGTTCGATCGCCGGTTCGGTCACCTGCACCCAGTCGAGCTTGCCGTAACGCTCGTGCGCCTGCGCCAACAGCATCGGCGTGCCCGGAACTCCGACCGAGCGGCCGCCAACCACCGCGTCGAAGAACTTCAGCGGCTTGCCCTCGCCATCCTGGAACAGGCGCGGCGTGGCTTCTGCCGGGGCGGTTTCGCGGCCGTCGAAGGTGGTAAGCTTGCCGCTGGCGGCGTCGTAGTAGACGAGGAAGGCGCCGCCGCCGAGGCCGGAGGATTGCGGCTCGACGAGGCCGAGCACCAGCTGCACGGTCACCATGGCGTCGATGGCGTTGCCGCCCGCGGCGAGGATCGCGCGCCCGGCCTCGGCCGCGAGCGGGTTGGCGGCGGCGACCATGTAGGTTTTGGCGTGGACGACTTCGCGGGCCGTCGCCTGCGTCGCCTTTTCCGGCGCCACCGTGTCGGTTGCCTGTTGGGCGAAGGCGCAAGGCGACGCGATTGCGAGCGCAAGGGCCAAGGCTGTGGCGCGGATCATGGCGTTCTCCCTTCACTGCCGGTGAAGGCATCGTAGCCGCGATGACCGCCCTGTCGAGCGTCAATGCGCCGGGTGCGATCACAATTGCGCAGGGCTGGCGATTGCGCCAGCGCGTGGCCGTTCCCATATGCGGCCCAAAACACGGAGACCCGCCATGAAACGCCTTGCTCTCGCATTTTGCCTTGCCGCCGCTGCAACGCCCTCCATGGCGCGGGAAGTTGGCGAGGTTGGCGTCGACTGGCTCGGCAACGACATCATCATCGATGCGATCAGTGACCCGAAGGTTGCCGGCGTCACCTGCCACATCGCCTATTTCGACCGCGGGCTGATCGACCGGTTCCAGAAGGGCAACTGGTTCGAGGATCCCTCGAACTCCTCCATCGCCTGTCGCCAGACCGGGAAGATCGTCATCGGCGATATCGAGACCGGAAAGGGAGGCGAGGAGGTGTTTCGCGAGGGCCGCTCGCTGATCTGGAAGCAGCTGGTCGTCAACCGCATCTATGACAAGGAAAACAACACGCTGATCTACCTGTCGCATTCACGTCAGGTGCAGGACGGTTCCGCCAAGATGGCGATCTCCACCGTGCCGCTTTGGGGGCAGGAGGTGGAGTGGACGGGGAAGAAGTAGCGCCTCAATCGGCCTTCTTCTCCCGCGCCTGGCGGATTGCCTGCTCCACCCGCGCCGGTTCGGCGATGCCGTAGAACCCGTGATGTTCGTTGTGGCCACCGCCCTTGGCGCCACGCACCCAGGTCTTGGCGAAAACGACATCGCCGGTGCCGTCGGCTCGTTCGGTGCGTTCCAGCTGGCCAAGATCGTCCAGCGCCCAGGAACGCGCGGTCCAGGTCTTGCCGCTCTCGGCGATCACCACGCGCCGGTCGGTCAGCGCGTAAAAGGTGCGGCCGGCCTTGCGCAGCGCCCAGAGCGGCGACAGCACCATGCCGAGCCCGGCGAAGATGAAGGGCAGGCCGAACAGCGGGAAGATGATGCCGATCAGGCCGGGCGGGCCCTCGCCATCGAACAGGAAGCCCGAGGCGGCCGCGGTCCAGAACAGCGCGAAGGCGAGGAACGGGATGCCGAAGATCGAGATGCCAATCTTCTTCTTCGCATGTGCGCCGCGGTTTTTCGGCTGGTCGGCCCAGATCAGCGTCTCGCCCTGCTGCAGTTCGCGCTGCATCACCGCGCGCGGATTGAAGGAGGGCGCGGCGGGCTGGCTGCCCGGCGAGGGCGCGGGGTCGGATTGCCGGCGTCTTTCCACCGTCTTGCCGTCTCGTCCGAACCGCATGTGCGCCTCCCCCGCCAGAATCGCCGCCATTGTTGCAGCAATCCGCGTTGAGGTCCAATGCCTCGAACCCCGTTGCCAAACCGGAAACGCCCGATGGAACACCATGTATATTCCCGCCAGACGCTCGCTGATTTCGCTGGCGCGCTGCTTGCTGCGGCGGGTTTGCGCGCCGACATGGCCGCAACCGTCGGCGAATTGCTGGCTGAAGCCGACGAGATCGGCGTGTCGACGCATGGCGTCTCGCTTGCCGCCTACTACGTGCCGGAACTGCAGGCCGGGCGGATGGCGCGCGACGGCGCGCATACGGTGGTGCGCGACACCGGCGCGACGCTGGTGTGGGACGGCAATTACCTGCCCGGCCAACCGGTCGGCGCCGGGCGTGGACGCCGTGCGCGATCCGGGCGACCGCGCCGCGGAAGCGCAAGCGACAAGCGAGGCGCAAGGCGTGGCGGTGCCGGACGAGGTGTGGCGGCGGCTCTGGACATGCGCCGGGGAGCTGGGGGTGGAGACGCCCGGGGGAGGGGAGAACAGCGGAGGAGAGGCAGTCACTGTACTTTCAGTTGCGCGATTCCCAGGATTCAGCTAGCGGCATTTCAGATTCGACGTTGAAGAAGTGGCAATGAAACGGCTTGCGGGGATAGTTGTTGTCTTTTTGGCAATGGCGTGCGGCAGCGCCTCCGCGAGCGAAACGTCGCCCGCCCGCGGTCCATCGGCCTGCGATTTTCCGCCCGAGGCGGGGAAACCGGTGCGTATTGGCCTTGGAGGCGGAAAATTGCTTGGAGGTGGGGAAGCACCCGTGCGCTGGTTGTCGATACCCCGAAATTACCTGCCGATCAGGGCGAAGAGGGACGGCGAGATACGCAGTTCGATCGCGATTTGGCTCTGGCGCGACAGCCTGTTGCCCTACACGCTCGCCGACAGCAGACTGCCCGGCGAGAAGGCGGGACGGCGGGACCCGGAGGGAACGACCGGCGATGTTTCCGCCTCGCTGTATCCGGGCCGAATCCCGATGGGTGTTCGGCTCGAAAATACCTTCCACGTGTTTTTTGGCATGTTTGACAAGCGGTTGGTGCTCGATCCGGTCGGAATCGACGTTGACTTCGGGCTTCGCGGTCAAGCCGCGCACTCGCGTGACAAGGAACTTTTCTTTCGGCGCAGCGGGGACGACAGCGAAATCACCGATATTTTTCTATGTAACAAGCCTGAGCAAGGCCGTAAGCCGCACTGTAACCATACCTTCCATGCGGAAACCGGGGATATCAGAATGACCTATCCGCGCAAGTATCTGGAGACTTGGCCGGCGCGGCGGGCTGACCTTGCCAAACTGGTGGATTGCTTTGTTAATTTCAATAAGGGCCTGGCGAAATGAAAGTTCTCGGTAGTGCTGAAATTTCGCTTCTCGACGCATTCGTTTCGTCAGGCGATCGGATAGCGTATTATACGCAGCTGGCCTATTGGGGATACGACTATGCCCGCCTGGCCTTGGGGGTGGTGCGCAACGATACCCTTGCCGGGGCGATTGCAAATATCTATTTCCTCAACGAAGTTGTCGAAGACGGCGGTCCCGACCCGGTGGATTCGGACACACTTGCATCGATAAGCCGCGAATTGATGTTGCGAGATATCAACGAGAGAATAAGAAATTTCACTTCGGGGACGAGTAATGACATTTCAGTCGATGATATTTGGCGATACCATCAGGATGTTTTTCTATTCTTTGGCTTCGAACCCGATGCATGGACCGCCCATGTGCCGCTGGCGAATTTGCCGACGCTCGAGGAACGTGAAGCGCTCTGGGCATCCATGCTGTCTTTGGGAACTTCGCTTTTGACGGACGCTAGCGTCTATGTAGAGACCCTGACCGCACAGCTCGATTCAAGCTATCCCTTCGTATCGGAATACGGAGCTGATCTGTTGTGGGCTGGGACCGAGGCGCTTTTGGCCAATTCTCACGATTATGGCCCGTACGTCACAACAACAGGCGCCAGCGGACAGATCGTCGGAGGCGGTGTTGGTTCCGACTACCTGATCGGCACGGAATCGGGCGATGTCCTGATGGGATTTGACGGAAACGACCTGTTGCAGGCCGGCGAAGGGTTCGATCATGCTTACGGTGGAAATGAAGACGACACCATCGAAGGCGGTGGGGGAAGCGACACGCTGCACGGTGGCGAGGGGCAGGACACCCTTTTCGGCGGGGGCTGCGACGACACCCTGATCGACGGGCCGGGGGCGGACATTCTCGAAGGCGGCGGCGGAACCGATCTCGTTTTCCTGTTCAACAGCCCGGAACTGCCGGAAATGCAGCAACGGGACGGGCAGACCGGCGCTTACGACACGATGGTCGGCGCAAATGCGGATTTGCTGCGCGATATCGTCATCGTCGGCGGCGACAACATGGCGTTTGCCGAAGACGGGTCGGAAATGGTTTTGGTGACCGACGTCGTCGAAGGCGGCGACGGGCTCGACAGGCTTGTCGTGCGAATGTCGCAGCTTGGCGTTGGCGATTTCGATACCCTGGCGCTGCCGCTGCTTGGCGGTGTCGGACTTCCGGGAGCAGATGAGTTCGTTGCGCCGCTTGTGCTCGAAACGGTCGAGACTTACAGCAACCCCGATTGGTACAACACGTCTGATCTGCAGCCCGAATGGGATATCGTGGCGCCGCTGCGGACCTTTCCTTACCAAGGCTTGCTCGGCGGTTCGCCGGACGATCCGCCGGCCATCGATATCCGCTACAATCTTGGCGAAAGCGCTTTGCCAGCCTATGTTGGAACGCAAACCCTCACGATCACAATCGGCGCAAACGGAGACGGCGTAGCAGTGGTCGAAATTCCCGGATTTGAGGAAGGCGACTTCGGCATTCACTTCTACGAGCCCTCCCTTGTTGAGATCAGGGGGCCTTTCGGCGAAGTCGGGATGCAGTATGTCTTTGACGACGCTGTCGCTTTCGATGCGATCTGGAACGACTCCCTGCTGCTTTCCGTCCCCGCTTCGGTGACGGACGGTGAATGCTCGGATGTTGACAACGGCGACCAGAATTCGCCACGCACGCTGTCCGGCGGCGGTGACGACGACACGCTGTTCGGCTTTGCGGGAGCCGATGCGCTTAACGGTAAGGCCGGCGACGACATGCTGGTCGGGAATGCGGGACGTGACCGCCTGAATGGCGGCCCCGGCGCGGATTTGCTAGACGGCGGCGAAGGCGAAGATATAGCCACCTACATCCAGTCACCCTCGGGCGTGACGATCAAGCTCAACCTCGGAGTTTTTTCCGGCGGGCATGCGCAAGGCGACGTTCTGCTCGGCGTTGAGGACATCGACGGTTCCAATCACGCGGATATCATTTTCGGCGACGCTGCCGGCAACTGGTTCAGGGCAAACGCCGGTGACGACGTGTTAATGGGTGGTGGAGGCGATGATCGTCTTTCGGGCGGTCTTGGCGCCGATCTGATCGATGGCGGCGAAGGAACGGCGGACATCGCCGACTATTCCTACGCAACAGGCGCTGTGGGGTTGTCTCTGCTTCTTGGGAACGGTTTTGCCGGAGAAGCCGATGGAGATATCCTCTCAGGCATCGAGAATGTCTACGGCTCAAATTTTTCAGACACCATCACCGGCAACAGCGAAGCCAACCGCCTTGTCGGCAACGATGGCAACGACACCCTTGTGGGTCTCGGCGGTCGTGACGTCCTCATAGGCGGCTATGGTGCCGATCACCTCGATGGCGGCGACGGCGCGACAGACGTTGCCGACTATGGTGGCGCGAGTTCGGCGGTGGGCGTTGATCTCTCATCTGTCGGTTTTGCCGGAGAAGCTGTGGGAGACAACTATACCGGCATCGAGTTTGTCTATGGTTCCAGTTTCGGTGATGCCATTTCAGGCGATTCCCTTGCCAACCGGCTGGTGGGACAAGGCGGCGATGACACATTGGATGGAGGCGGCGGTGTTGACTATCTGCTTGGCGGCGATGGGAATGACCGATTGAGCGGCGGGTCCGGCAGGGACGTGTTCCTGTTCGAGAACGAGGTTGGCAATGACATCATTCTTGACTTCGAGGCCGGAACTGGATTGACAGATCGCATCTGGTTTAAAGGTCAAGGCATTACATCATTTTCAGATGTCTTGAGTGCATCGACAAACACAATGCTTGGCGTGGAAATAATTTTGTTGAGTGGAAGCGTTTTGCTGCAGAATACGCAGATCGGACAGTTGGCGGCTGACGATTTTCTGTTTGGTTGAGAATTGCCACGCCGCTTTGTTTGTTGCTTTTCGCCCCCCCAATCACATCCCCTCCACCCGCCTGAACCACTCATCCTCGTCGATCACCTCCACGCCGAGTTCCGCCGCCTTCGCAAGCTTCGACCCGGCGCCCGGACCGGCGACGACGAGGTCGGTCTTGGCCGAGACCGAGCCGGCGGCCTTGGCGCCGAGGCGTTCGGCGAAAGCCTTGGCCTCGTCGCGGCTCATGCGCTGCAGCGAGCCGGTAAACACGATGGTCTTGCCGGAAAACGGCGTGCCGGCAATAGCTTTGTTGACAGAATGGATATTCCGCAAAACTTTGATAAGAGATTCATACATGGAACGGTTGAGTGGGCTCTGAAACCAGTTTGCCATTGACATAAATGCTACTTCACCAAATCCCTCAACGTCTTCTAAAACGCTGAACTCCGATCGGAAACTCCGCTCAACTCTCCAGACTTCTGAACTCAGATAAATCCATCCACTTTTGAGCTGCCTTCCAAAATTGGAATTTAATACATCCGAGTATCCAACATCGGAAATATACTGAAGTGAATTTCTCCAAGTTACGAAGCAATTATATCCTGCCGATTCAATAGTATGCTTAAATTCAGATTCAGAAGAGAATTGTTCTAAAAGTTTAGTAACTAATGAAGTGGAAACTTTGTTTGATCCGTAAGTTAGATCCATAGGTTTCCACGCTGCATTTGAACTCGCGCAAATGTATCCCTTGTAGGCAATTTTCGAAGCATTGATAGAACCAACGCCTTTTTTATAACGTAATTTCCTAAGAATCGCAATTTCTTCAAGTGCGTGTTCAGTAAAGCTAATGATAACATTGTCAAACGTAGAGCCATCTAGATCTAGTCGAGTTGATGCGCCAATGGAAGACTCCCAAAAGCGGCGCCGCGTAGAAATCAAATTGTTCCGGAATTGCTCAAAATTTTCGAATTCTCCAAAGTAACGTGCAAGCGCCCGTGCTGTTGTTTCGCCAATATGCCTTATGCCAAGTGAGAAAATCATCCTATCAAGTGCGATTGTGTGTCTTGCTTCGATGGCGTCGAACAGCTTTTGCGCCGAGGTCTCGCCATAGCCGTCGCGGTTCTTCAGCTTGGTGAGCGGGCTTGCCGCATCGCGCGCTTCCAGCGTGAAGATGTCGGCAGGGGTGCGGATCTGCAGCGGGTCGGTGTCAGGCAGTTCGTAGAAGTATTCGATCTGCTTTTCGCCCAGCCCCTCGATATCGAAGGCGCGGCGCGAGACAAACAGCTTCAAGTGCTCCTTGCGCTGATACGGGCAGGCGAATTCGCCCGAGCAGCGGCGCACCACGCCTTCGGCGCCGCCGGCGGTTTCCTCGCGCACGATCGGCGTTTGCAGCGCGCAGGGGCAAGTGGCGGGGAAAGGGAAGGCCCTCGCGGCCGCCCGGCGGCGCCCCGGCACGAAAACCAGAAACTTCGGGAAGACGTCGCCAGCGCGCTGGACGATCACCGTGTCGCCGATCATCACGCCGAGCCGCTCGATTTCCTCGGCATTGTGCAGCGTGGCGTTGGTGACGACGACGCCGCCGACGGTGACGGGCGCCAGCCGCGCCACCGGGGTGAGCGCGCCGGTGCGGCCGACCTGGATGTGAACCGCGTTCAGCGTTGTCATCGCCTTCTCGGCCGGAAACTTGTGGGCGATCGCCCAGCGCGGCGAACGCGACACGAAGCCGAGCCGTGCCTGCAGCGCCAGATCGTCCACCTTGTAGACGACGCCGTCGATGTCATAGGCGAGGTCAGCGCGCATGGTTTCGATCGCATGGTAATGGGCGAGCAGGTCCGCCACATCGTCGAACACGCGCATCAGCGGGTTGGTGACAAAGCCCCAGGCGGCGAGCTCTTCTACCATCCCGCTTTGCGTTGTGGCCGGCATCGCACTCGCCTCGCCCCAGGCATAGGCGAAGAATTTCAGCGGCCGTTCGGCGGTGACCGAAGCGTCGAGCTGGCGCAGCGAGCCGGCCGCCGTGTTGCGCGGATTGACGTAAGTCTGCTTGCCGGCTTCGGCTTGGCGCGCGTTCAGCGCTGCAAAATCGGCCTTGGTCATGTAGACCTCGCCGCGCACCTCGAAAACGTCCGGCGCGTCTGCGGGAAGCGCCTGCGGGATTTCGGCGATGGTCCTTGCGTTGGCGGTGACGTTCTCGCCGGTCGCGCCGTCGCCGCGGGTGGCTGCGGTCACCAGCCGGCGGTTTTCGTAGCGCAGCGAAAGCGACAGCCCGTCGATCTTCGGCTCGGCTGTGAATAAAATTGGCATTATAGATGATAGGAAATTGCGCTGCTCTTCTTCGATAAGATTCTTTTCTGCTTCGCATTCTTCTTTTGTGATTTCTCCATTCTTCAATAAATTGTCTTGCTCTTTAATCAAAGCGCGGAATTGCTCAGTTAATCTATTCGGAATATTGTTTAGCCAAGTTTTCGCCTCTTCGATGGTCATTGCGTTGTCGAGCGACAGCATCGGCACGGCGTGGGTCACCGCCGAGAAGGTGGCAGCGGGCGCGGCGCCGACGTTCTCGGAGGGCGAATCCGCGCGTTTCAGCTGCGGGAACCGCGCCTCGATCTCCGCATTGCGCCGCTTCAGCGCGTCATAGGCGGCGTCCGAAATCGTTGGCGCGTCTTCGGCGTGGTAGCGCCGGTCGTGTTCGGCAATCTCGGCAGCGAGCCGCGCAAGCTCTGCGGCGGCTTGCGTTTCGGTGAGGGCGGATACAGGCGTGTCGGGCATGGCGCGGCCATCGTCGTGTCGGGCCGTCTTGATGCGCATGGCGCGCGCCCGCGTCAAGGCGTGCGCCTTGCCGGTCAATCCTTGTGTTTCTGTAAAAGCCGGTAGAGGTTGCGTTCGCTGATGCCAAGGCGGGAGGCGAGTTCCTGACGATTGCCGCCGTGGCGGTCCAACAGGCGGGCGATGTAAGCGTCGCGCAGTTCATCAAGCGTCGGCTCCGTCGTAAAACTCAGCTCCACCGCCGCACCGCCGCCCGGCCGGTCGGCATCGCCTGGCAGCGAGATGTGTTCGGGAAGGATCCGTGCGCTGGCGCCGGAAACCAGGAAGGCGCGCTCGACCACATTGCGCAGTTCGCGAATATTGCCGGGCCAGGCGTATTGGGAGAGCGCTTTGAGGGCTGATGGCGAGAACTGCTTTTCGATATTGCGCGAGAACTTGCGATTGGCGAGAAAAAATTCTGCCAGAAGCGGAATGTCGTCGCGCCGTTCGCGCAAGGGCGGCACCACGATTTCGAAGGCGGAAAGCCGGTAGTAGAGGTCGGAGCGGAACTCGCCGGCGGCGGCAAGCGCGCGCAAATCGCGGTTGGTGGCGGCGACGAATCGGACATCAGCATCAAGGTCTCGCGTACCGCCAAGGCGGCGGTACTTGCCGGTCTCCAGCACGCGCAGCAGTTTGGCCTGGATCGCCGGGCTGATCTCGCCGATCTCGTCGAGAAAGACCGTGCCGCCGGCGGCGACCTCAATCAACCCGTCCTTCTTTCGGTCTGCTCCGGTGAAGGCGCCGCGTTCATGGCCGAAGAGTTCCGATTCAAACAGGTTTTCCTGCAAGGTACAGCAATCGATCGCGACGAAGTGATGTTCGGCGCGCGGGGAGTTGGCGTGAATCGCGTGGGCGACAAGCTCTTTTCCGGCGCCGCTTTCGCCGCCGATCAGCACCGTGGTGTCCGCAGCGGTAACGATGCCGATGAGTTTGCGCACACCTTCGATCGGCCTGCTGCGGCCGATGATTTCGGGACCGGCGGCGGCTTTTGCGCGCGACTGCCAGAATTCGGCGGAACGCTTCAGTTCAGCGTTGGCGAGCGCGCGCGACACCGCCAGTTCCAGGCTTTGCGCCGAGGTTGGCTTGATGAGGTATTCGGACGCGCCGGCCTTCACCGCCTTGACGGCCTGGTCGATGGAGCCATAAGCGGTGAGAATGACGACGGGAAACTGCTCGGAGAGTTCGGGCAGAATTTCCAGGCCATCCATGTCGGGCAGGCGGATGTCGAGGATCGCCAGCGACGGTTCGAAATCGACCATCGCAGCGATCGCGTCGGCGCGGCTTTCCACGCCACGCGCCTCGTATCCGATCCGGCCAAGCTGGTCGACAAGCAAGCGGTTCAGAGTTGCATCATCCTCGATCACCAGCACCCGCGCCGGCTTTCGCGCGAGTGGCAGCGGTTTTTGGCGCGTCGGCTGCTGGGAGCGCGACCGTGAACTCCGAGCCTTTGCCGGGGATGCTGTCGACAGAGATGGCGCCGCCATAGCGTTCGACGATAGCCTTGCAGATGGAAAGGCCGAGGCCGCGTCCGGTGCTGCCATCGGCGCGCCGTGTCCAGAACGGAAGGAAGATCTTGTCCAGATGTTCATTGGGTATCCCTATTCCGGTGTCGGCGACGCGTAGTACCGCAAATCCGCCCAAGGTTTGGCCAGAGACGCGCAACTCGCCGCCTTGCGGCATGGCATGAATCGCGTTCTGGATCAGGTTGATGAAGATCATGCGCATGTCGCTGTCGGATGCTATGATGCGCAGCTTCTGAGCCAAGTCGATGTGCACGACAATCTGCCCGGTGCCGATCTGGTAGGCGAGGAGTTGCACCACCTCGCGCAGCACGGCGTTCAGTATGACGAGCTCAGGTTCGCGTGGCGGTTCGCTCAGTCGCATCAGGCTTTCGGTCACACCCATGCATTTGCCGATCTCCGTGCGCGCAATATCGATATAGTGCTGCGCGCCTGACGGTTCATGTTCGTTGGACAGCGTGTCGCGGATGGCCGAAAGGGCCAGCTCGATCGATGACAGCGGGTTGTGGATCTCATGCGCCACGCCCGTCGCCAGCAAGCCGATTTCCGACAGGCGGTGTTTCTGCGACAGCTCCACATCCTGCGACAAATCGCGTATGGACTCCACCACGCATGGCAGCATGCGACCCTGCGAAGGGAGCAGCGCCCGGGCGGCGGAAACCTCGACGAAAAGCTGCGGCGCGTGGCGCGGCTGGTGCGCATCGACCATTTTCATGCGGCCATCAGACTTGTCGCGCAAGGCAATGACAGGGCAACTGACCAGCGTTTGCGGGCACGGTTCGCGCCGCCCGTGGCTTGAAGCATAGCACTTTGAACCGATGACCTGCTTCTTGCTGCGGCCGACTTGTCGGCCATAGGCCGTGTTGGCCTTCAGAATGGTGAAGTCGTCATCGACAATGCGAATGCCATCGGGAATGGCGTCGATCGCCGCCTGCAGGAATCGTTCGGTCGCCGCTACCTGGCCCAGCATGTCCTGAAGTCGGTCGGCCATGCCGTTGAAAGCGCTGGCGCATTCGCTGATCTCGTCGCGACCGGCGACAACGGCGCGCGCATCGAGTGCGCCCGATGCGAGACGTCCGGCCACCTTTGTCAATCGGTCGATACGGCCCAAAACCAGCCGGTCGAGCGCAACCCAAAGCCCAAGGCCGCTGAGCGCAACAACGATCACGCCGCTCAAACCAAGCAAACCGGCCGTACGCATTGCATCACCGCGTATCCCGGCCGCAACATAGTCGACCACCAGGAGGCCATTGACCGGGTGGCTGGCCGCATCGCCATGACATTCCCTGCACGACGCCTTGTTGGTGACGGGATTGACCGAACGCAGCCACTCGCCGCCGTTTTGCGAAACGAATGTGGTTTGCGAAACCTGCGTGGAAAGCGCGCGATCAACCTCGTCGCCGGCGAGCATTGCGCCCATTAGTTCAGGCTTGGAGGAGAAGCGGACTTCGCGATCCGGGTTAAGGATCATCACCTTGTCGATGCTTGCCTGATTGCCCAACCGGTCGACAATGTCGCGCAGACCGGGAATGTCTCGCTTCAACATGGCGTTTTCGAGCGATGCCTGGAGCAGGTGGTTCACCTCGAGCGAAGCGCGACTGTGTTCGGCGACCAGCTCCTGTTTGTAGGTCCAGACCGCCAGTCCCAAAAAAGCGAGCGAAACAGAGGTAAGCACCGCAACCAGAACAAGTAGGATTCGCCGGCTGAGGCGCGTTTCAATGCTATCGCGAAGGCTGGCGTGTCGCAGTGCCGGCATCATGGCAGGACCTGAAACAGCCGGGCGTGATGCCGTGTTTGCGCGCATACGGGACACAAGGGACCGAGTCCGCTTCCTGCGTCGGGACGGTGGAAGGCAACACCGCAATCGCGGCATGTCGATTGCAACAATGGCACCGTGTTTTCCACCTGGGAGACCATCGCTAGCAGACTAATCGCGCCCGATTCGCATAGCTGTGTGCACACTCCGCAACCGGTGCATGCCGCTGCGTCCGCACAATAGCAGACATCGCCGCCATCGTCGCGAGAAATTGACAAGGCCTGTTCAGGGCACATGCGCAGACACAGGTCACAGCCGGTGCAGGTTGACGCTTCGATAGCCGGGACGAAGGGAAAGATAGTGTCCTGCCGACCGGCGTACGAGCGCCGCTCAAGCAATCTTTTCAAGGGCGCGCGGCGGTCGTGCTGCGCTCGGGCGTTCTCGTTGGCGTGCCCGCTGCACTGGAACAAAAAGCCCCGGCGGGTCGGATCCGGGGTCTCTTCGCGCTGGAAGCGTGCCGCCTTTCGGGCGTTGATGTCTGTTTCGACTGTATAAACGATTGGCGCCAGCCCGCGACTTTCGGCCAGATGATTGAACGCAGCAAGGGTCTCTTCAATTCGAGGCCCCTGACAATCGGCGCAAGCGCTGCATGCGCCGAGAAGGCCGACGATGCGCCGCACGCCCTGCTCGTGCATCTGCGCCAAAATCGCGAGATCGACGCCGTGGACGCAGCCGAGGGTCGGTAAAACGCCGGCGTTGTTCACTCGGCAAGCCGCCAAAGCGGTATCGTCGCGCTTTGGAAGAGACTCGAAAACGCTGATTGCGGCTTGCGGACAGGCCGGCTGGCAAAGCCCGCAGGACGAGCACGCTTCCAGATCGATCGCGAGGTATTCCTCATCCTGCGTTATCGCGGACTGCGGACAGGCATCGACGCAATGGCGGCATTCAACCGCAAGCGGCAAGCCAAGCACGCAACGCTGTGGATCGATTGTCGGAAACCCGCCCCACGAGCCCACCGTAGCGCCTGGACGGTAACGCCGGAATCCGAGCATTGCTACCAGCTTTCCGCCTGGCCGGGGACATAGGGCTGTTCGCTCCCGGGTATACGTGTCGCCCGCGCAGGTCTCTTCGGTTCCGGTTCGGGCACAGGACGGGCGACGCCTGCACGGGTTTGGAGGATGTCGCGGATTTCCTCCACGGTTGCCGCGGTCAGCGTGGCCGCGGCGCGATAGATCGGGCTCTTGCAACGCTGCGCCACGCGCGCAGTGAAGTCCGGCAGCCATTTCAACAGGTTTGCGTCGAGAAATCGCGCCGCGTCGCCCGCCGCATGGGGTGACTGGTGGCGCAGCAACAGGGCAAGGAACTGGATCTGGTGGGCGATGTGATCGTCCGGCCGCTTGCGCCAATCGGGGACGCCAACACCATAGTGGCGATACCAGTTGCGCACCTCAAACATCGGCGCCTGGCGTTCGAGATGGTCTTCGGTCAGCCACACCGAACCGTTCGGCGAGATCCGGTAGCCATGGGTGAGGTAAATTTCGGCGTATTCGGCGGCGAGCCGGTCGTAATCGGCCGGCCCGGGCGCGGGGGGAAGGCTTGCGAGCGCCTGTTTCAATCCGACAATGGCGTCACGGCTTTGGCGCGACGAGAGAATTTCGCCCAGCCAGTCGCCGATTGCGTTATCCCTGATACCGGCGAGGAAATCCGCATCCAGCTCTCGGTCGTGAAACCGCACGAGCAGATCGAGACAATCCGCATAGGGCGCAAACGCTGTCTCGGTCCCGTTTCGTTTGGCGTCACCGTCCCCACTCATTTCGCGACAACGCCCTTGGAGTGCGGCACGAACACAATCGACGGGTTGGTGAGGTTCGGGTCAGCCATGGTTCGCACCTGCCGCACGACCTGGTCGTTGGGTCCGCGCGCCTTGGTCTCATGGGTGCCATCGCGCAACTGGTCGATCGGTCCGATATCCAGCACACGCATCATGCAGGCGCTGACGCAGTAGGGTTTGCGCCCGGCCTCCAACTCGTCGATGCACATGTTGCACTTCTTGACGAGATTGTCCTGAGGGTCGAATTGTGGCGCGCCGAACGGGCAGGCAGCCTCGCATTTGCGGCAACCGATGCACAGTGTGGAATCGATATCGACCACGCCATTGTCGGCGCGTTTGAAGATCGCGCCGGTTGGGCAGGCGGGAAGGCAGGCCGGCTCGGCGCAATGGTTGCAACTCATGTTGACCTTGAAGGCGAACACTTCGGGATAGGTTCCGCCCTCGATGTATTGCACCCGCCTGAATCGCGGTCCGGCGCCAAGCCCGTTCTTGTCCTTGCAGGCGATCTCGCAAGCGCGGCAGCCGATGCAATCGACATTGTTGTGAATGAAGCCAAGCTGTGTTTCCGGCACGACTGGAACATAGACCTCACGCTTCTTTTTCTGGGCTGCGACCTTGATCCTGGTCTTGTCGAGTTTCATGATTTCTCTCCCAATCCGTCTGCAAGGCCAGGGTTCACATGTCGCGGCGGAAAACGTGGCTGCGCGCAGTGGCGAGCTGGTCCCAGCCGGGCCTGTGGGCGAGTTCGCTCTTGCGGATGTTGGCCAGCACCGTGTTGTAGGCGAAAGCGCCGGCCGGACTCGGCTCGTCGAGCGTCAGGAAGTCCGGATTGCCGGACCGGTCGACGCCGTTCTCGTCCAGATCCATCCACGCCCCTTCATGCAACACGGCGACTCCCGGCATGCAACGCTCGGTGACGTAGACCGGCGTCACCACCTTGCCGCGGTCGTTCCACACTTCGATGGTGTCGCCCGTCTTGATGCCGAGACGCGCGGCGTCGGCCGCGTTCATCGTCGTCTCCTGGCTGAAGGTCTCGCGAAGCCAGGGGATGTTGTTGAAGATCGAGTGGGTGCGCCAACGCGGGTGAGGGCTGATCAGGTGGAAAGGGAAATCCTTCGTTTTCGGGCTGTTGAGGGATTCCCATGGCTCTATCCATTTCGGGATATAGGGAATCTCGTAGCCGTATTGGGTGCGCTTCCAATCAGTAATCTGCGCGAGCTCGGTGGAGAAGATCTCGATCTTGCCGGATGGAGTCGGGAAGGGTACGCCCTGTTCGATCTGGGCGCGAAAGGCGACATGCGGCTCGCCGAAGCGAAACTTGTATATGCCGCGCTTCTTGAATTCTTCCCAGCTTATGTCGGCGCCCTGATGCTCCTGCACCTTGTGCCACCAGGATTCCAGATAGGCCTCCTCCACCGGTTCCGGGTTGTTCCAGTAGTCCGGCGTCGAACGCGGA
This sequence comes from uncultured Paracoccaceae bacterium, assembly GCA_937873685.1. Taxonomy (GTDB): domain Bacteria; phylum Pseudomonadota; class Alphaproteobacteria; order Rhizobiales; family Rhizobiaceae; genus CALMYO01. Next base: position 68,276 of record CALMYO010000018.1, read on the forward strand.
TTGTACGCCGCCCCGAAGCCGAGTTGGTAGGCAAGCTCTGTGAAGACCTGGAAATCGGATTTGGATTCGCCGAGCGGTTCGATCACCTTCGGCCGGTGAATGTAGTAATGCCCCTTGTACCAGGGCAGCGCCACATCGTGCCGCTCGAAATGGGTGGCGATCGGCAGCAGGTAGTCGGCCCAGATTCCCGTCGGGGTGATGGTCGAATCCATGCACACCAGCAGGCTCTCGCCCTCGCCATAGGAATCGAGCTTGCGGATCGCCTCGATCTCCTTGTTGATGTTGGTGAGCTGGTTCAGCCAGTCCGAGCCTTGCCAGAAAATGCCGCGGATATTGGGGATGACGCCGTCGAGAGCGTCGCCGCGCGGCCAAAGACCGATCTCCTCGCGGCTGACATTGGGGTAGTTGATGACGCAATGCGCCCAGCGGTCGGACTTGATGGAGGCGTCCGAGCTGTTGGCGTTCTGGCCGTCGGGGTAGGCGATGCCTTCGGCATGCCAGGCCTTGCCGACGCCTTCGGCGCAGCCGCCGAGGATGCCGATGTTGCCGGTCATCGCCTGCAACGCCGCGGCCATGCGGTTGTACTGTTCGCCATAGGCGTTGCGACCCGGCGCCCAGGACGCCTTCAGCGCCGCCGGCTTTGTGGTGGCGTACATCTCTGCAAGCTTCTTGATGTCGTCCGCCTTGACGCCGCAGATCGGTTCGGCCCATTCCGGCGTCTTGGGCTGGCCGTCATAGGTTCCAAGGATGTAGTCCTTGAAGTTCTCCTTGTCGGACGCCCAATCCGGCATGGTGCCTGCATCCATGCCGAGTGTGAAGCGGTTGATGAAATCCTGGTCGTGCCAGTTGTTGGCAAAGATGTGGTGCGCCATGGCGGCCATCATCGCCGCATCGGTGTTTGGCGTGATCGGAATCCACCAGGCGTCGTAGGCGGCGGCGCTGTCGGTATACTGCGGGTCGACGAGCACGAACTTGCAGCCGCGCTGCTTTGCCAGACGCATGTAGTAGAAGGTGTTGCCGCCGTGGAAGGTGTAGGCCGGGTTCCAGCCCCACATGATCATCAGCTTGGTATGGGCGAAGGCGTCGTCCTCGTTGCCGTCCTCGATCGTGCCGAAGGTCATGCGCGAGGAAAACGTGGTGCCCTGGTAGGAGGGCACCGACCATGACGAGGTTCGGCAGCCGAACATGCCAAGGAACCGTCCGAGCAGGCCCTCGATCTGGTCAGACTTGTGCAGCACGCCGTAGGATGCGCCGGCATAGGACTGGTCGAGCAGGGCGGTCGGGCCGTAGGTGTCGCGCAGATATACCATCCGCTCGGCAATTTCCCTTGCGGCGTCATACCAGGAGATGCGCTTGAATTTGCCCTCGCCGCGTTTGCCCACCCGCTTCATCGGATAAAGGAGACGCTCCGGCGAATACAGGCGCGAGCGGTAGGAGCGGCCGCGCAGGCATGCGCGCACTTGTGGCACTTCCTCGGTGTCGGTGCCGTAAGCGTCGCCCTGGTAGGTGCCGTCATCGGTTGAAAGTCGCACGATGACGTCGCCCTTCTTGTGGGCGACAAGCATGTGGCGCGAGCCGCAATTGTGCGCGCAACTGGTCACCACGGTCGTCAGGTCGTCATCGCGCGGATAGGGTTCGTAGGCGAACGCCTCGGCCCGTATCGTACCTTTCGCCAGCACAAGGGATGTCGCCGCGGTTGCTGCTGACGATTTGAGGAAGTCGCGGCGGCTGACATCGCGCATCGATGCAAGAAACGACTTCGGGTTTGCAATTGTCATGATCTTCGCTCCGTCGTCACTGCGCTGATTGTGCCGGCAACTGGAATTGCGGATCGGATTCGGTCGGTCGCCCGATCGCCCATTCCGGCGTTTCGGGGTCCATGTCCGGCCAGGGATTGCGCGGGTAGGGATAGGAATTCCGATCCCAAGCGCGCCCGCCATGGCAGCCATGGCAGCTGTCCGAACCGGACTTTGCCACCTCTTCGATGCTGGCCGCCTTGAGATAGATCACACGGTGGCGCACCGTGCGAAACAGCTCCTCATGACAGGTCAAGCAGCCGTTTGGCGCGTCCTCCGATTCCAGATCGCCGCGCACCTCGTGCCAAGGACCGCCGAGGCCCATGATGTTGACCGGGTCGGGCATCGCGCCATGGCACAGCAGGCAGGTTTCAGACGGATTGACCATCTTGCGCAAGGTGAAGGCCGGCTTGGCCGCATCGGCGCTGAAGGCGGCGGCGGTCGGAACCATGTCGGGCGATTCCTCGCGCGGATCGTTGCCCTTGTGGCAGAAATTGCATTGCAGGTTCATCACCTTCTTGGCGAACGGGCTCTCGATATGACGCCAGTGGAAGGTCTGCTGGTCGCCTTCATAGGTGTCGAGGGTCTGGTACCAGGCCAGCGTGTCGATCGCGTTCAGTCCGGCCGGCGATTGCGGCAACGGCTTGCGGGTGAGGATTTCCTGATGGCAAACGAGGCATTCGGCGTCGCTCGCCTTCTCGATCAGCGGCGCGAAGTGAAGCGGGTGATAGCGTGCGCGTTCGTGATCGAGCGACTGGATCTCCTGTCTGAGCGCCGCCACTGCGGCGTCGATCTGCGCCTGACGTTCGGCCGAAACAGGCGCCGGATCAACGGCGGGCGCAATGGTCGCCACTTCGGCCGGCTGTTCTTCCGTCGCCTGCGTGGATGCAGCTGCGGTGTCGCCGCCTGCGGCTGGCGAGGCAGCCGCTTCGCCTGCGGCAGGCGCTGCGCCGCCCAGGTTGATCTCGCCGGGCGCGACCGGCGTGTCGGATTGTTGCGCCAGCCATGCGATCACGTTGGCGCGATCCTGCGGCTTCTTCAGGCCGACAAAGACCATCTTGTTGCCGGGCATGGCTTTTTTCGGATCGGTGAGATAGGCGTCAAGCATGGCCGCGTCCCAGACCTTGCCGGATTCTGCCGCCATTGCCTTTGAATAATTGAAACCGTCGCGCGCTGCGACCGGGTGGCCGAAGATGCCCCACAGGTTCGGGCCGACCTTGTTCGGGCCGTCTTTCTCCGCGCCGTGGCAGGCCTTGCACTTGGCAAAAACCTTCTCTCCGGCCGCCGGATCGGAAGCTACGGCAGACGCTGCCTGCTTTGCATCGGCCTGAGCGGGATCGGCTGGCGGAGCGGCGGCGTTGTCTGCAGACGCGGCCGCACCTTGTGGCGTTGAGGTGCTTTCGGCCGGTGTAGCGGACGAACCGGCGGCGGGCGTATCCGATGGAGCTGCCGATGCGTTGTCCCCTGTGACGACAGTTTCGGCATCCGTTTGTGCCGGTGCTTCCGATACAGCCACCGCAGGCGCGACCGTGCTCTGCTCCGCGATGTTGCGGTTTTCCGCCGGTCCCTTGATCACCAAGGTTCCGACGACAACCAGAGCCAAAACGGCCATCAGCGCGGCGCCGAGCGCGGTCAACCAACCGAGCAGGGATTCAATGGCATTCATCAGTTTCGCGCCTCGCCTTCAGTTCTTCGGGCATGGGAGAAGAGGCGGTTGCCCGCCTCTTCCTGTCGAATCTGCATCAGTTGCTTGGCCTGGGTTCGCCCCCGGCCCACCCCGGCATGCCCTCCAAGCCCGGCCTCCCCCCCCTTCCGCCCCTGCCCCACCGTCCCCCCTCCCCCCCCCGCCGA
>CALMYO010000019.1 GCA_937873685.1 uncultured Paracoccaceae bacterium
CACGCCTCTTTCTGGCGCTCGAGAGGGGCGTGCACGACGCCGCGCGCTCGATCGGCGCGCTCGCCGACGAGGAGCAGTTGCCGCGCTTTCACGCGCAGCTGGGGCGCGTGCCGCTTGGCCAGATGCTGGAGGGCTACGGGCGCCTGGTGCGGCGCGCGGAAGTGTCGTGGGCGGCCAAGCAGGACATCCTCCACCGCCTCTTCGAGGTCTCCGGCCTCGAGGTCACCAAGTGGCTGAAGGAAGACGACGACCTGCATGCGATACCCGTCATCGCTGTCACCGCCTTCGCCATGAAGGGCGACGAGGAGCGCATCCGTCGCGGCGGCTGCGAGGCTTACATTTCCAAGCCGATCTCGGTGCCGAAATTCATCGAGACCGTGAAATCCTATCTGGGCGACGCATGAGCGGCGGGTCCGGGATCCTCGTTGCGGGAGCAAGGTCGTGACAGCGCGCATCCTCGTGGTCGACGACATACCGGCGAACGTCAAGCTGCTCGAGGCGCGGCTGACGGCGGAATACTACGAGGTGGTGACCGCCGCGAACGGGTTCGAGGCGCTTGATGCCTGCGACAAGAACCAGGTCGACATCGTGCTGCTCGACATCATGATGCCGGGCATGGACGGGTTCGAGGTTTGCGAGCGGCTTAAGGCCGATCCGAAGACATGCCACATCCCGATCGTCATGGTGACCGCGCTCGATGCGCCGGAGGATCGCGTGCGCGGGCTGGAAGCCGGCGCCGACGATTTTCTCACCAAGCCGGTCAACGACATGCAGTTGATGACGCGGGTGAAAAGCCTTGTGCGGCTGAAATCGCTCACCGACGAACTGCGCCTGCGCGCCGCCACCACCCGCGACATCGGCATCGAGGAAATGCTGCAGCGCTCGATGCGCGACAGCGCCGGCAAGGCGCGGTTGCTGATCGTGGAAGAGCGCGAGCAGGCATTCCGTCGCCTCGCCACCTTGCTCGACCATGTCGCCGATTGCGACCATGTGTCCGATCCGCAGCAGGCGCTGTTCGTCGCAGCCGAGGGCGGATACGAATGCGTTGTCGTGTCCAGCCGGGCAGGGGGCGCCGATCCGCTTCGCCTGTGTTCGCAGTTGCGCTCGCTCGACCGCACGCGTTTCGTGCCGATCGTGCTCCTCGCAGAACCGGGCGAGGACGAGCGCATCGCGCGCGGGCTGGAGCTTGGCGTCAACGATTATCTCGTCAGGCCGATCGACGGCAACGAACTGGCTGCGCGCATCAAGACGCAGGTGCGGCGCAAGAAGTATCACGACGAGCTGCGTTCTAGCGTCACCCAGTCGATCGAGATGGCGGTGACGGACGGCCTGACCGGACTGCATAACCGCCGTTATCTCGACACGCATCTGCGCACCCTGTTCGAACGCGCACAGCGCCGTGGCCGGCCGCTTTCGCTGCTGATTGCCGATATCGACCGCTTCAAGTCGATCAACGACACTTACGGCCATGACGGCGGCGACGACGTGCTGCGCGAGTTCTCGCGCCGCCTTCGCCGCAATGTCCGCGGCCTCGATCTCGCGTGCCGCTATGGCGGCGAGGAATTCGTCCTCGTCATGCCGGAAACCGATCCCGCCGTTGCCGGCATGGTGGCCGAGCGCATCCGCGCCGAAATCGAATCGACGCCGTTTGCGATCCAGGCTGCGGCAAAAGCCATTTCCGTCACCGCAAGCTTCGGCGTGGCGACCATGGCCGCTGCCCCCGACAATCCGGAACGTCTGCTGAAACGCGCTGACACCGCGCTCTACGAGGCCAAGACCGGCGGCCGCAACCGGGTCGTCGCCAAGGCGGCTTAAGCAATCACAACCTTAAACAGCGCGTCCGGCGCGCCAGACCGCATCGCAGCGGTTGGCGGCCACTTGAGGCCGTTCACCTTAACAGTTTACGTTAACGTCAAACACCAGCATCAACTGGTTAAAAAAGCGTTGCTTTTTGCCGTTCAAAACGACAAGTCTCAACTCACGCGAAGCCGGACGGGGAAATGCCAGGCCGGTTTCACAACAGCAATACCCCATGATGCTCAGGTCCGCCGCATCTCCTGGGTCGTGGGGTCGGCCGGTCAGCCGTCGGAACATTTGTGGCCTCCTCGTACCGCAACCGCGACTGACCGGCCACTTTCCCAAAAATCTGAATCACTTTGTGCAAAGGTTTGTGCAACGTATTGGCGCACAAACAAAAATGCCGCCCGAAGGCGGCATCGTCAGCAGCGCGCCGAATGCCGGCTCACTTGATCTTGGTTTCCTTGAACGCGACGTGCTTGCGCGCGATCGGATCGTACTTCGTCTTCGACATCTTTTCGGTCATCGTGCGGCTGTTCTTCGTCGTGACGTAGAAGAATCCCGTGTCGGCGGTCGACAGCAGCTTGATCTTGATGGTGTTGGCTTTGGCCATGGCGGTGCTCGCAAATTCCGGATGCAACAACACCGCCCCGCGGGATTTCCGGCTGGGCGGCGATCAGTGGGCTGCTTCTAGTCGTCGTTTATCGGCAAAGTCAAGCGCGGCCGGGCAATAGCGGGTTCAAAATCGTTTGCCTATTGCGGCGGTGCTTCACTTTCGTGCGATCCGCCACAGCACAAGCACCAGATAGGCGGCAAAAAAGGCGGCGATGGTGGAGGAAAAGCCCGCATCGCCGAGGCCGTCCATGCCGGCGCCGATGGCAAACGGCCCGAGCAGCATGCCGAAGGAATAGCAGGCGACGAAGGCGGAGTTTGCGGCGGCCAGTTCCGCACCGGCAAGCGACGCGCCGAGATGCGCCAGCCCGATGGTGTAGAGCCCGGCGACAACGCCGCCCCAGATGAACAGCATCGCAGCGACCGCCCACCAGTTCTGCTGGATCAGCGGCATCACCAGCATGCCCGCAAGGCCGATCGCGGCGCAAAGCGCTAGCAACCTTCGCCGGTCGCCGATGCGGTCGGACCAGTAGCCGAGCGGAACCTGCATCACCACGTTGCCGAGACCGACCATGGACAACAGCAGCGCAGCCTCCGATTCCGAATAGCCGATCGCCGCGCCGTGTACGGGAAGCAGCGAGAACCCGGCGGTTTCCACCGCGCCGAACACGAACACCGCCGCCGTCGCCGTCGGAACGAGCCAGACATAGCGCCAGAATCCGGGATGCGAATCGTCGCTGCGTGTAAGATCGGGGCTGAGCGCGCGCGCAAGCACGATCGGGATCAGCGCCAGCAGCATCAGCGCGATACCCGCGCCGAAGGGGGCGAAGCCCGCGCTGCCGAGCACCGCGAACAGCATCGGCCCGGCGGCGAATCCGAGCGACAAGACGGTTGCGTAGATTCCAAGCACGAATCCGCGCCGCGACGGCGGGGCTGATGAGGCGATCCAGAACTCCGACAGGATGAACAGCAGCGTCAGCGCGAAATGCAGCGCAAAGCGCAAGCCGAGCCACACAGCGTAGTCCTGCGTGAAGTAGAACCCGATGAAACTTGCGCCGCCTAGCAGCGCTGCGCCGATCATCGTGTTGGCCGCGCCAAGCCGCATCGCAAGCGGGGTCGCCAGCGGGGCGCACAGCACCGAACCGACGCCGCCGATCGCGGTGTTGATGCCGATCATCGTCGCCGAGTAGCCGCGCTGCTCCAGCAGCACGCTGAGCAGCGGCGCGCCGAGGCCAAGGCCGATGCCGGCAATCGAGATGCAGGCCATGGCCGCGATCGCTGCCGGCCACGACACCGTTTCCACCGCCGGCGCGATCCGTCCGGAATCATCCATGGGTGAGCGAAACCTCCACGAGTCGCAAAGCGATAGCAGAAAGGCGCGCCGTGCGGATGACGAATTGGCGAAGCGGAAGGTCGGTCTGTCTCCGCCGTTCCCGATCACACCATGTCGCGCACGAACTTGCCGTGTCGCATGAAGTAGCCGGGAACCGGCATGTCGCCCTCAAGCTTCGGGTCGCTCGCAAGGCGGTCGCGCACCAGCGCGATCACGGTGTGCGTGATCGGCGGAGCCTCGATCGCCAGCGCCTCGTCGAAGGTGAGCCACTGCAGCGATTCCAGTTCCCCGGATGGGAATTCCGGCAAGGAATGGGCAATCGAATCGGCCATGGCGGCAAAAAAGCGGGTATCGAAACGCCGGGTGCGTCCTGGCGGCGTCACGGCGCGCGCGACATAGCGCAGCGGCGCAAGAGCGGGCGCCAGTCCGCGCCCGGCGAAATCGGTCCAGTCCGGATGCGAAGGCGTCCGCTCTCCCGCCGCGCCGATCAGCAGGCCGGTTTCCTCATGCGTTTCGCGGATGGCGCAGACGGCCAACGCCCGCGCCCGGCGGTTGCTCGGCTTCGCCCCCATGCCGGCGCGCAGCCTGGCGGTGTCGGTTTCCCGCAATTCGCTCGCCGCCGCGATGTCGCCGTCGTGCTTGTCGGCGCGGCCGCCGGGAAACACGAACTTGCCCGGCATGAAGGCGTGGCGCATGTGACGCTTGCCCATCAGCACGCGCCAATCGCTGCCCTCCCGGTCCAGCAACAGCAGTGTTGCCGCATCGACTGGACGCATCGAAGGCGCCGGCTTCTTCGGATCGTGGCCGGTCAGGCGATCGATCTCGGCGCGGGTCTTGCCCTCAACCATGGCTGGAGACATCCGCGCCGGCAGCCAGCGCCTCCTCGTCGACACCGCCGAAACCGTGCATGCGGTTCGCCCATTGCAGGCCGACCACAGCGCCCTTGATCGGCTGCAACAGCGCGAGCGCCAGGATCAGCGTCAGCGGCACCCAGATCGACAGGTGCAGCCAGCCCGGCCAGTCCGTCAGTGCTTCGAACGTCATGAAACCGCCGACGACGATGTGCCCGACAACGAAGATTGTCAGATAGGCCGGCAGGTCGTCGGCGCGGTGATGGTGGATCTCCTCGCCGCAAGAGCCGCAGGTCTCCACCGTTTTGGTAAAGCCGTAAAACAGCTTGCCGGAACCGCAACGCGGACAGCGCCCCTTGAAGCCCCGCCCCATCGCCTCGAACACCGGCCGGTTCTCTTGCGGCGCGACGCTTGCGCCACCAAGGGTGATGTGGGTCATCTCTTTCTCCTCTTGCCGCCGCGGCCTGCCGGCCGTCCCGATCTGCGGCTCTTGTGGAACGAGGCGCTGCGCGAAGCGAGCGGACCGGGTTCCGAAAGCATCTCGAAGCGCAAGGCGCCGGCGAAAGGCTGGGCTTCGACCAGCCGCACTTCCACCGTATCGCCAAGCCGCCAGCCCTTGCCGCTGCGCTCGCCGATCATGGCGCGCATCGCCTCGTCATGCACGAAGTATTCCGCGCCGAGCGTGGACGCCGGGATAAAGCCGTCGGCCCCGGTTTCGTTCAATGTGACAAACAGTCCCGCGCCGGCCATGCCGGAGACGCGGGCCGTAAACGTGCTGCCCGTCTTCTGCGCCAGGTGCATGGCGATCAGCCGGTCGACCGTGTCGCGCTCGGCATTGGCGGCGCGCCGTTCCGTTGCCGAGATCAGCCCGGATATCTCGCGCAACCGGTCGAGATCGCGCTCCGCCGTCTCGTCGCCAAGGCCGAGCGCGGCGATCAGCGCACGATGCACGGTCAGGTCCGCATAGCGGCGTATAGGCGAGGTGAAATGCGCGTAGCGGCGCAGGTTCAGGCCGAAATGGCCGTAATTGTCCGGCGCGTATTCCGCCTGGCTCTGGCTGCGCAGCACCACCTCGTTCACCAGTTCGGCAACGTCGGTCTCCTTCACCGCGGCAAGGATGCCGTTGAAGACCGAGGGGCGTAGCTGCGGCCCGCGCGGCAGGCTGAGATCGAGCGTCTTCAGGAAATCGCGCAGCGATTCCTGCTTGGCGAGCGACGGGGCGTCGTGGACGCGGTAGATCAGCGCATGGCGCGCCTTTTCCAACTCCTCTGCCGCCGCCACATTCGCTGCGATCATGTATTCCTCGATCAGCCGGTGGGCCTCCAGCCGCGGTGGCACGATCACGCGGTCGACCGAACCATCCTCCTTCAACAGCACGCGCCGCTCCGGCAGATCGAGGTCAAGCGGTTCGCGCGCGGCCCGCGCCTTCAGCATCGCCCGCCAGGCGTCCCATAGCGGCTTCAACACGCTGTTGAGCAGTTCGGCGGCGCGACCTTCGCCATTCCCGTCGATCGCCGCCTGCGCCTGCGGATAGGCGAGGCGGGCGGCAGACCGCATCATGATGCGGTGGAAACTGTGGGCGCGCTTGCGGCCGGCGGCATCGATCACCATGCGCACGGCAAGCGCCGGCCGGTCCTGGTCCTCGCGCAGCGAACACAAATCGTTGGAGATGCGCTCGGGCAGCATCGGCACGACGCGATCCGGGAAGTAGACCGAATTGCCGCGCTTAAGCGCTTCCTGGTCCATCGCCGAGCCCGCCGGCACATAGGCCGACACGTCGGCGATCGCCACCGTGACGATATGGCCGCCTGCGTTGTCTGGATCGTCGTCGGCGCGCGCATGCACGGCGTCGTCATGGTCGCGCGCATCGGCGGGGTCGATGGTGATCAGCGGCAGGGCGCGCCCATCCTCCCCGCTCGTCATGCCCACGGGCTTTACCCCTTCCGCCTCTGCGGGCGCCCGCGGCCGGAACACAGCCGGAAACCCGTGCGTGTGTATCGCAATCGCCGAGACCGCGCGCTGCGAGGCGACAGAACCGACGATGTTCTCGATTTTCGCAGACGGCAGCGCGTAACGGCCGCGCCGCGTGACGGTGATCTCGACCAGGTCGCCGGCCTTCGCCTCGCCGAGTGCTTCGTCGTTGAGGGATATTTCGCCCTGCTTGCGGTCAACAGGCGCGATGCGCCATTTGTCGTCGACGCGGGTCACGACGCCGAGCGTCAGCGCCGGACGGCGCTCCAACTGCTTGATGACGCGCGCGGTGGCCGAGGAACGCCCGTGCTGCTCGATGCGCGCCAGCACCCGGTCACCGATGCCGGGCGGCGATTTCGCCGCGCGCGGCAGGCGGATGCGGATGACCGGGGCTTCGCCGTGCTCGGCCGCGTTCCACTCAAGCGGCCGCGCCAGCAATTCGCCATCGGCGTCGCGGGCATGGATTTCCAGCACGCCGGTATGGGGCAGGGCGCCGTGACGCGAGAAGCGCCGCCCCTTGCCTTCAACCGCGCCGTCGTCGCGCAATTCCGCCAGCAGCGCATTCAGCGCCACGCGATCCGCGCCCTTCAACCGGAATGCGCGGGCGATGTCGCGCTTTGTCGCCTCGCCGGGATTTTCGTTGATCCATTCCAGCACCGCCTCGCGACTCGGGAAGTGCGGATTTCCGCCTTCCGGCGATGCGCCGGGCGATTTGGGCCGCCGGGGAGAACGCGCCATCGCTCAGGCCGCATCGCCGGAGGAACGCGCACGCCCGCCCTTGGCCTTGCCGCCGCCGGAAGCCGGTTTCTTCGCCGCGCCTGCGGTCTTCTTCGCTGCAGGCTTGGCGGCAGCTTTCGCAGTGCGCTTGGCGGGCGCTTTCGCTGCCGCCTTTGTCTCGCCGTCGGCGGTCTTTGCCGCCTTTGGCTTGCCCTTGGCGCCGCGCGCCGGCTTGCCGCCGCCTTTGGCCGCCCTTTCGGCGATCAGCGCCAGCGCTTCCTCGACGGTCACCGAAGCGGGATCCTTGCCCTTGGGCAATGTCGCATTGACCTTGCCCCAGTTGACATAGGCGCCATATCGCCCGTCGCGCACGGTGATCGGCCCGCCCTCCGGATGATCGCCGAGCGCCTTCAGCGCCGCCGGGGCAGCACGTCCGCGTGCGCCGCCGTTCGCCTTCTTGTCGGCAATGATCGAAACCGCCCGGTTGAGGCCAACGCTGAACACGTCTTCCACCGAGGGCAGGTTGGCGTAGCCGCCATCATGCAGCAGGAACGGTCCGTAGCGGCCGATGCCGGCGGAAATCATCTTGCCGGTTTCCGGATGCTGGCCGACATCGCGCGGCAGCGATAGCAGCGCCAACGCCTTTTCGTGGTCGATGTCCTCGACCTTCCAGCCACGCGGCAGGCTGGCGCGCTTGGCGTCCTTGCCATCGCCGCGCTGCACGTAGGGGCCGAACCGGCCGGAGCGCAACGTGATTTCGTCGCCGGTGAACGGATCCTTGCCGAGCACCTTCGGCTCGTCGCCGTTCGCCCCGCCCTCGGCCTGTCCCTCCGCGCCGAGCTGGCGGGTGAACGAGCATTCCGGATAGTTGGAGCAGCCGACAAACGCGCCGAACTTCCCGAGCTTGAGGCTGAGCTGGCCGTTGCCGCATTTCGGGCAGACGCGGCGATCGCTGCCATCCTCGCGCGGCGGGAAAGCGAGCGCCTCCAACTGGTCGTTCAGCGAATCCAGCACGTCGGCGACGCGCAGTTCCTTCGTCTGGTCGACATGGGCCGAAAACTCGCGCCAGAAATCGCGCAAAACGTCGCGCCAGGCCAGCTTGCCGTCGGATATCAGGTCGAGCTTTTCTTCAAGCGCCGCCGTGAAGTCGTACTCCACGTAGCGTTCGAAGAAGCTCTCCAGGAACGCCGTGACCAACCGGCCCTTCGGCTCGGGGATAAGCTTGCGGTTGTCGACCTTGACGTATTCGCGATCGCGCAGCGTCGCCAGCGTCGCGGTGTAGGTGGAGGGCCGGCCGATGCCGAGTTCCTCCATGCGCTTGATCAGCGAGGCTTCGGAATAACGCGGCGGCGGTTCGGTGAAGTGCTGCGTCGCCTCGATGCGCTCGCGCTTCAACATCTCGTCCGGCTTGATGACGGGCAGGCGGCGCGAATCTTCCTCGTCTTCCTCGGTCTGGTTCTTCGAATCGTCGCGGTGCTCGGAATATGCGGCGATGAAACCGTCGAAGGTGATCACCTGGCCGGTCGCGCGCAGCATTGCGGTGCGCCTGCCGTTCACCGCCTCGATCTCCACCGTGGTGCGCTCGATCTCGGCCGCCGCCATCTGGCTGGCGATCGCCCGCTTCCAGATCAGGTCGTACAGCTTTGCCTCCTCGTCGGAGAGGAAGCGGCGCATGTCGGAAGGTGTGCGCGCAAACGCGGTCGGGCGGATCGCCTCATGGGCTTCCTGCGCGTTCTTGGCCTTGGCGGTGTAATAGCGCGGCTTTTCGGGCACGTAGTTCGCCCAAAAGGCCGAGCCGATCTGGTCGCGCGCGCCCTCCAGCGCCTCCTGCGCCATCTGCACGCCGTCGGTTCGCATATAGGTGATCAGGCCAACCGTCTCACCGCCGATATCGACGCCCTCGTAGAGCTTCTGGGCGATCTTCATCGTGCGGGCGGCCGCATAGCCGAGCTTGGCCGACGCCGCCTGCTGCAGAGTTGACGTCGTGAAGGGCGGCGCCGGGTTGCGCTTCGTCGGCTTGGCCTCCACCGAAAGCGTGCGGAAGGTTGCGCCTTCCAGCATCGCCTTGATGTCGAGCGCCTCGCTCTCCTTGCCGATGTCGAGCCGGCCGACCTTCTTTCCTTCAAACGCCGTGAGGCGGGCGGAAAACACATCATTGCGCGGCGTCAGCAGATGGGCGAGGATCGACCAGTATTCCTGCGCCCTGAACTGCTCGATCTCGGTCTCGCGGTCGCACACGAGGCGCAACGCCACCGACTGCACGCGACCGGCCGAGCGGGCGCCCGGCAGCTTGCGCCACAGCACCGGCGACAGCGTGAAGCCGACGAGGTAATCGAGCGCGCGGCGCGCCAGATAGGCGTCGACAAGGTCGGCGTCGATCTCGCGCGGATGGGCGATCGCATCGGTAACGGCGCGCTTGGTGATCTCGTTGAACACGACTCGCATCACCGGCTTGCCGGCGATCGCCCTTTTTTTCTTGAGGACTTCGAGCACGTGCCATGAAATGGCCTCGCCCTCGCGATCCGGGTCGGTGGCGAGGTAGAGCTGGTCCGCGCCCTTTATCGCATCGGCGATTTCCCCGAGCCGCTTGTTCGAGGCCGAATCGACCTCCCAGGACATCTCGAAATCCTGGTCGGGCTGAACGGAGCCGTCCTTAGCCGGCAGGTCGCGCACATGGCCAAACGACGCCAACACCCGGTAATTCGAACCGAGATACTTGTTGATGGTTTTGGCCTTGGCCGGCGATTCGACGACAACCACGTTCTTCATGACAAACCTGTTCTCGATCTTGACGGCGTATTTCCGTCACGACCGCTATGGCGGCAGTACCTATGCATTGACCGGAAACGGGACCGGATTCGCACTACCGCAAGAAACCGGCAGGCCGCAAGACATGGCCGCCTTGCCATCGCAGGTCAAGGCCACGGACGGTTCGTAAAACCGGTAACAACCATAAAATGTAACAAATTGTAGTTGCAATTTATGCGAAGCGATGCCATGGTGCCGCTTGGTCATCACACGCAGGGAGTGTCGGCGACCGGCAAGGGCGGGTCATGAAGGCGGCATTGCAGCCGAAACCACGCGAGGAACGACATGACCGACATTCGGCGCTCGAAGATCGAGCGGCTATCTTATATACAGTCCATGCTGGGCGAGATGCGAACCTTGGCGTCTGCCGAACGCTGCGACATGCTCACCTATCTGATCGAGATGGCCTATGTTGAGGCCTCCGACATATTGCGTGGGCAACGCCCGCTACGGGTCGAGGGAAACCAGCGACACACGGCCGCCTGAGTGGCGCTCCAGCCGGCCGGCAAGGTCAAGCTCCAGCAACACGAGAAACACCTGCGCCGGCCGAAGGCTGGTGTGGCGGATGATGTCGTCGATGTCGGTCGGCGTCGGCCCGAGCAGTTCGACGATCCGTTCGCGGTCGCTGTCGGCAGGCGGCGCGCCGGGGTCCGAGAAATCGGGCTCCAGCAGCCGCTCCGGCGCAAACACCGGCTTGCCCTCCAAGGGACGCACCGCATCCAGCACGTCGGCCGCGTCGGTTACCACGATTGCGCCCTGCTTGAGCAGCCTGTTTGTTCCGGCCGAGCGCGGGTCGAGCGGCGATCCGGGAACGGCGAAGACGAGCCGGTTGGCTTCGCCGGCCAGCCGCGCCGTGATCAGCGAACCGGAGCGCTCTGCCGCCTCCACCACCACCACGCCATAGGCGAGGCCGGCGATCAGCCGGTTGCGGCGCGGGAAATCGCGGGCGCGCGGCTCCCAGCCGAACGGCATTTCGGAAACAGCGGCGCCGCGGCCCGACTCGATTGCCGCAAGCAGGTCGAGGTTTTCCGGTGGGTAGGGCTTGTCCAGTCCGCCGGCCAGCGCCGCGATGGTGCCGCCGGCAAGGCTCGCCTCGTGCGCCGCCTTGTCGATGCCGCGCGCCAGGCCTGACACGATGGCGTAGCCGTTCGACGACAATGTTGCGGCGATCTGGCGGGTCAGCTTGATCCCCGCCATCGACGCGTTGCGCGCGCCGACCATGGCCGCCGCCGGGGCGCGAAACACGCCCGCGTTTCCCTTCACCGCCAGCAGCGGCGGCGCCTGATCCACCTGTCGCAGCAGGGGCGGGTAATCCGGTTCGCCGATGCCGGTGAAACGCGCGCCGTGCCCCGATGCCCGTTCCCGCTCGTCCTCCTCCCCGGCAACGGCTGCGACGCGGATCTGGCTGAGCCGACCACCGCGCGCCGAGAGTTCGGGCAGCATGGCGAGCGCAGCCTCGGCCGATCCGCAATGATTGATCAGGTCGCGAAAGGTTGCCGGTCCCACATTGTCGCTGCGGATCAGTCGCAGCCATGCAATACGCTGGCGGTCCGAAAGCGCGATGCCTTTCGAACCGCCGCCGCTCATCCCTTCGCTCCGATCCGGCTTTCCGTGCCCGCAAGCAGGCGGCGGATATTGGCGTGGTGCTTGATCCAGACCAGAACCGACAGCAGCGCAAACAGTTCGGCATATTGCACGAAACCGGCCGCCCAAAGCGCCAGTGGCGTCGCGATGACCGCGATCAGCGCGGCAAGCGAGGAGTAGCGCGTCAGCCAGGCGACCCCGATCCAGGTGACCGCAAACACCACCAGCGCGTGCCACGAAAAGCCGAGCGCAATGCCGGCGTAAGTCGCCACGCCCTTGCCGCCGCGAAAGCCGAGCCAGACCGGAAACAGATGGCCGAGAAAGGCGCCCAGCCCGGCGGCGACCGCCATGTCGGGGCCGAACTGTTGCATCGTCAGCCAAACGGCGATCGTGCCCTTCAACCCGTCGCCAAGCAGCGTCAACGCGGCAAGGGTCTTGTTGCCGGTGCGCAGCACATTGGTCGCGCCGATGTTGCCGGAACCGATCTTGCGCACATCGCCAAGCCCGGCCATGCGCGTCAGGATCAGGCCGAAGGGAATCGAGCCGAGCAGGTAGCCGAACAGCAGAGCGCCAGCGAGCCATGGCGCGGCAATCGACCAGTTGATCGGATCGGGCATGACGATGCTCCCCCTGCGGCGCGAGCGCTCAACCGCGCGAATACACTGTGCGTCCGCCAACCAGCGTTTGCAAGACCCGGCCCTGGAAGCGGGCGCCCTCGAATGCCGTGTTCTTGGAGCGCGAGTGCAATTCGTTGACGTCGACGACCCATGGCTCGTCGATATCGACGATGGCAAGGTCCGCCACCGCGCCAGTGCGGAGCGTGCCGCCGGGCAGGCCGAACAGCTTCGCCGGCGCCGTCGACAGCGTTTCGACGAGGCGCATCAGCGACACATCGCCATTGTGAACCAGCCGCAAGCCGGCTGCCAGAAGCGTTTCCAGCCCGATTGCGCCATTCTCGGCTTCCGAGAAAGGCAGGCGCTTGGTGTCCACATCCTGCGGGTCGTGCGCCGAGACGACGATATCGATTGTGCCGTCGGCAAGCGCTGCGATCATCGCCTGCCGGTCTTCCTCAGCACGCAGCGGCGGCGACAGCTTGAAGAAGGTGCGGTATTCGCCGATGTCATTTTCGTTGAGCGACAGGTGGTTGATTGAAACCCCTGCGGTCACGCCCGCGCCCGCCGCCTTGGCGCGGGCTATTGCTTCTGCCGACATCGCGCAGGAAATCTTGGCGGCGTGGTAGCGTCCGCCTGTCAGCGCCGCGAGGCGCAGGTCGCGTTCGAGCGGGATCACCTCCGCCTCGCGCGGAATGCCCGACAGGCCGAGCATCGATGCAAACAGCCCCTCGTTCATCACGCCCTGTCCGGCCAAAGCCCGGTCATGCGTCTCGTGCGCGATCACCGCGTCGAAATCGCGGGCGTAGGTCAGCGCCCGGCGCATCACGAGCGCACTGTCGACCGTTCTGCGCCCTTCCGTGAAGCAAACCGCGCCGGCTTGCGCCATCAGCGCGAACTCCGCCATCTCGCGGCCCTCGAGCCCCTTTGTGATCGCGCCGGCGGGATGCACGTTGACGATCGCCGTGTCGCGCGCGGTGCGGCGCACGAATTCCACCAGCGCCACGTCGTCGATCACCGGCTGCGTGTCGGGCATCATGACGAAGGGCGGGCCCCCGCCGGCCGCCGCCGCGCGGCTGGCCGATTCGATTGTCTCGCGATGTTCCGCGCCCGGTTCGCCGACATGCACCCGCGCGTCGACCAGCCCGGGGATCACCAGCTTGCCGCGCCCGTCGATGCGTTCGGCGGCTTCCGGCGCGCCCTGGTTCAGCGCCGAGGCGCCCGCCGCCGCAATCTGCCCGCCTGCGACCACGACGGTGCCGATCTCGTCGATCCCGCGCGACGGATCGACGATGCGGGCCTGTTCGATGAAGAGTGGCCGACGGTTCATGCGGCCAGGTTTCCGTCATTGCGCCGCGGGTCGAGCAGCGCTTCCATGACCGCCATGCGGATGGCGACGCCCATTTCCACCTGGCGTTCGATCACGCTTTGCGGCCCGTCGGCGATCTCCGAAGCGATCTCCACGCCACGGTTCATCGGGCCCGGATGCATCACCAGCGCGTCTTGCCGGGCGATGGCGAGCTTGCGCGCATCGAGGCCGAAATGGCGGAAGTATTCGCGCACCGACGGCACGAACCCGCCTTCCATCCTCTCGCGCTGCAGGCGCAGCATCATCACCACGTCGGCGTCGGCAAGCCCGTCCTCCATCCGCGTGAACGGGATTGCGCCCATGCGCGAGACGCCCGCCGGCAGCAGCGTCGAGGGGGCAACCACGCGCACCTCTGCGCCGAGCGCATTGAGCAGCAGGATGTTGGAGCGCGCCACGCGCGAATGCAGCACGTCGCCGCAGATTGCGACCACAAGTCCGGCGATGCGGCCCTTGGCGCGCCGGATGGTCAGTGCGTCGAGCAGCGCCTGGGTCGGGTGCTCGTGCGGCCCGTCGCCGGCATTGACGACTGAGCACGACACTTTTTGCGCCAGCAGCGCCGCCGCGCCGGCAGACGAGTGGCGGATGATCAGGATGTCCGGATGCATCGCATTCAGCGTCATCGCCGTGTCGATCAGCGTCTCGCCCTTCTTCACGGACGAATTGCCGACGCTCATGTTCATGACATCGGCGCCGAGCCGCTTTCCCGCCAGTTCGAACGAGGCCTGCGTGCGGGTTGAGGCTTCGAAGAACAGGTTGATCTGCGTGCGCCCCCGCAGCGTCGCGCGCTTCTTGTCTGCCTGGCGCGACAATTCGACGAATCCCTCGGCGCGGTCGAGCAGTGTCTCGATGTCCGGCGGCGTCAACCCGGCGATGCCGAGCAGGTGCCGGTGCCTGAACACGGGAAAGATTTCAGGGGCGCTCATGATGGCGCGGGCTGTAGGCCGCACCCGCGACCGACGCAAGCGCGGTCGCGAGCCAGCCCCGATCCATGCACAGCAAAAACCGCGAAAAGCGCTGGACGTTTTGTCCGCGCGGCTGGAATCGGCGGCGTTTTCCGCTATGCGTGAACCATGACCACCGGACCTCGCCTCAGCGTATTCGACAGCCACAGCGTCGCCAACCAGCCGCCGCCGCTTGCCGGCGGCAATGCGTGGCGGCTCGATCCGCTGCTGCGGCTATGCGCTGATGGCTTGAACGCCGAGCAGGAAAAGGAGACCGATGCGCTCGGCCGGTTCGTCGGCTCGTTCGAGGCGCAGGACATGGCCCGCCTCGCCAACACCGAGTTGCCGCGGCTGCGCACCCACGACCGTCAGGGCCATCGCATCGACCAGGTGGAATACCATCCCGCCTATCACGCGCTGATGCGTCGCTCGATCGCGTCGGGCCTGCACAGTTCGGTGTGGGAACGCAACGCCGACAAGGGCGGCGGCCGCCATCTGGCGCGGGCGGTGAAGTTCTACATGACGGCCGGGCTGGAATGCGGGCATCTTTGCCCGGTCACGATGACCAGCGCCTCGGTTGCAGCGCTGATGACCACGCCGGCGATCCTCAACGAATGGGGGCCGCGCATCCTGGCGCGCGCTTACGATTCGAGCTTCAAGCCGCCGGTGGAGAAGAACGGCCTGACGCTCGGCATGGGCATGACCGAGAAGCAGGGCGGAACGGATGTGCGCGCCAACACCACCTCGGCGGAACGCACACGCGACGGCTTCCACGTGCTGACCGGCCACAAATGGTTCATGTCGGCGCCGATGTCGGACGCATTCCTGATGCTGGCGCAGGCGCGCGAGGGCCTGTCCTGCTTCATGGTGCCGCGAATCATGTCCGACGGCAGCCTGAACGGGCTGCAATTGCAGCGACTGAAGGACAAGCTCGGCAACCGCTCTAATGCTTCCTCGGAAGTCGAGATCAAGGGTGCGGTCGGCCAGATGATCGGCAATCCCGGCGAGGGGGTGAAGACCATCCTCGAAATGGTGACGCTGACAAGGCTCGATTGCGCGCTTGCGTCGGCGGGGCTGATGCGCGCCGGCCTTGCCGAGGCGGTGCATCACGCCCGCCACCGCAGCGTGTTCGGCAAGGCGCTGGTCGACCAGCCACTCATGACCCGCGTGCTCGCCGACATGGCGATCGACGTGGCGGCGGCAACCGCGCTGTCGATCCGCCTCGCGCGCTCCTACGATCTCGCCACGTCTGATCCCGCCGAGGCGGCGTTTGCCCGCGCCATGACGCCGGTGGTGAAGTACTGGGTGTGCAAGATCGCGCCGCCGCTTCTGTACGAGGCGATGGAATGCCTTGGTGGCAACGGCTACGTGGAGGAGGGCGTGCTGGCGCGCGCCTATCGCGAGGCGCCGGTCAACGCCATCTGGGAAGGCTCGGGCAATGTGATGGCGCTCGATGTGCTGCGTGTTCTCGGCCGAAGCCCGCGTCTGTTCGAGGCGGTGCTGGCGCTGCTGAAGCGCGACCTCGGCCCGGCGAGCCGCGGCACGCTGGAGGTGTTGAAGGCAGCCTTCGGTGTCGTGACCAGCGATGAAGGCGCGGCGCGCATCCTCACCGAACAGCTGGCGCTTGCCGCCGCCGCCGCCGAACTGCGCCGTCTTGGCATGGGTTCGATTGCCGACGCCTTCGTCGAGACGCGGCTCGGTGGCCAGTGGCGCACCACCTACGGCATGCTCGATGCCCGTTTCGACGCCCGCGCCATGGTCGATTCGCTTTACCCGCCGAGGTAGCCCGCAACCGCGAGAACGGCCGGAATCGTGAGGAACGACGCGGCAGTTTGCACCGTGACGATTGCCGCATAGAGTTCGGCATCGCCATTCATCTGTCGGGCGAGCAGGTAGCCGTTCATAGCGGTCGGCACCGAAGCGCACAGCGCCAGCAACTGCAATTGCGAACCCGGCACGCCAAGACCGAGCGCGAAGCACAGCACAAGTCCCGGAAAGACCAGCAGCTTGGTGACGCTCGGCAGCACCAACGGCGTGTTGAAATGCAACGTATCGGCGACGCGCAAGCCCGCGCCGATCGAGATCAGACCCATGCCCAGCGCCGCGCGACCGAGCAGGTGCAGCGTCTCGCCAACCGGCGGATACTGAAGCGGCGGGATCAGCCGCGCGACCAAACCGGCGACCACGGCAAGGATCAGCGGATTGGTCGCAAGCTTGCGCAATACGCCAACAATCGAGAATCCGCTGCCGCCGAACGCCGCGCATACCGCGACGGACGCAATGTTGATCGGGATGATCAGCCCCGCCATCACCAGCGCGACGATACCCGGCCCTTGGGCGGGAAACAGCCGTTCCGCGACCGCAAGCGCCACGAAGCCGTTCCAGCGGATCGCCGTCTGGAACACGGAGGAGTATTGGCTGCGCCGCACCAGCCTCTTGGCGTCCAGCGCCGGCCATAGCGCCAATACCGTCGCCGAGACCAGCAAGAAAGCCGAGGCCAGCGCCAGCACGATACCGTTCAGCGCCACGCCGGAGAAATCGGCGCGAAAGATCGTCAGGAACAGCAGCGCCGGATAGAGCACGTAGTAACCGAGTTGTTCCAGCCCCCGCCAAAGACCGGGCTCGAACGCGAAATGCGCCTTCAGCCGGTTGCCGAGCAGCACCAGCAGGAAAATCGGTATGATGCTTTCAAAGACCGGGATCATGGGGAGGGCCTGCGGCAGGTCCGGTTCGCATAGGCCCACAGCCGCAGGGGCGCAAGGGCAGGGGCCGGGCCGCCGTTAACCCTAACAAATGGTTTACGTTGCCGTTGCAATTGAAAACCGTCACTGTGGCCGAACACAAGACCGGTCATGCGGAAACCGATGAAACGCCTTCTTCCCCCCTTGGTGCTGCTCAACTGGTCGCTCTTCTTCGGCTACGGCGCCATTTGCGTGCTTAGCGGCAATGTTTGGGGGCAGGGCTGGTTCGGTCATCTGGCCGAGGCAATCCGCGCGGCGATGCCGGGGATCGATTCCGGCCGCGCCGGTGTCGCGACAGCCGCCGCCGGCGCGACGTTGGCGGCAACGTTCCTCTGGCTCACCCTGATCGCCATCGACGCCGACGAGCGGTCGGCCGCGTCATTTCGCGATTCGCTGCGTTCGGTCACCGGGGGGCTGTTGATCGTTTTTTCCGCGGCAGCGGTTTTCGGCGTCTGGGCCGAAGTTCCGGGTCTGGTCACGACGAGCGCCGCAAACGGGATCGCCGTTCTGGCGAGTTGGGGCGCGATCGTTCTTTCCGCAATCGAGCGCGACATCGGCCCGGCCGAAGACGACGGCAGCGATGCCGTCGCAGGACAGATGGCGATGGCTGCCGCGCATGATGCGGCACTGGCAAATCTTTCGGGAAGGGGATGACGATGCGGCTTCTGATCTGGGGCTGGGCCTTTCCGCTGTCCTCCTTCTGGGCGTGGTACGGCCTGTCGTTCCACAACATCAGCCTCGGGCTGGAATTCATGACCCGACGCACGCACGATCTGGTGTTTGCGATCTACGGCCACATTCTCGGCATCGACCCTGCGCTGCTTCCGGGAATGTTGTTGCAGGCCTGCATCTTCGATTCGTTTCTGGTGATCGGCATCGTCGCTTTTCGCAAGCGCCGCCAGATCAAGGCGTGGTGGCAGGAGCGTCAGGCGCTCAAGTCAGCCGCGCCGGCAGCGATTGAAGTCGGTCAAGCGCACCCTGCAGAATGAAGGCGGCCGCGGCCGCATCGATGCGCGCATCCCGCTTGGCGCGCGATACATCCATCCCGATCAGCGCCCGTTCGGCCGCCACGGTTGAGAGCCTTTCATCCCAGAAAGCCGTCGGCAGGTCGGTGAGACGTTCGAGGTTGCGCTGAAATGATCGCGTCGATTGCGCGCGCGGCCCTTCCGAACCGTCCATGTTGAGCGGCAGCCCGATTACAAGGGCGCCGGCGTTTTCCCGCCTTGCAACTGCCAGCAACTCGGCCGCATCGGCGCTGAACTTGCGCCGCTCGATCACCAGGCGCGGTGTCGCCAGCGTCAGCCCGAGATCGGAAACGGCTATCCCGATGGTTTTCGTGCCAAGATCAATCCCGATGACGGTTTGCCCGCGTTGCAGCAGGCCGGCAAGTGTTGACAATTCGATGGCTGACATGAACCCATGCGATAATCGCGCGCAGGGGTGCCGTCAAACCGGCTCCACATCGAGAGGAGAATCTCATGAAGATCACCTGGTTCGGCCACTCGGCCTTTCGCATCGACCACAACGGTGAGGCGATCCTGATCGACCCATTCCTGTCCGGCAATCCGTCCTGGGGCAGGGGCTGGGAGGATGCGGCCAGTGGCGCGACCCACGTGCTGCTGACCCACGGTCACGACGATCACCTTGGCGACGCATCCGCGATCTGCAAGGCGACAGGCGCGCAACTGGTCGCAAATTTCGAGATCGCCATGTATCTCGCCGCGCAAGGTGTCGATGGCGGCAAGCTCAACCCCGGCAACCAGGGCGGAACGGTGAATTGCGGCGGATTCACCACCACCTTCGTGCATGCCCAGCACTCGTCGTCGAGCCAGACCGGTGAGGGGCGCAACGTCTATCTCGGCAATCCGCTCGGCCTGGTGCTGCATTTTCCCGATGCGCCGACGGTCTACCACATGGGCGACACCGACATTTTCGGCGACATGGCGCTGCTCAACGAACTGCATGAGCCCGATATCCGCATCGACCCGATTGGCGACCGCTTCACCATGGGCGGCGCGGTGGCGGCGCTCGCCTGCCGCCGGTACTTCGGGTTCTCCACCGTCCTGCCGTGCCACTACGCTACCTTCGGCTTGCTCGATCCAGACGCGTCACGCTTCGTCGAGGCGATGGAGGGCGATGCGGCCAAGGTCGCGGTGTTGCAGCCGGGCGGCTCGATCGAGCGATAGTGCAGGGTGGGCACATGGCGTGCAGGGAAATCGCGTGAAGCGATTTGCGGCACGTTTTACCCCCACCCCCAACCCCTCCCCTCAAGGGGGAGGGGGGCAGGCTGCACGCAGACCCAGCCATAGCCAACAGCATTGCGTCATTTTCGGTTGTTGGCGCACGGCCTTGAAGTCCCCCTCCCCCTTGAGGGGAGGGGTCAGGGGTGGGGGTAACTTTCACCCGATTGGCATGGCGTTGTCGACGGCTTGACGATCCCGCGCCGCAGTGTTGATGCTGCACGCCAGAAACCGGAAACGCCACCATGCGCCACCTCTTCGCCTTTATGTTCGCCTTGCTGGCCGTAACGCCGGCTCTCGCCGACAGTTACCCGGCCGGCAGCTATGCCCGTTCGCCGGAACTTTGCCAGAAGGCGGCGAGCGAAGGTGTCGAGGCTGTCGCCGGCGAGGGCGAATTGTTCCTGACCGAGCGCGGTCTTGAGGGGCTTGAATCCAACTGCCAGTTCCTGCGCGTCGATGGCCGTGACAACCTTCCGGGCTGGGTGGCGACCGCGTTGTGCGAGGAGCCGGGGTTTGCCTTTCCCGACCTTTTTTCCCTCATGCCTCGCGGCGAGAACGTGCTGGAAGTGACCTCGCTGCGCGACGGCGGTACTGAATCCGAAGGCGGCATCGGCGGGCTGTATCACTTGTGCGACGGCGTCAACATCCGCTGACGGGCTGAACCGCGTTGCGTGTTGCACGGCGGCGGTCGCTTGCCTATAGGCTCGGGCTTCACGCATTCGGAAGCACCGTCCCATGTCCGTCGATCTCGCCACCGTCAAGCGCGTCGCCCACCTTGCCCGCATCGCCGTCACCGACGCCGAGGCGCAGAAGATGCAGGGCGAACTGAACGCCATTCTCGGCTTTGTGGAACAATTGAACGAGGTGACTGTCGACGGCGTGGAGCCGATGACCTCGGTCACGCCGATGAAGATGCGCATGCGCGCCGATGCGGTGACCGATGGCGCCAAGGCGGCCGACATCGTCGCCAACGCCCCGGCCTCGGCAGACGGGTTCTTTCTTGTGCCGAAGGTGGTGGAGTAGATGGTTTTTACCGCCGGTTTCCCTCCCCTGCAAGGGGAGGGTGGCCGCGTAGCGGCCGGGTGGGGTCAAATGTTGATCGGGAACGCGGATTTGAAAAGAAGGGCGCACCCCCTCCGGTCCTTCGGACCACCTCCCCCTGAAGGGGGAGGAAACACCCCGCGTGTTGCGTCGACTGCATTTGTGCGTCGATTGCGCAGGTCGATGAGCGACGAGGAAGTGATACTGTGGTCCGAGCTTCGGCTGCTCCGCGATCAGGGTCTTCACTTTCGTCGGCAGGTGCCAATTCTGAATTACGTGGCAGATTTTGCATGCTTGAAGGCGCGTCTGCTGGTGGAGGTTGACGGCGAGCAGCATTTCCATGGCGATCGTCCGGTCCGTGATGCGGTTCGCGATCGGGCCACCGGCGAAATCGGCTACATGACGCTTCGCTACACGACAACCGAGATTCGCAAGGAGTTGAATGCGGTTGTCGCTGACATCGTCCAACGGACCTTTGCTCGACTAGGTGGAGTAAAACAGGCACAATGATCACCATCGCCGTCGAAACGCCGTTGCAGGACGATGTGCGCGCGCTGGTCGCGGCGCTGAACGCCTACATGATCCCGCTCACGCCGCGCCAGTTCCAGTTCCAGCTGACTGTCGAGCAGATGGCCGAACCGGCCGTCACGCTGTTTGTTGCGCGCGATTCAACCGGACGCGCCGTCGGCATGGGGGCGCTGAAGGTGCATGACGCAACGCTCGGCGAGGTGAAGCGCATGTACACGCTGCCCGAAATTCGCGGCCACCGCGTCGGCGTAGCGCTGCTGCAGAACATCGAGGGGCTGGCGCGCTCCAGGGGACTGAAGAGTCTTGTGCTGGAGACCGGCGAGGCGCCCGGTTTCGAACCGGCCTGGCGGCTGTACGAACGCGCCGGCTACCGCCAATGCGGCGCGGTGCTCGATTATCCCGATTCCGGCTTTTCCCGTTTCTACGAAAAGATGCTGTGACCATGACCGACCTGACCGCGCTGACCATCGCCGAAGCCCGCAAGGGGCTCAAGGCGAAGGCGTTTTCCGCTACCGAACTGACCGAGGCCTATCTTTCGGCGATCGAGGCCGCGAACGCCGCGCTGAACGCCTATATCGTGACGACGCCCGACAAGGCCCGCGCCATGGCTGCGGCGTCGGATGATCGCATTGCGAAGGGCGAGGCTGGCACGCTGGAAGGCATACCGCTCGGCATCAAGGACCTGTTTGCGACCGAGGGCGTGCACACGCAGGCCTGCAGCCACATCCTCGATGCGTTCCAGCCGCGCTACGAATCCACCGTCACCGCCAACCTTTGGGCCGATGGCGCGGTGATGCTCGGCAAGCTGAACATGGATGAGTTCGCCATGGGCTCGTCGAACGAGACCTCCTACTACGGCCCGGTCATCAACCCGTGGCGGGCGCGCGGCTCCAACAAGGATCTGGTGCCGGGCGGCTCGTCCGGGGGTGGGGCGGCGGCGGTGGCGGCAAGGCTGTGCGCCGGCGCGACCGCGACCGACAC